>DASWMZ010000111.1:0-25061 GCA_036399495.1 Pedobacter sp.
AAGCGGATGAATGGATGGTTGATTACAATTACCACAGACCTCATGAGGCACTAAATTTCAAAACACCTATGGATTTATTACCCGAATTAATAAATTAGCGAGTCAACTTTTGAATGGCTCAAAAAACGGGGGAGCTTACAATAAAGGCTATCCAAAGTAAACGATTGCCCGAAGGCCTATGAGAAACTGATTCGTAAAATAATCCCGGGACAGCCACATAACCGGCCTTGTTTCAGGGAAGTCTTGGATCAGAAGCTGAAAGAGTAAGGGATTTACCAGCTAGTAAAATCTAGTTGAATTTTACTAGCTGCCCGAACAAAGCTTTGAAAAGATGCGATACGATCTTGAGATGGCTTTGACGGTACATCATTAGCACCTGCTTGAATGATGGCATTATATATTTCTTGATGTGAAGAATTAGAATCGGAATATTCCGGAAGATGATGTTGCGAGCTGTTATTGAACTGTAATGACACTTAAAAACCGATTATCGCTTAAAACGCAACTTTACCAGGGGATTAAAGGCTAATATTAATGTCATGCTGGCTGATGCTGCTATGAACTTAAAAAGAATGATGAATTTCAGGAAGAAGAACCTTTGCAGCTTTTTACTGAATTGTTTTTATCATCACCTGTTTAACAAAAAGTCATCCTGCTTTTATATGGTTGCAAAATGACTTTTTAAGGGTCGACTAGGTATAGTAGTTATTTCAAAAAAGACCTTTATGCAATAAAGGTTTTCAGTATCCCCGGTTTTAGTTTATTATTCGGGCGTTACGGTAGCAAAAACCACAACATCATTAAAATCATGATCACAAGCTGGTTGAGTTCTGTCAATATCCTCAAAACCAATTAGGACTTTTTTGTCCGGCTCATAATTAATCAAAACGGCATGTTTCTTTAAGTTTGGATCAAACTCAGGATTAAGTACATCATTAGAAGCAAAATGCACAGCAGTGGAGGTAACGGTCTTAGTTGTCGAATTCCATGCATTCTTCAATAAAACAAAACCTACGGAAGTGCCCGGATTGAAGCTTCCAATGTTAACTTTATCTCCCGCCTTTAAAGTAGTAGTGGCACCTGTATTAGGGAAAACATAAGTTATCTCTTTTATATCTTTTGCTTTAGCTGGTGGACTGTTGGCCGGATAGGTGTAAAAGGCAATTGTATTTGCAAACTCTGTACCTTGCGATACAAAAGTTATCGATATGTTAGATTTTGCAGTAAGACTAATGTCCGCAATAGCTTTAGTGGTAAGCAATTCTGGGTTTGTTTTCCGCAAGTCCGTACGTTCTGGTAATGAAGTATTCAAAAAGCTCTTAAGACCGTCAGAAACCACTTCTTGTCCCATATTTTGGGGCTTTCCAGACTCATCAAATGTCCCAATTGTTTTGTAGTTAGTGCCTGTAAAATCAACAGGCGACGAAGCAGGGGGAGTTGTTTTTTTTCTACATGCAGAAACGATCGTAACAAGAATCAAAAATATTAGTGATAGTTTTTTCATTTAAATTTTATTTATGTGAATATGATAATAAGTGCGTACTAAACAAACCTTTCGAGAGCTGAGAGCAAAGGTTTTTATATGTAAACGCTATATTAATATAATTGTTTTCTGTCGTCCAAAAATTTGCTCTAAAACCATCTCTTAAGAATTCGCAGGTAGGATCGTCTAAGATTCCATGTTCTTTTTAAATTTCTGAGAGATAATCCACTGTAAGTTCTTTCCCAATGGGGATGGGAATATTGATACCAGGCCTTATAACCTCGATGAAGAAATGAACCAAATATATCCCAAGGCTTAGGAGAACCAACAAAATGAATGATCATCTTATCAGCAACAGTAGGTCTATTATCCCTTATCAACCACTCGCAATTGTAAGCTATTGGAAGTTTTGAAAAGTTTCCTGCGAAAATTGCATTCAGCACTGATTGATCTGCTGAGAGCAAATCGTTGGGAAATCGTGTTGCTAACTCTAAACATCGCTTTTTCAAATCCTTTAATCTCCACTCCTTCAAGTTGAATAACAAGACCCCGGAGTTGAAACATGCGAGTGTTGGAGATAAGCCGAGTTTTTTAATAAAGAAGTCATTTTCGTATTGTGTTTTAACCATTCCAGCTGGTACCGCAGCAATAGCTTTGGCTTGAAAATCAAAGTTTTCTATTTCCAGCACATCAATCTCAACAAGCAGGTCTGAATCAAGGTAAAGTACTTCATTTCCGGCAACAAAATCTGAAAGAAGCAAAATTCCATAAGGGGTTCGCTCGCCGTGTAAGGATCGTAATGAACCAAAAATTGCAACCGGGTCGAAATCAAAGAAAGTATATTTTCCTGAAAAGCCTTCCAGCTTCAAAAGATTTTCAATTTCAACCTTATCAGTTTTCAAGACCCCGGCACATAGGAAATACAGATGAAGATTTTCGGGTGCAGAACAATTTCGTATTAGAGAGGTGATTGTTACCTCTAGGCCTGTTAGTCCCAATCGATTTATACAAAAGGCTACATTCATACCACCTTGTTTAACGCAGATACAATCATTTTATGGTCAGACTGCTCCTTTAGCAACGAGTATTACTCACTCTTAGAGATGTTAGAAAAAACCTCTTACAGTCCGCCACGACTCTTCCTTCTTTGAAGTTCTTTCATCTTGATTTGGATGAGGAATTCATAATAACTTATATTAACACAATAAGTAAAACCAGCTGATCCTTCCAGAAAACCTAGCCTCAAAAAATATGTGTAAAAAAACCTTAATAGAGGCCAACCGGGCAATCGACTCAAAAAAGATTTTAAGGCAGGGTTGCGTGTACTTCCATGCTGAGAAAAAATATTCCTAAAAGGAATGTGTCCTTTAGTCCTTGCAACCGCTTCCTGAGAAGAATATTTATTATGGCGCTCAAGCCAATAATACCACCCTTTTGAAAAACCGAAATGAAGGTACGGTTCTTTTATGTACTTTATTACTCCTTGAATATCTGTTTCCTTTTGGCCATGTCCAAAGTCGGTGAACCTTGCCATTCCTTTACGTAATACTCGAAATTGCCATTTTGGAAAGTTGTCACAATATTTAAGCCATTTATCGTAAAGCATCATCTTCCAGCAACAATAAAAACCTGCCACATCGACGTCGGCCGAGCCTATATCTTTTACAAGCGCTTGGTGAAAGTCTTCAGTCACAATTTCATCTGCATCTAAAAAAAGTATCCATTCATATTTTACAGTTAACTTATCAAGTGCGTAATTCCTCTGTTTACCAAAAGTTTCAAAAGCATTTGTCGATATACTTGCTTTATATTTTAATGCAATATCAACGGTATTATCTGTACTTCCGGAATCTAATACGTGAACATCATCAGACCATTGAACAGATTTTAAGCAGTTCTCAATATCTAGTTCCTCGTTTTTGGTTAATATAATTACCGAAATCATATGTCTTTTTCCAAAATTCTTTCTTTAATTGGCTTGCATGGATGTCCTGAACACACCATCCATGGCGGCATATCTTTAGTCACCACCGACCGAGCTCCAATAACGGAACCATCTCCGACGGTTACCCCGGGGTGAATAAACGCTTCTGCCGCAACCCATACGTAATTGCCTATATGGATGGGTCTGGTGATAAGTGGAAAACCAGCTTTTGTGTAATCATGAGTTCCCGCCACCAGATGGGCTCCCTGAGAAATAACAGAGCGCTTTCCAATAGAAATTTTACCCTGCGAGTATAAAATAGCGCCATTTGCCACACCGCATTCATCTCCAAAATCAATATTCCAAGGTGCCCAAATTTTTACCTTGGGGTATATATGAACTCCTTTTCCGACTTTTGCTCCAAAAAGTCTCAACAACATACTTCGCCAACTGTGCAAAGGTCTTGGAGAAAAATGGAAAAATAAGATGTCAGTAATTCCCCAAATAAGACGCGCTAAGCGATTTTTTATTGAAAATGATGGGCCTGAGTAAGCATCTTGATTTATCATAAAATCATTTTTTACTTTATTTGAATATAATAGCTGAGAATTTGCCACTAGCCTACTAATTCTTTTTAAATTACTTCATTTAGCCTATGTTCTTTTCTAGAACGTTTCTAACAACCGGTTTGAAGCGGCACTCACAGCATAATTCGACTCAAAGCAGCTTCGGGCTTTCAATCCCATAATTTTTCTGTCACTCTCTGGCAGCTCGAGCCATTTCTTAAGAATCTCCTGGACGCCCTGAAGGTTGTCCTCAGCAACCATTCCACCTCCGGAGTCTGCAATTTCTTTCCATATGTTAACTTGATTGGAAATCAGGGCAGGTCTTCCACAGGCCAACCCTTCTACCACAGCAATCCCAAAATTCTCCTGATGGCTTGGTAAAATAAATGCTTCGCAACCATAAAATGCTCCCCATTTTTCATTTCCGCTTAGCATTCCAGTAAAATATATATTAGGGACCTTATTTGAGAGTGCTTGTATTTGGGCTCCATACTCGGTGTCAAGACCTGGGCCAGCAATCACTAAAGCTGGCATTGCTAAGTATAATTGTTTCAGGTTGGTATATGCTTTAATCAAAAGATCTATCCCCTTTTTGGGATGAATTCTACTAATAAATAATATATAGGGACCTATAGTCGCATTAGGAAGCCTCTTTGTAAACGCCTCTAACATCAAATTCTCAAAAGATGGCGGCTCTTCTACTCCCAGCCCTACTATATATTCTTTCCTGGCCTTATATCCATCAAAAGTGCCCTGAGCTAACACCCTTTCCATCTCGCAAGTGAATAATATTCCGTCACTTGAATTAACAATCTTCTGCTCGACCAGATGCCAAAATATCAAATTTCGGAGTGCTTTAAGCTTTCTTCCAGGCGCACGCTGAAAGTAGGGGTCTAACATCCCGTGCGGCATTAAAAAGAATTTTGGGGCATACTTTTTTTGTTTCTTTAACCCATTAATAACCTCTTTAACAGCATATCCATGATATAGCCATAGACCATGCACTATCACAATATCGAATAGAGCGATATTTGTTTTTAACCATGAAAGCAAATCCTTGTTATACAACCATGGACCCTTTCCTTTACCAAGTGCATGGGTAACGAAAGAGTCCTCGCTGAGGTAAACGGCACTTATAGGGTCTAAACATACAACCTCGTTGTGAACATTTAAGCTATCGAGGCCAGCAACTATTGTTCTTACCGCCTGGCTTACTCCGCCCAAAGTAGGATCCATTCCAGCAATAACGTGAAGAACTCTTACAGATTTAATTTGAGCTTTCAATACATTTAGTTAATAAACAAATCCCTCCACACGCGTGAAATACTTGGCATCTTTAGGAATTTCCTGTAATTCTTTTGCAGGAAGACCGCCATAAATCATCCATTCCTTCTCAAAACTTTTATTAAGCAGTGATTTTGCCCCAAGTATGGAATAGGCCGGCAATTTAGTACCACCCAATATCACAACATTTGTACCTATAAAGGAATAGTCGCCTATTAAAATTGGTAAGCTGTCCTGCCTATTAGCATACACATCTACAGAGTGTGTTAAAAATTGAGAGTTGTAACCTGCGATGGTTGTGAAACAGCCGATCGTTATCGAATTGGTGCAGTCAAGGTGATGATTCTTGGTAATAGCAGATGATGCTCCCAAAATCAGTTCTGCTTTACGATCTGACTGATGCTTAAAATGGGGGGACAAGGTATTAGTTGGAAAACCCGTTATCCAATTGCTACGACCAATCGATGAATTGGCCCCCATTTCGATTCTATCTAAATTTACAGCTACCGAAAAATGGTCAATGGTTGCCCCTTTAGCCATGATGAGCTTCTTAGGGAATATCCATGAGAACCCCATCCGAGCATCGGGATGTAATTGGTAGCCAAATAATTTATTTAAAAGAATTCTTCTAATGCCCCAGGGAAAAAGAAAAACAACCAACTTTAGAAACATTCCCATTTAGTTAATATGATAAAGATCCAAATATTGCCTGATCATTTGTTGTTTATCAAAACGTAAACCATTTTCGAATCCCTTATTAATAAGTTGTTTACGATCCGTCTCATGCTCTAATTGAGCCAGTGCTTTGATAAACTCTTCTGGGTTGTTAGGATCAGCGTGCAATGCGCCCCCCCCGCTTACTTCGGGCATTGGCTCTATATTACTCGCAATAACCGGTGCACCACATGCTTGGGCCTCGATTACCGGCCATCCAAAGCCTTCTGAAAAGGATGGAAATATAAAGGCATAGCATGCACTATAAAGCGCAACTAACGTCTCGTGGTCAGGTTTAACAATTGAGATAACGCGACTTTCAATGTTCAATTGACGAGCATAATTGACCAACTCATTATCTAAGCGCTCACCTGCAAAGCATACCTTAAGTGACATCCCTTCAGAGCTACTTTGTATCATATTGAGTAAAAGTGATCTGTTTTTTCTAGGAAGACCAGAACCAACGTGCAAAAGAAATGGTGTACTTAGGTTAATTCCAAACTTTTCTAAAATCACCAAAGCCTCCTTTTTCCGTATCGGTCTAAAATCTGCGTTAAATGAATTATATATTACTTTATAAGTCTGGTCGGGCCTTTTTAGGTCTACCAACTCTTCAAATTGCTTTAATGTTAACTTCGATACAAAGGCGATGTATCTAGCCCGACTAAGATGAGAAAGTATCCATCTTTGCTGGATTTTTCCGAACCTTGATGGTGATTGATGCAAGTCCCCATATCCTAAACCGCCACGAATGGCAATTACATCATGACATGTAATTCCTGAGTGATTTGCCGGAAGATATTTCAAATAAGGAGCATTAGAATGATCACATATATGAAATCGTACTTCCTCATTTTTTAGTCGTTTAGACTTTAAACCTAAAATAAATGGGAACAGTATATATTTATCAATATATCCTAACCACTTCCCTAGTCCTACAGATGTAGATTGTGATCTCGAACCAAATAAAGCAATCGGTGTCCATACTTCCGATGCAATCCCAGCTTTTTTGAATTCTTCATCTAAAAGATTTGCAAACCTAATCATGCTTTCCTGTTTGTCGGGAAGATAATTACCTATGAGAATTATTTTCATGATTGAAATACAGTTTGAGACAGCAATTTACACCACGTCTACTTTGGCACTTCCCTTAAAGGATGCCAACAGTAACCCTCCTACAACCACAGAAAAGCCCAAAGAGGTAGGCTGGCCCCATTGTCCCTGTGATATATTAAGCAAAGCAAAGTTTAAAAGCATCCACGGCAACAGGTCGGCCAACTGAAGCCTTCTATATGCACCAATAAACAGTTGGATGCAAAAAGCCATTCTTAGCATCAAAGCCAATAAGCCTAATAAGGGTCCTTGCTCGCCTATCACACGCCCCCATTCGCCCTCTGAAATCAGAAATGTTTTTTCACCTGTTAATAGCATAGCACCAACATTAGTGCCCATACCAATTCCATACCCAAAGAAAGGTTGATCCGGACTTCCAACGAAGGGGTCGGTTAAGCCTTTTAAGACACGATCTTGTGCAACACCTTGTAATCCACCTTCGGCTTCATTCGCACTAGTAAACCGGGTTGAGAATGCTTCAAGGGGTGTTTGGATAGCCGAACTGTCACTAAAAATCAGAAAGAGCACCGTTAACACTGCTAAAGATAAAAGCATTTTTCCAAGATATTGGGGCTTGCGGAGAATAGCCATCATACTAAAAAGCAGAGTTATCACTACTGAAAAAAATAAGCTTCGACTGATTGAAAGCGGAATCGATGCCACTACAGCCATAGTTGCAAGAATCAAAAGAATCCTTTTACTCTTATTTTCGCCCAACCAAAAGTAAAACACAAAACAGGCCACTAATGCAAAAAAGCTTGCTGTGCCACTAATAAATGAAAACGTAGCAGGTGGTCTGAAAAAGCCTAAAGCCCCACTGAAACCACCGCCTTCCGAGTCTTCACCGATCCCGCGATTAACCCAAGCGGTTTGCGGACTGTAAAATTGTATGGCGATTAATATGACCATAGGAAGAGCAACCAACATGATGATCTTACCAAACTTGATCACATCTTCTCGGTCAAACACTTGACCAATAATAAATATTAGTGGAAAATGGAGCAAAAAAATTCTTGCGCCGAATAATGCTACATAAAGATTTCCATGCCCTATAAATAACGCAGTGAAAATACTCGCTACAGTAATAACGAGCATTCCGGTCACATATATGTTTGGCTTCAAAATCTGCTTTTGCAATGCCAAAAGGATTAACCAGAAAGCAACAGGATCGCGTACAACTAACAGTGGAGTTGCCAGGCCCGGAAATACCCATTTTCGAAGAGCACCTTCAAAAACAAGAAGGATAAAGTAAATCCAAATCCCAAAGCGAAGCGTTTTGTAATCATCTTGTCTGGGCAGTAATTGAGTTCGATTACTGAGAATGGACACTTGATCGGAAAGTGCATTATTTGGCTGGATCATCAAAAAGCAGCTTTATATTTTAATGTATATATGTTCGGTGTCATAATACCAGAAAGTAAATAGTTTTGTTTCATTAAATCAATTTGATGCCTGACTAAAATCTTAAATTGCTTTTAATTGCACCTGCAATACTTCGCCCATAAGCATCCCAGGTATATTTCGAGGCATGCTCTTTAGCAGCTCTGCCCATATCGGTAATGCTTTTTCTATTCTCTAGAAACCAGTTTAACTTCTCAGCGATCGTTTCCGGCGAACTTATAGGTACTAAAAACCCAGTTTTACCTTCAATTACTAGGTCTTCACCCCCCGTGTTAGGCGTTATTATGATTGGCAAGCCTTGGCTCATCGCCTCTTGCATAACCAGTGCCCTCCCTTCAACTATTGAGGGTAGGCAAAAAACATCGCAACTTCTCATCAGTTCTAACACCTGGGCGTGAGGACGCCCCCCCTCGTGCCTGAACGAGGAAAACTGTTGTCGGTAAAATTCCATCGGAGCAAGCAATGAACCCATGACTACCAATTCGAGGTTAGAATTATTAAGAAGCTTCATAGCTGCAAATAAATCTCCCAACCCTTTCCGTTGACCCATGGATCCGGCAAAAAGTATCCTTAATGGCCGATTCGACTCCTTGTTTTTTAATTCTAGATTATCTGAAATCATACCCTCCGGAGACCCAAAAGGGGCAAGGTGTTTAAGCTTATTCCCGGTCCAATTAGGCAATGAATTAATTACGAAATCCCCCGGAGCAATTACCATATCAGCAAGTTCCAGTTCCTTAGTTTTACGTCGAAGCTTTTCTTCGGAGTCATTGATTCCCCCCCCTAAAGTGCATGCCCATTCCGGTAATCGCTCAGCTTCAGCTTTCATAAGCCTTCTTCCACATTCCCAATATGCGATAGGCAAATCATAAATACACTTTAATCCTAAACTTTTGGCTTTTTTAAAGGTTTCAAGTGCGCCATCTTCATAAGCATAAACAGCCGAAATCTTACTTTTTTCCACTAATGCGGGGAGTCTTTGAGCAACATGATGATCTAATGTTCTATATACTGCATCTATACCTGCAAAACTATGTTCCGAATTGGTAAATTTTCTTAGGCCGATTTTAGGCAATGTCATACGAAGCGCCTCCATTACAGGATAGGAGGAGACTTTGTGCGAAGGAATCGAAAAAGTCCTTCTTTGAAGTTCCGTTCGCAAAGTCAGGGGCAGCAACTTTAGATAAGTTGATGCAGCATTAATGGAAATGGTTGTAGCGAATTCACTCAATAAGCCTTCAGCAAAAAAGCTTTCAATCACCGCACGAACATTCTTATTCCCTGTTGGATGTGAAACAATTACCTGCATTTAACCATAATTATTTTAAACTCGATATAACGGCTTTTAACACCCTTGTCAATTCCCTTTTTTTATTAAGAACCGCTGAAAAGATGCCACCGATTTGACTAAAATATATAAGAGCATATATTCGGGATTTCCTGGTGGAAGATAGGTTGTTCAACTCATTCAAAAGTTCTGCCTTTTCAACTGAATTATACACTGACCAACCTAAACAATCGGCGTGTACACACGCAAAAGACTCTCTGCTTTTATCGACTTCACGTAGATTCCATCCTCTTTTTCTAAAACCGGGCTCAATCACTTCTTCAAACACTTTTCTGATGCCAATTATTTCGTCAAGCTTGCGTTTTTGTCTTACTTTGCCAGCATCAACCCAAACCCTGTAATAGGATAAAATAGCATCCACATAAGCATTTCCGAATCCCGCAGCGGATATTGCGGCCGTTAGATGATAGTCTTCGCCAAAGTTCGGCCGACCAGTCAAGTAATCGACTTTTTCAAGGGCAGACTTCCTAAACATAATGATATTTGCGGCCACCCTATAACCCTTCAGGGTAGCCTTTAAGGCATCGTCCCCTGATTGAAATCCCCCTTTCCGTATCAATGTTCGTTTATGTAAGAATCGCCCGTTTTTGTCTACTTCCTGCACTGCCCCGTGTGCGTAGCCCGCACTGGGGTGCTTAACTAAAATATCTGTGAGTGTTTGAATGTAATCCAACGACAGGTAATCATCAGAATCAAGCCTTACTATTATCTCTCCCGACGCTGATCGTAGACAGGTATCTGTATTTTTAGAGATTCCTAAATTCTTGGCTTGGTATATTACTTTCAAAATCGGAATTTCAGCACTCAACTTTTCTAATATTATGCCCGTTTGATCTGTGCTGCAATCATCGGATACTATTATTTCAATTGGAGGTAGGGTTTGCTCAGCCGCGCTTCGGATAGCCTGTTCAATAAATAATTCTTGATTAAATGTTGGGATGCAGACAGAAACTTTCATAAATTTTCAATGTTTTCAATACTCTCTATGAAATTTCTAGCCACTCCTGAAAGGGTTCTACTACTGTCTTGCACCACAAAATGATTTTTGCTAAGCTCTATACATCCCGGTGTCGACACATCAAAAATACCAGGGGGCAATGTCGGGGGCTTAAGGTCCCGAGGCCTCCATGCTTGACCTACACAAATAACTGGTAGATTGTGTTCTAACATTGCAGCAACTGTACCGCTCTTATCCATCATATAAAGTGCACTTGTAGAAATTCCTATATCAGAAGAAGTTAAAACATTAGAAATTACATCTAACGGCTGCTCGCCCAAAACTGTAAAAGGATACCCCCGACTTTCCCACGTGTCTTTCCATAAGCTCACCTCTTTGCCACAACGTCCCACCAAGGTTAAGGAGATCACTACATTATGCTTTTTAACATATCTATCCACTTCTTCCATTAATATTTGAAGCCTCGAAAGCGGGTGAATTGTTCCAAAAACAACCATACAAATCTTACTTTCGGCGCCTTTTTCATTCTTCAGTGGCTTTTCATACTTCAGAACATTAGAAAACAAAGGCAAGTGATGAACAGTATAGCTCTCTTTTCTTAATAGTTTCAAATATAGCTCAGATTGGGTACTAATTAATCTGGGCCGTAAATTATATATTAGGCTCTCAATAATATATTTTTGCAACGCTCCCCATAAAACGTGCTTTTTTGATGCGCTCTCTGAGATTCCTACCCATAGCTCATGAAACATTATATGCCATTTTGTTCCAGGTCCAATTTGAGCAAGTACTTTTGGTAAACGAAGAGGGATACCCTTAGGATGAAAAGAGAATATCACGAATTGAAGACTTATTAAATCCGGGTTTAGCTCATCTATCCAGTTCTTTGCAAGCTTTATTTTTTTATCATATTTTAAAGAGGAAGGCAATCTTAAAACCTCAATACTGTCCCCCCCTATATTTTGTTTAGAAAAGTTACTGACCGATATAAATTGATCATTGAGCGCGATTATATGGCAATCATGACCTTGCTTTATTATCTCTAAAGCAAGCAACCTGGTATAATCACCTACTCCGTCGTATCCTGGTTCAAGTGAGCCGCAGAAAAAAACAATTTTCATATATATTTATTTTTCCAGTAAAAATGATTTAATATATAAGCAATTGCTTAATTTTCATCTGAAATATGTAGAATACTCGCGGTTAAAGAATCAATTAGCTTTTCTCTATTAAATTTTTGAATAATTATATTTTCTGTCAGTAAACCTTGTTTCTCAACAAGACCTGAATGTTGAAAAAAAGAAATCTTTTTGGCCAAATTACCAGGCACTGAAAGATCCGTTAGCCCAAGGTAATCTTCCCCTAACGTGTATTTACCCCCACTGTGTGGATGGCATATTATAGGAAGTCTGTGGGCACCAGCCTCAACAAGTACCGCCGGGAGTCCCTCACTTAAACTTGGTAAAACAAAAAGATCTGCAGCTGTGTAAGCAATTGCTAAATCACTTTGATTTAAGGTATGCCATTGTACATTTATTTCTAGTTGATCAGCCAAATCTTTTAAAATTTGCGTGCCTGGCTCTGTTTGTCCGCAAAGCAATAGCGTTATTTTTTGCAGATCAAGTTTTGCGATCTCTTCAAGGAGATAATCAATACGTTTATGATGACTGTTCCATGCTGCAACACAGATTATCACAAAGCTATCCTTTGAGATATTAAATTTCTTTCTTGCATCTTGCTTATTGCTAGTTGCTGTAGGAAGTAAAGATAAATGTGATATTACTTTGCACTTCTCTGGATCTACCCCATCATTGATAGCATCATCCATTGCGTATTTGTGTAAAAAGATTATGTAATCAAATTTGTTAGCGAAATGATGGCCAACTGGTGCACCATCGCAAAAAATGATTTTATATTTAAATTTGAAAGTTTTTCGCAAAAAAAGAAGTACATCACCCAAGCTACCTTCTTGTAACCAAATTATATTGGGACGATAAGTTAGTAATATCAAAATAAATCCTAATCCAAAACTTAATTGCTCTAATCTGCATCCGTCTTTTACTAATTTGAAGCTTCGTAAAATCTTTGTAATTAAGCTATTCCTTGAACAATTAAGAACTCTTGTCGCGTGGGGATACCTCCCTCCCGAGAATAATCTAACTGACAAACCAGGGACGCTTTTCATCCCTCTATACCATTCACTAGCACTAATTTCAAAACCTCGGGATATATTTCCAAGGCCGGCAGACAAAAAAGCAATTTTCAAAGACATAAATTCCTATCTTATGTGTGTTGTCTCGAACGCTTCAGAAGATAAAGTATTCAAACTCAAGTTAATAAATAACGGTATACTTATCTATAATTAGCTAGAATTTCCCCGAGTTTAGTTGTATAAGTTTCCCAGCGTAAAGCCGCACTACGCCTCTGGCCTAATTCTCCTAATCTGTTTCTTAAACTGCTCGAATTGATAAGTTTCTCCAATGCAGTCAAGACGTTTTCCGAATCTGGCAACTGCAAAACAATAGCTTCTTCATTGTCCACCAAGTCTGCGCTATAACCAGTCGGGCCTGTAATCACAGCACATTTACAAAACATCGCCTCTGCAACTACCAAGCCAAAACTTTCGCAAAAAGAAGGAAAAAGGAATATCGAAGATTCCATATATAACTCTATTAACCTCTCTTTACTCCTTACAAGCGGAAAAACTTCGATCCTTGTTCTGATGTCTTCAGGAAAGTGATCTTCTAAATTAAATTCAGAACCAACACCAATAATTCTAAAAGAATACTCGGGATATTTTCTTAAGATAACAGGGATTACATCTTCGATAGCTCGCACGCCCTTTCTAGCGATCCAAGTTCCGCAATAAGTTATCAGGTTCTTTTTATATATATTGCTCTCCGTGCCATCAAAAAATATATCTGGCAAACAAGGTTCATTATAAAATACACGGTAAGCTGGAACTTTTAAATGATCGATTAAAAAGTCACTATCATATTTTGAAACAGTTATTATCTTATCTACCGACTTATAGCAGTATTTGTTTATAATTGACCTCTTTAAATGATACCATTTATTCTTAATATCTAAATATTTGCTAAAGCGGCTTAGTTGATAATTCACGTGCTCTTCTATCCCATTCGAATGCAAGACAATTGGAACTTTTGAACCTAAAATATTTCGAATCGTAAAAATAGCTAGTGAACTTTCTGAACCATAGAAGATTACGAAGTCGTAGTCTTTTAAACTCTTCCTATTTTTGAAGACCCAGAGTGTCATCCCAATAAGTACCCTATAAAATAACGCTCTTGGTTCGATAAAAGAAAAGAATGAAAATGACGAGGGAGTAATGATATCTACTTGATAATCTAAACGCTCTAGAGCCTTTGCCGTGTTTACTATGACATAACCTGAACCTTGATACTCAACTACAGGGCAATTGCTTAATACTAATACTCTCTTCTCCATGTCAATGGGTTACAGACGACGTCAATTCTCTTGCTATTTTGTTAAATTTATGCTCTACCTGAGCCCAAGATAAGTTTTCATTGTAAAATTTAAATGAAGAATAACACAAATCTTTGTAGCTGGGTGTCCCTGGTAGATTTTCGACGATGTACGTCTCAGCAAGTTCTGCAAAATTACTTATTTCAAAATAGCGACCATTCACGTCATTAGAGATTACCGAACTTATGCCTCCAATATTGGTAGTAATCACAGGTAGCCCAAAGGAATTTGCCTCACTAAAAGCGACGGGTGTGCAATCTGCCTTAGTTGGCAATATCAAAAAGGAACTTTTTTCGAACATCTTTATCATCTCAAGTTCCCCGTCCTTAGAATTCTTATTGATATACCCAAAAGACCTGATGGATTGGTTTTCTTTGAATTCTTGAGGAACATTGCACCCAACGACATATAATTCGGATGCATATCCTTTATTGTTAAGGGAATTGATAAGTTTTACAGCCTCGTTCCCTCCTTTTCGAACCCAATCGCCAGCTAAAAATAAAAAGATTATAGGATCATAAGATCGTGTTTCGATTATCTTTTTCACTTCCTCATGCGGTGGAGTATAAGTTAAGTTAGATGCAAAAGGAATTTTATACAATTTGTTGGCTTCTATTCTGTAATACGACTGCGCTGTTTGAATAGCCCAATCGGAGGAAAAGATGATGGCATCGCTCAATTCAAAGGCCTTTCTTTGTATAGAGTGCCCATTTTGTATAGTATACTTAGCGAGATTGGAATATCCTGCATAAAAACCTATAAGATTCTTAAATGTAGCGTCATTCCAGTATATCAATTTGTTTGAACTGGTTTTCAACAAATCAACCAAATAAAATTGAAACGTGATAATTAAATCATAATCAGTCTTGACCTTATCCGCGTAGTTTTTTTTGTTTTGTCGTAGAAACGCTTCATCGGCCCAGGTATAATATCTTCTTCGGAGAATTTTGTTTAAAATAAACCCTTTCAGCAAACTAAATAGATTCCTGTTTAATTCTGGTGCAACTATTACCTCGACAGATATACCAGGCAATCTTTGTATCATCATAAAGACATAAAAAGGTATACCCGCCCAAGCCTGTCTATCCTTTGCATCAAATGTGTTTATTATAGCCACTCTTAACATTTTTCTGTATCTAAGCTTTACAAATACTTTAATTTACTGAAACAACCGAGAGTATGGCTCCCCATAGGCAAGACTCCCGACCCGTTCGCCAATTTTTTTCGCTGGAACTCCCGCAACAATGAAAAAATCCGGCACGTCCTTTGTCACAACTGAACCTGCAGCTACAACTGCGCCTCGTCCTATCCTGATACCCGGTAGTATAGTGGCCCTTGTTCCTATCCAAGCAAAGTCTTCAATAATAACTTGCCTTTCCCGCCCTGCAAAATTAGGTGAGTTCACAATATGATCTGCTGTTAAGATTATTACCTCCTGAGAGATCGCCACTGTTTCTCCGATAATGATTCCGCCTCTTGGATCGATTCTACAGTTTTGATGTATGACTGAATGCTTGCCAATTGTGAGTCCTCCTGCACAATCAAAAGTACAGTGCATAAAAATGGAAGATCCTGGATAGATTCTAAATTTCATAATATGGCTATAAAACCAACTGCGGATCCTCCTACTTGGCAAAGACGAAATAAACTCATTACATATATATAACCTCAGTTCTGCTAATACCCGCATAATTTCCTAAATACGTTATTAGCGTCTATAAAACCTTCCAAGCAATGAAGCGAATTTTATGGCCCAGTGCTTACGACTCAATGTAAGTGAATCATGAGTTTTCAAAGATGAATTAGTCGAGGACCAATATGCTTTATCTGTTAATGTCGGAGGATTTCCATTTAAAGCGGATAACATATAATTTTTTCTCCAGGGCTTTGGTGATCCTACCGCATGAGACATTGTAAAGCCTCCATTAATAAAGTCCATCGCTTCTGGTCCCATTTCACTGATTGGCGACTCACTACACATGGCGGTAATATTTAGAGCATCCTGATCTTGGGCATAAAATATATATGTCCTGTCGTAAGAATGATTCCATTGGTCGGGAGTAAGTTTGAAATATTTTATCGCTGTATCAGTAATGTCACACCAAGTATTTAAAAATTCTATATTGTTTCGTAAAACCCCGCAAAAGCCTCCATTTATATATGAAGTCAAATGCCTGGTTACCCGTTTATTACTTTTCCTAACAACATTTTCCCATTCTAAACGAATGGGATGTGTAGAAGGCATGTCATTGCTAATTATTTCGTGCACTAAAGAAACACCATGCGACATCCAGTTTTCGAAAAACTTCCACTTACACTTCACGATTATATCAGGGTCAAAATAAGTCACAGCATCGGCGTTTATCTGAACATCATTGAATAGTTCAACCATAAAATATGGCTTATAGTTGGTCAAGTGGAATTTAGTGTCTATAGGCAAAAAATGAAGATTAATCTTTTCAGATACTTTTAAGGTGAAACTTTCTTTCCACCCAGACAAGACAATAATACCAGATTTTGCTTCATGCGCCCAGGGTGGTAGTTGTCCTTTATATCCGGCATAAATGTCACCTTCGAATTCGTTACATTCTAACGAGTTTACTAGGCCGGCTAATCCGAAATGATAATTGCCTTCAAATAAAGTACAAACTATTGAATTCATTATATTCTTGATTTTATAAAGCGAGCAGGGGTTCCTGCCCATATTTCATATTCAGGTATAGATTTGTTTACTACTGAGCCTGCTCCTACGATGGCTCCATTCCCAATTGAAACTCCTTTCAAAATTACACATCTGGCTCCTATCCAAACTTCACTACCAATATTGATATCTTCACTGACCGATTTTAAGTTATTCCCTTTTTCCGTATGATGTCCAACATCTACAATAGTAGTATTACTGGCTATCATGGTGTCATTACCAACAATTATTTTGCTGGTGCAATTAAACTCGCAACAACGGCCTATAAATACACGATCCCCAAGCTGGATGTAATTATTTGCCGAAAAAGGATGTTCAATTCGAAAGTCTGCACCGTCTTGGATTATACAATCCTCACCAATAGAAACACTAGCTGGCCAATCACAGGAGATGTTACCTAAATTGCCTCCACGTTTCATACTTAAACCACTCATTTTAAACCACTCTCTTCTAATTAGTCCTCTAACTTGTCTAAGTTTTGCAATTGTAAGAGTAAGTGCCGTTTGCTTCATTCTTTCTTATTGTCTTTTTTAACGACCCTATACAAGAAATATACTATCAACATGATAAATGCCACCAGCGAATTATAAATAGAAAAAAGTAAAACGTGCCTAACGTTTGACATATCCAGGAGAGAAATACATAAGATTTGAGTAGCTAAGTTACCACCGATATTGATGACAGCAGGCAGAGCCCAACCTCTAGATACAGACAATGAATGAGTAATTCCCGCCATCATCGAAATACAACTGCTAATTGTCATCATCAAAATTTCTGTATTTAACGATGAATAATCCTTTCCTAAAATGGAGAGAAATTGTTTGGAAAAGATCATTAAGGCACCCAAAATGAGTCCATTCACAACAAAAAGTAGAAATTGGACCTGGAGGAATTTTTTTAGAATTGCTTTTTTGTCGTCAACAAGCCTTGCAAAACGGGGTAACACCAATGTAGAGAAGATTACTGAAAACAAACTTAATACCATTGTCAGACGTCCTAAAGCACCTATTTGGGCTACCGCTGCGGTGCTTCCAAAGAATGATAAAAGCCATATTGTAAGTTGTCCAGATATACTGAAATATATTGCACCAGGGAGGATGCGTTTTACAAGCACCAACATTTCGCTCTCAACAACCTGGTCAGGAGACTGAGTTAAGTCAGCATACTCATTTGCACTTTTATACAAATAAAAGTTGGCAAAAATTCTAGGTATGCCTGCCGCCAATAATGCGATAAAGGAGAACGGGAAAAAAAATATGGTTGAGCCAGTAAGAGCCAGGCGTCCAATATTAGATCCGAGTTGATTCTTTTGAAGGGGCGAAATTGCTTGACTCAATTTCAGCGGTATTTCAAGTATGATATCCGAGAGGCTGGCAAAGAATACTGGAACGAGTGCAATAACTATTAACAAACTCATTATTACAGAAGCTCCATGACTATAAAGCATGTAAAACAGTATAGGAACAGCAACAAGCAGGCTGTAGGCTGCAAATCTTCTACGAAGCGACAACCCTGTAGCTATTACTGTCCCCAACTTCGTTCGATCCGTCCAAACTTTCCCCCCTTCTGACATAACCCCGGAAGATATGCCCCCATCTGTTAATACTGTCATGGTACCAAGCATTGCATTGGCCAAAGTATATAAGGCATACTCTTGGGTCGATAAAAACCTAATGATCAAAATACCACAGACAAATCCAATGACCTGAATAATAATTTGAGCGGAGCCAGTAATGCTAACCAATCTCCCCCACTCATATATCCTCAAATAAGCTGGGTTCGAATAAATTTTCCGACCCATAGCGGTTTTCATATCCTCTTAAGAATTAAGTGGGTTTCACGTTATGATTTTCCATCTCCATAATACCCATCATACGCATTCTTATCTCCTGTTCTAAAATCGTTATAAATTAAACTTATATTATTAAGCGTTTTATTAGATACAATTTCCTTAAGATATTGCAATTGCTTTATAAGTGTATGGTCATGGCGAATTACATACAACACGAGATCACTATACTTTCCAAAGATAAATGCGTCGCTTACTAATCTTGCGGGTGGGGAATCTACAATTACATAATCGTAAGTTTCCTTAAGCGTTTCGAATAATTTGCTTAGGTTTTCTGATAATATAAGATCACCTGGATTAGTTGGTAGCGGGCCACTTGGATAAATGTGTAAATTTTTCAGATCGGCCAATGGTTGGTAGAGCTTGGACAAGTCTGTCTCCTGTCCGCTCAAATAATTTGTTATCCCTTTACTGCCGCTCATGTCTAGCTGTTGCACAATCCCAGGCTTGCGGATGTCAAACTCTAGCAACGCGACTTTTTTCCCTGGAAGTGCGCAAATAGACGCAAGGTTTAAGCTAACGAAAGACTTGCCTTCCCCGTTCATCGAAGAGGTTACTAATATGATTTTTTCGTCGTTTTTAATTTTAAAAGACAAATTTGTGCGAATAGCCCGGAATTGTTCACTTGTGATATTCCTACTCAGAACCGGAACTGGGATCTTCTTCCTTCTTGGTATGTGATTAATATCACCAAGGACCGGGAGATTGCTGCGTCTTGCAATATCTTGCCTGGATGTAATTTTATCATTTAACAGCTCAGATAAATAAATGCCGCCGAATGCAAGTGTTAATCCTAACAATGCGGTATATAACAAAATATTTCTTGTGTTTGGCTCTACGGGACCAGAGCCTTTTGCAAGATCCATCTGTCTATAATTAGGCACATTGTTTCCGGTACTAGATATGGCTGCCTCTTCTCTTTTTTGTAAGAGGTATAGATACAAACCTTCTGTAATACCTTGCTTTCTCTTAATTTCTTGAAGTACCCTTTCATTACGAGGGACGGATGAGAGGAAATTTTTATACTGGTTGTTCTGCCTTTGAATGCTCGATTCTTGAACATTAAGATTTTTTTGGATACTTCTAAGACTTTCGACAATGCTCCCTTTTAAGCTTGCCAGTTGAGTATTTAAATCTTGCATAACCGTGCTATTGGGTGCCACCATAGGAGCAACCCTTTCTCGCTTAAGTTGTAGCATATTATATTGGGTGACTAAAGCGGATATAGTCCCATCCGTTAAACCCAAAGAGGACGGCACTAACTTAGTATCATTGGAGGGATCTGAAAAAAAATTTTGCATCATGTTAATTACGCTTCTTTGCACCGAAAGATCCTTAATCGTCTTGGAAGCTTCACTCGCGTTCTCCAATGACATAGATGACTGTCCTTCGATATTTACAATCTGGTTACTTCCCTGGTAACTTTCAAGATTGCTCTCCACGCCTTTCAATTCGTTAGAAATGTTAAACAAACGCTCGTCGATAAATTTCACAGTATTTTGAGAAAGCTTATTCCGATCCTCTATGTCAGACAAATTATACTCATTAAATAATGCATTTAATATGTCCTTCCCCTTTTGAAGATTCGTCGATTTTAGATTGACCTGTATAATATTAGTTTTAGTGTCCAAAGCTTTAACTACAAGATCCTTTGAAATGTGACCTGCTGTAACCGAAACGGGCTCCCATTTCACAATAAAACTTCCGGACTCCTTTTTAATAGTCCGATCAGACATCAACATAAAACTGTAACCATTTATATCGTAAAGGGCGTTCCATTTGAAACTGAATTTCTTAGAGGCATCTTCAGAGTTAATTCTCAGCGTTCCACCATTATTATCAATGTCGCTTATAAAAAAAGATACGCTATTAGTACTATCTCCAAACTTTTTTATAATTAATTTGAATGGTGCGTCTTTATAAATGTCGATATCCAATACGTTACCCTTTTTGAAATACGAAATATTAAAACCGTTTTTAGCTACCGTTCTTTCCATCAATGCAGAGGAGCTAAATTGAACTATTTCATTATTAATATTGGTTTGCTTTTTTCCGCTCCCACTAACAGCTGCTTCAATGATGTCTGTGGAGCTTGACTTTCCCTGCTCTTTAACTAGGAACGAGGTGTTGGCCAAATATTTAGGGACTGAATACCTGGTATATAAAAGCCCTGCACCCACACAGATAACCAAACATCCTAAAATTATAGGCCATTTTGCTAGATACTTAATAAATATTTCTTTGGTAGAAACAGTACTCTTTTCTTCTCCGAAAAGACCTCGATCGTCTGTTGACATGTTTATTGGGTGTTATTGTTTAGTGCGAAAAGTACAAAGGTAGCGACAGAGAATAAAAGTCCGGTTACTGAAAGAACCGTAGACATTCTTCTCTGGGATTCTGGATTTACACTCAAAGTTGCGAGCTTATTTTCATTTGGCTCTACATAGATGATATCATTCTGTTGCAGGATATACGCAGGGGATGAAAAAAGATTCTTATTTCTAAGGTCCACAGTAAAATAAATTTTACTATTATTCTGCTCTCTTATGACGGTTACATTTTCTCTCTTACCAAAATCCGTTAAATCGCCTGCTGCGCTAATGGCATCAATAATTGTAATCTTATCTCCCTGAAAAACCTTGGTTCCTGGTGCTCTCACCTCACCGATAACATTCACATTAAATCTGAGAAAACGAATGTTAACGTTTGGTAATTTTATATAGTTTGATAATTTTTTGATAAGCGATTCCTTGAGTTGCTGTTTCGTTAAACCCTCTGCCTTGATGCTTCCGATAACGGGCATTTCAATATTTCCATCTGATCCAACTTCGTATCCCTGACCTGCACTTGCTCCCTGGGGCTGACTGTCGCCATCGCCAGCTGAAGCCGCTGATGACGATTCCTTCACTACAGCCATATTAAATACGGCAGCTTGTTCCTGATTTAATGTGTTACTAAATACCTGGATACTCAAAAGATCATTTTTCTTTATTGTTGTTTCCTTTTGAGCAGTAAGTTCGTTACTTCCTTTTTTAAAGTACAAGTAATTTTCTTTTGCTACTTTATTACTGAAGCAGGCACTTAGTGATATAACCATCAGGCCCAGAAATACTATTCGAATATTCTTAATACAAATCATACAATTTATTAGTTAAACGGTTAACAATTTATGTGATTGATTAACTTATTACTGTTAAAAAAGTTTGTCTTTCACTAAACATATATGCAATTTTATTAATTTATCTTACTTAACTCATCCATTTTTAAAGTAAACCCAGCATATAAAAACAATTTTGTTAAATGAACTTCCAGCTAAAGTATTAAAATAAACTGATACTGTTTATTAATTTAAGTACATCACCCTGATACCAAACCCGGTTTAGTAGGTGACAAAGCAACATTTTTTGTGAGTTGAGTAAAGAATCGGGATAAAATATTATCCATCGTTAAATTCTCTTCTGCAAACTTGCGAGCGTTCTTTTTTAGATTGTCATTGTTATTGCTCAATGCAGATTTGATCCCTTCAGTTAATAGTAATTGATTTTCAGGCTCGATCAAAATTCCCAAATTGTGTTTTGATATAACAGAATGCAAGCTATTATTTGGGGGAGTGGTAATTAAAGCTAGCCCGCCAACTGATAAAATATTCGTGACTTTAGATGGCATAACCAAATCCGTAGCATCGGCTTTCTGCAATACCAGATGAACATCTGCCATATTTAAAAAATTATTGAATTTCTCCTTTGGCTGCAGAGGCATAAATACCACATTCGAAAGCCGTAACTCTTCGACAAGCTCGATTAATCTTTGCTTATACGGACCTGAACCGCATATAACAAACTGAATTTCTGAATTATCTTTTAACTCTTGTGCGCAATAGAGTAACATATCCAGGCCTTGCTTTTCGCCGATTGCACCTGAATAGAGAATAACCTTTTTATCAGAGGCTAATCCAAATTCTTTTTTTAACTCTTCTTTACCCTCAATTGGATAAAAATCGCTGGTATTGGCCCAATTTGGGAACATCAATATATCCCGGTCATATTTTGCTTTTATATTTTTGATCATCCCATCGGAGATACTGCTTACGTAATCGGAACTTTTCAGAAGGAAACGTTCTACCCCAAACATTAGCCGTACTACAAATTTTGATTTGATCATTCCTAACGAATGTGCAGCATCAATCTGTAAATCTTGTATATGATAAATTACTTTTCCTCCTCTAATTAACTTATAAAACAAGCTTAGTAACCCTAATTGAAACGGAGGAACAACTGAAATTACAAAATCATATTTTTGATGAAATAGCAGCGGAATTATCTGAATGAAAGCGCTTATAAAAAATGTTAAATCAGATAAAATTCTTTTAAAGCCACTTGGTGTGGATGGAACATAGTGAGGGCATCTATAAATAGTTATGGCGTTGTCAAATTCAACAACTCGTTTTTGCTCTTTCCTAAACCATCCCGAATTTTTGATATAAGGTTCCTGTATTTTCCAAAAGGGATAATAAGGATAGGTCGTTACAATAGTGCAGTCAAAGCCTTTACTGCTTAACCACTCCATCATTTCACCATTATATTTTCCAATTCCGGTTTGTTCCGGGCTGTAATTGCCTCCTATAAGAAGGATTCGCTGAGAATTCATATTGAAGTGTGATTCGAGAGTAATTGAAGTTTTAAAGTTTCAGTTACAGTCGTGCACCTTGAATTTAGAATGTTGAATATTGAGTTAGGTATAGCCATTGTGTTTAATGGAGCGTTGTACGCTATCTACAAAGCAGAGGTTTCAAATAAACCTCTGCTTTGTACAGCTAATATACTTTTAGCTAAATGCTGTATATAAATACGTTAAGACGGAGATTGTTTTAAATAAGGGTTAGATCAACTTAATAAGCATTCTTTTCGCCCTTAAAAATATTTATGATGGTCATGAATATGATTCGCACATCAAGCATAGCCGACCAATTTTCCATATACCAGATATCATGTTCTACCCTTTTCTCCATTAACCACTGTTCACGAGTTTCCCCTCTGAACCCATTTACCTGAGCCCATCCGCTAATACCAGGTTTTAAAAACTGGCGGACCATATATTTATCGATAAGTGAGCGATATTGTTCAGTATGGCTTAGCATATGTGGCCTCGGACCAATAATACTCATATGTCCCATTAACACGTTGAAAAATTGAGGTAATTCATCAAGGCTGGTTTTGCGCATGAATTTTCCAATGGGAGTAATTCGATCATCGTTTTTGGTGGCCTGTTTTTTATTACTGTCACCATTCATTCTCATACTCCTGAATTTATAGCACCAAAATGGCTGATTATTTCTTCCACTTCTTAACTGCTTAAACAATACTGGACCCGGACTTTGCATTTTTATGATGATAGCCAGAATAGGATATAACCAACTAAATAAAAAAACAATCACCATCATGCTGAAAGCAACATCAAAAAAGCGTTTTTTAAATCTACTTTCGATATCTTCTAAAGGCTCTTTACGAACGCAAAGCACGCTGAAACCACCCATGTGATCTATTTTAAAAGAAGCTTGTCCGGAACTAAAATCAGGAACAAACTTTAATCTGATACATTGCTTCTCGCCTTCTTTTAAAAGATGGGGAATATCCGCCATTCTATCAGGTGTAAGTGATACGAATACTTCTTTAACGCCTGCACGAGAAGCTTTTTTTAACTGTTCTGAAGCAGCAGGAAGTAGCTTACCGCTAGGGTCAACGTAAAATCCCTCTTCTCCTAAAAATCCAACAAAATTTACACTGCTTTGCTGCTCGAAATAGGCGGCAAGCTTTAGCCCTCCAGGATTCAATCCTAACACTGCAACCGGTTTTTTAATATCAAAATGGCTTGCAAGCATCTCCTGAAATGCTGTACCGGTAAAACGACTTAATAAAAAACTTAAAGCTACCAAACTATAGAAGGCTACTAAAAAGTCTCTTGGAAAATCTATCCTATTTGTGAAGAAAAGAAATACGAGAAAAACAAATGCATGCAGTGCAATGCTTCTCCACGTTGATCTATAGATTAGTTCAAGTTTATAGATAGTGTGCTCACCGTATAATCTAAACATACTGGTGCATAGCAACCATATTAAATTGCAGATTAAGATATTTTGACGGTAAATACTTTCATCAATAGTGCCTCCGAATTTATTTGCCAGTTGAAACCCGACAAAGAAGCAAATGTTAATTA
>DASWMZ010000112.1:0-17124 GCA_036399495.1 Pedobacter sp.
TTCGTACGTGGAACCAGAATATCTTGCTTTAATAAATATTACCGATGTTGATAACATTGAAGTGCTCAAAAGCGTAGGCTATACTGGAATCTATGGCATGAGAGGCACAGCAGGCGTATTAATTATTAACACCAAAAGAGGCGAGAGCGAGACAAGATCCAAAATTTCAGCCAAAGGCATTGCCTCTTATTCCCCGCAGGGCTATTACATAGGCCGCCAGTTTTATTCCCCAAGCTATGCCGAGCCTGAAATTAATAAGATCGCCGACTTAAGATCTACTATTTATTGGGCACCAAATGTTATAACCGATGTCGGGGGGAAGGGTTCTGTGAATTTTTATACCTCAGACCAACCAGGAACATATAAGGCTGTTATAGAAGGGGTGGATTTGAATGGCTCGCTAAGCCGGCAAGTGTTTCGATTTAATGTTGCTAAATGAACACGATAAAGATAACAGTAAAGGATGGAATTGCACTTTTAACTCTAGATTACAAAAAGTCAAATGTTATTGGCTCGGAGATGGTGATGGAGTTAAAAAACATGCTACAAAGCATAGAAAATGACGATAACATTTTTGGTCTGATTTTGACTGGAAAGGATGACTTTTTTTCTGCCGGGCTCGACTTTATAGAACTATTCGACTATTCAGAAGAGCAGATTAAATATTTCTGGGAACAATATTTTGCCCTAATTTATCAATTAACTGCATTCAAAAAGCCGCTTATTGCTGCCATCAACGGCCACGCACCAGCTGCAGGCACTGTTATTAGTTTGTGTTGCGACTATCGCATTATGGCAGAAGGCGAATTTCAAATTGGTTTGAATGAAGTAGCTCTTGGACTCATCGTTCCTAATAGTTTTTTTCAATTATACGCTTCGTGTATTGGCACGCAAAAAGCACATCGCTTTATTCTTGAAGGAACATTAATGTTTCCTCAGGAGGCAATGGATATCGGCTTGGTTGATGAAGTTGGCAAACAAGAGTCTGTTATAAATCTTGCTGTAAAGCAAATGAAAAAATATCTTCAATACAATAAGTTGGTTTGGCAGGAGACCAAATTAAACCTAAGAAAGAATTTAACCTTTGCAGTTCAGCCCCATCAACCAGATATCATAAAAAGAATTTTGGAAGAGTGGTGGGCACCTTATAACCGTTCCATCCTGCGCACTATCATACAGAATTTTAAAAAGAATTAAATTTAATTTGATGCTAACGCAGATTAGACATTGTTTAAATTTGCCGGATGAACATTCTTAGTGCCGGAACTGAAACTCAGGTAGAAACCTTTACATTAGAAGAAATTCTTGCTGGTATAAAGCCCAGTCATCGGTTAATTTTATGGAACGATGATGTAAATACATTCGAACATGTAATTTACTGCCTTGTTAAATATCTTGATTATAGTTCCGGTCAAGCCGAAAAGATTGCCTGGACTATTCACAATGACGGAAAATGTGCGGTACTAGAAGGCTCTTTTACCGAACTTGAAGTGTATCGAAAAATTCTACAACAAGAAGGATTGACAGTAACGATTGATTGAAAGGAATCATATTTCCGTCGCAGCCTAAACTTTACACCACATAATTCCACCCCAACTCATCCGGACCAAAACCATACCGGATATCATTAAGCGTCTTAAGTACTCTATTTGAAAACTCAGCTTTTGAAGGTTCTGGCAACTCATAAAGCTGACCTTCATAGCCGATACTGGCAATCGCCGCAATTGTAGCCGCTGTGCCTGCACCAAATGCTTCAGTTAGCTTGCCATTTTTCAAACCATCAATAACTTCTGCAACAGAAACTCTCCGCTCTTCCACAGGAATCCCCCATTTACGGGCAAGTGTTAAAACGCTATCGCGGGTTATGCCGTTTAAAATGGTATCGCGCGTAAGCGGAGTAATAATTTTACCATCAATAACAAACATTACATTGGCTGCACCAAGTTCTTCCACATAGGCATGATCACGGCCATCGGTCCAGATAACTTGGTCAAACCCTTCTTTTAATGCTTCTTGAGCTGGAAATAATGAGCCACCATAATTGCCACCGGCTTTGGCAAAACCAAATCCGCCTTCGCTGGCACGAGAATATTTAGTTTCAATTTTAACTTTAAGCGGTTTGCTAAAATATGCGCCAACAGGGCAGGTTAAGACGATGTATTTATATGTTTTTGACGGCTGCACACCAAGATACGGATCGGTAGCAAACATGTAAGGACGGATATATAAAGAGTGATGCGCCGCTTTTGGAATCCATTCTTTGTCGAGATTTACAACAGCGGCAATACTTTCTAAAAAGATTTCCTTAGGCAATTCCGGCATGCACATCCGTTGCGCAGAAAGATTAAAGCGCTCCGCATTCTTATCTGGACGGAAAACCACAACGTTACCATCTGGATGAGTGTAAGCTTTTAAACCTTCAAAGAAAGTCTGCCCGTAATGTAACGAGGCTATTGCCGGACTAAGAGATAAATCTCCATAAGGCAAAATCTGTAAATTTTTCCACTCTCCATCAGCATAATCAGCAACAAACATGTGGTCGGAAAAAATATGACCGAAGGGCAAATTATTGAAATCTGTTTCTGCTAAGCGCGATGAAGAGGTCTTTGTAATTTGTATATCAAGTGTATGTACCACGGCAACGTCTTTTAATCAATCAACATACAAATAAACAGAATTTGTAGGGTTTTATGATAAATACTGTTGAGATTAAAAAAATTTGGCAAGCAGCATTCCGAGGTATAAGCCGCTCACGCTTAGAAAGAAGTTTAATAGGATGTTCGAAAATGCCAGCAAACCACTGTCATTTTTAAATAACTGGACGGTTTCAAATGTGAAAGAAGAATAGGTGCTAAAGCCGCCGCAAAAACCGGTTATAATCAAAAGTTTAATTAAGGGGCTAAGCGACAGTTTATCTGCACTGAGAATGATGATTAGCCCAAAAACGATACAGCTTAAAAAGTTTGCTGTTAAGGTTGCAAACGGAAATACGCTTTGCCAGGAGCCATACAACCTGGAAATTCCAAACCGGGCGACACTCCCTAATCCACCACCTGCAAAAACCAATAAAAGCTCTTTCATGTTGGTGATTTTTTAATACAAGATCCGGAATTTTATAGTTTGCGATATTTCCTTCAATTCCTTTAAAACTTGTTTATCGTATTGTGCGCTCACATCCGTAATAGCATAGCCAATTGCAGCATTGGTCATGAGGAACTGGCTAACAATGTTAATGTTGTGCGTCGCGAAGATTTGATTGATTTGCGCCATAATTCCGGGTACATTTTTATGAATATGGATAAGTCTGTGAGCGTTAGCAACTTTAGGCAATTGTAGGTTCGGGAAGTTAGCGCTAAGATGCGTATCACCTTTGTTTATAAAGTCGGCCGTACGTTTTGAAATAAATTGAGCATTGCGTGGATTATGTTTCGGGTCGTCGAAAACTACAATTCCCATTTCGGTAGCAATTTTATGAGACAGCTTTTGCTTGCTGTTTCCTAAATAGCCAATGGTTTTTAGTTTAACCGCTTGCTTTAAAACCTCATCGGCAATATGTTCACCTTCTGCCAAGATAAGCATACCAACATCTGGTACGTATTTTTCTTCAAAGGTGTTTTTGTGGCGAATTGAAAAGCCATCTTTTTTCAGAATTTGCATGGCCTCATCGGGAACATTTCCTACGATAAGACATAAAATTCTGTTTTTAGGATAAGAAATAGCACGGGGCAATTGATTGATGTATAAAAACTCATCAAAACTTGGCGTAACATGGTCGGCTCTTTCGAGGATGCTTTGGCGGGCAATATTCTCTGTGAAAGCGTAAAACTTTTGAATAAGTCCTGATTCTTTTAACTGAAAATCCGAATAGCCATCGCCAATACCAAAGATATTTCCTTCAAGCTTCAGCTCTTGTAAAAGTTTAACTTTGCCGCCTTCCTGCGAAAGCGGATTGGTATCATCATACCCTACTATGTTTCCGTCTACATCAAACAAAAAAGTATTAGCGTAGATATTTTCTTTTTTAATGTGATAGGGCAATACTACCGGAGTAATGAACTCTTTAAATCCACCTGAAACGATTAAAACATCATCGGGGTGGTTTTTAAAAAATGTGCGATTCCTTGAAAAAGAAGAAGAAACTAATTTCTTTAATCGGCTAACCAAAAGTTTTAAGTGTTCACGATTAGCCTGTAACACCTTCACTCTTTTGGTCAAGCTTTCCCGAAACGAAAGGCGACCTTCCATCGCGGCGTTGGTAAGATCCTCTATCTCTTTATAGATCGCTTCGCGATTTGGATTGTCTTTTAATGAAATTCGAGCCAGTTCATCTAAGGCCTCAACCTGGGTAAACGTGCTGTCGAAATCAATAATGTAATAATTCTTCATTTTGGGAACTCACCTGTTTGCTGCAAATGTAGCAAACCTCTTATTTCTTTGAAGCATCGCAAATCTCTTTAATGCTCGCTTTAATCGGCTTGAAAGCAAAATCCGGAAAATACGTTAAAAATTTTTCACCCGAATAGCTGATATTTTTGAATGCACTGTTTGCGGTGTCTTTAGTAAGGCCGTACTTTTTTCCGTTAAATAGAGATAGTAAACTGGCGCCCCGCCAGCCGATGTTCATTAGCCAAGGCTTAACTTCAAACGATGGAGGAGAGATTTGGTATGCAGTAGCCGCTTCGGTAAATACTGTTTTCAGACTTAAATTTTCGGCATTTAAGATAAACCGTTCGGCACTAATGTCACTTTTCATTAAAAAAATCATAGCTTTAACTACATCATCAACATCCACAAAACCATTGCTTCCGCTGGTGTAAAATTTCAGCCCCTTTCTTACAGTTTCAAATATTTGGCCGCTTCCTTTGGTGCCTGCATTTTTTCCAATAATAATCGATGGATTTACAATTACCGCATTTAAGCCTTCGGCAATAGCTCGCCAAACCTCCATTTCGCTTTCGTATTTGGAAATTGAATATCCTTGCTGACTACCGTCAAAATCCCATTGCATTTTTTCGGTTACAGGCCCACCATCTCTGGATTCGCCAAGTGCCGCTACAGAACTTACATGAATTAATTTTTCGATCTGATTTTCCAGGCAAAGGTTCACCAGGTTAAAGGTTCCTTCTTTATTTATCCGTAATTGTTTCTTCTTGTCTTCCGCAGAAAAAGAAAGCAATGCCGCGCAATGGTAAACTTTAGATATACCCTGAAGGGCTTTTTCCAATGCAAAATAATCGAGAATATCTGCTTCGACCCACTCAATAGACTTCTCTTCAATTAAAATAAACGGAATTTGCGAAGATGCCCTTTTAATCGCCCGAAAGCTTTCGCCACTTTTAAGAAGTTGTTTTACTAATTCCGAACCCACAAATCCGGTAGCACCCGTTACGAGTATCATTAAAGCAATTTTTATTCATTTCAAATTTACAGCAAAATTTCAGCTAAGCGAAGCTTAATTCATTTAGGTTAGTGATCGATAAAATGAATTAATTTCATTATAAAACTTATTTAATAATTTGATATTTGAGCAGGATGAAATTCTGTTTTTAAAGCTTAACCAATTAGCGCATGTCTTTAGTCGATTTTTTTTCACCGGTTAATTCTGATAAGGTAAAATCTCATGCCGAATATTATGCCAGCCAGCTTGGTGCCTTGGTCGAAATTTATGTACATGAGTTCCCGGATTTAGATACTCAAAAATTTGATATTGCCATAATTGGTGTTTTAGAAGATAGGAATGCGGTTAATAATCAGGGTTGCGCGCTTGCGCCGGATTACGTAAGAGAGAAGCTGTATTCTCTTAATCAAGGGCCGTACAACACCCGGATTGTAGATCTGGGAAATATCAAACCCGGGAATAAAGTATCTGATACTTATTTTGCGATAAGGGCGATAGTATCAGAGCTCGTTAAAAAAAATATTTTGCCCTTACTAATTGGCGGCGGTCAGGATTTAACCTACGCTCAATACCTGGCTTATGAAGCATTGGATCAAAAGGTAGATCTGGTAATTGTTGACCCACGGTTTGATCTAGATGATCCGGAACATGCTTCTGAAATCGAAGCGACTTCAACATCATATCTAAATAGAATACTGCTTCACCAGCCGAATTACCTGTTTAATTATAGCAATATTGGATACCAGACTTATTACGTAAACCAGGAAAGCCTGCGCGTAATGGAGAAGCTTTTGTTTGATGTTAACCGTTTGGGAGATTTTTATGGTAATGTAGCAGTTTCTGAGCCCATCATCCGAAATGCAAATTTATTAAGTTTTGATATATCCTCTATCCGTTCATCAGATGCTTCTGGAAACGCGAACGCAGGGCCAAATGGCTTTTACGGTGAAGAAGCCTGCCAAATTTGCCGATATGCCGGTATGAGTGATAAACTCACCTCAATTGGATTTTACGAATTTAATCCGGCGTACGATTCCAACGGCCAAACCGCCATGCTGCTTGCGCAAATGATATGGTATTTTGTTGATGGATTTTATCATCGTAAAAAAGATTTTCCGTTACAGCCAAAGTCTCAATTTCTTATTTACCGGGCATCATTGAAAGATAATACGCACGAACTGGTGTTTGTAAAAAGCAAAAAAACGGACAGATGGTGGATGCAGGTGCCATATCCGGTTGGCAATTCGAAAAATGAACGTTATCATTTGGTGCCTTGCAGATACGAAGATTATCAGATTGCCGTTTCTGGTGATATGCCCGACCTTTGGTGGAGGACTTATCAGAAGCTAATTTAGTACACAATATTTTCTCATGAGATTTAAAATATCAATTCTGTTTCTCTTTTTGTCGGTAACGGTAGCATTCGCTCAAAAGGGGAAATTTGAAATCAACGGGACTATAAGCCAAAATCTGGCAGGCAAGAAATTGTATTTTACAAGAATAAAACTGTATGGTACTCCAACTCCAGTTGTTAAACCGGTAGAAATAAATCCAGGAAAGTTTTTGATTAAAGGTGAATTGGAAGAGCCTGAACAAGCTGTACTTTCTTATAATCAGGATGGGAAGGCAGACTCGGCATCGCTATCTTTTTTAATCGATAAGGGAACGATTGCTGTTGTAGTAAACGATAAGCTTAAAACAGCGAAGGTGTCTGGATCAGCCGCTGATAAAGACTTTAAACTGTATTTAAGTGAAGTTAATCCTCATACGCTGGATATTAATCGTTTTTATGAGTCTGTATCTCAACAAGTTTTAAAAGGTTCTAATCGAGATTCTCTTCAGAAAGCATTTGGTGCTGCTTACCAGGATTATCAGCAAGAAACCAATGTTATACGCATGAATTTCATCAAGGCACATCCGAATGCCTTCATCAGCCTGATCTTATTGCCAGAGGTTGCGGAGTTTACAAAAGATTACCTCCTGGTAAATTCGCTTTACAACAAGCTTAGCGACGATATTAAGAAAACGTCTTCAGCGAAAATAATTAGGAGTCAGTTTAAACAGCAGGATGGATTATCAATAGGTTCATTGGCACCCCAATTTACTCAACCAGATACGAAAGGCAAGAATGTTAAGCTGAGTGATTTTAAAGGGAAATATGTTTTGATAGATTTTTGGGCTTCATGGTGTGGCCCTTGTCGCCAGGAGAATCCCAATGTGGTTAATGCTTACAATGCGTTCAAAGATAAAAATTTCACGGTTTTAGGAGTATCCTTAGATCAACAGAGCGGAAAATCGAATTGGTTAAAGGCCATAAAAGACGATCAGTTAAACTGGACACATGTATCAGATTTAAAATTCTGGAGAAATGAGGTAGCGGTACTATATAAAATCACCTCAATCCCTCAAAATTTTCTTCTTGATCCACAAGGGAAAATTATAGCTAAAAATTTAAGAGGAGAAGAATTGACAAGTATGCTTGAGAAGCTAATAACGAAATAGATTTATATTTAGCCCCTATTTTAACCTTTCGTAATTTTGACCTTTGACTTTTTAACTATATCGTGTATCCGATGATTACAAAGACCATTCCTGCAATAGAGACCAATAAAGCAGTTTTTCCAAAAAGTATTCCCAAAATCGCACCTATAACAATCAGCATAAAACCCACCCAAAGGTAAGCTCTGGAAGTTTTAAAGTTTCCGGGTTCGGTCTGCTCAACCTCTTCGTCATCGTTTATAGGAACCGGTTGAAGTGTTTCTTCTTCATGGTTGTCCGCTTCCACAGATGCCGGTTTATCTGTAGTAGATTTTGTAATTGTCTTTGAAGGAGCAGATTGTGCCGGTTTTGTCGTAGTGTTAACTCTGGCATTTAAAGCACCTGCTTTTGAAGTGTTTGAAGAAACTTTACTTGATGTCTTTTTGGATAGCGAAGTCCTAGGCCTTGGATGTTGCCCTGAGGTGTTCGGTTGACGTACCTTAGCGGAACTATTTATTAAACTGTCGAAGTTTAAAGCTGATTTCTTTTCAGAGGCAGTTACTCTAACAGTCACTTTTTTAACCGAATCCTGTAAAGCAGTTCTACCGCCTGCAAAGGCAGATAAAACGCTCAAGGCAAGCGCTGTTAGAAGTAGAGAGGTTTTAAGATACATAATTCTATAAATGTCTTACAGTAATGATATGACAGTGTCCATCAGTACTGCATGTTTGCACTAAATCAACATCTATACGCCTTTTCTACTTTTTTGTTATCAAAATTGTTATTAAAATACGCGGTCTAATGGCAAATTCATAGAATTTAGAGTTTCTTGATCTTTAAAGTAAGTCAAATCCAATATCCAGCCTAAAATATCGGCCGTCATAATAGACCCTGCCGGCATCGGCAACAGCCTGTTGTACGGCATCAAACATGGTATCCTGTAAAGAAGTAACGGCTAAAACCCGGCCCCCTGCTGTTTTAATCAAACTATCGTCAAGTACCGTTCCTGCATGAAAAACATAAGAATCTCTGATATTATCTAACCCTGAAATTACTTTCCCCTTCATGTATTCGCCAGGATATCCACTTGAAACAAGCATAATTGTGGCCGCTGTTTTATTAGAGATCTTTAACTCTTTCTCGGCCAGATTTTCATTGGCAACCCCAAGTAACAAGTCCAGAAAATCGCTTTCAATACGAGGAATTACACTTTCAGTTTCCGGATCTCCCATTCTTACATTATACTCAATCACATTTGGCTCACCGTTATCATTCATTAAACCAATAAAAATGAAGCCTTTGTATGGGATGTGATCTTCTTTCAATCCGCGTATGGTTGGTTTTATGACTGTTTCCTCAACCTTCTTCATAAATTCAGCGTCAGCAAATGGCACCGGAGAAATTGAACCCATTCCGCCTGTATTCAAACCAGTATCACCTTCTCCAATACGTTTATAATCTTTTGCTTCGGGAAGTATTTTATAGCTTTGACCATCAGTTAAAACAAAAACCGAAAGCTCGATTCCTGATAGAAATTCTTCGATAACAACCGCGCTGCTTGCTTCGCCGAACTTTGCATCTTGAAGCATTGCTACCAATTCGTTTTGAGCTTCTTCCAGCGTTTGGCAAATAAGTACGCCTTTCCCTGCTGCAAGTCCATCTGCTTTAAGCACTACTGGTAACCGGTGTGTTTCAAGGTATGATAAACCTTCGCTTAAAGTATTGATAGTAAAAGTGGCTGAAGCGGCAGTAGGAATATTGTGCCGCCTCATAAACGACTTTGAGAAGTTTTTACTCCCTTCTAATTGAGCGCCTTGTTCCTGAGGTCCGATTACAGGTATCGATTTTAGATCATCATCAGCAAGAAAATAATCGTGAATACCTTTAACCAAAGGTTCTTCTGGTCCAACAAGGACAAGGTTAATATCATTTTCAAGTACAAAATTGCGTATGCCTTTAAAATCGGTTATAGCCAGATTTACATTTTTACCATAGGCCCCGGTTCCGGCGTTTCCGGGTGCGATAAATAATTCTTTGCACAGCGGGCTTTGAGATATTTTCCAGGCAAAAGTGCTCTCTCTTCCGCCAGAACCAATTAAAAGAATGTTCATAAGCGCAAAGATAAAATTCTATATTGTTAAAGGGAATTTAGATATTGTAAATGCCATCGGGTTCATAATTAAAGATGTTGGAAGATTTCGACATCGGGTTCATAATTAAAGATGTTGGAAGATTTCGAAAAGTTAACGGTTTATCAGAAAGCCAAGGATATACTAGTTCTGGCGGAACATATTTGTGAATCATTAAAAGATGATGATCAGAAAGAACATATCGAGCATCAAATTTTAAGCAACGCTTTAGCTATAAGCGTTAAAATAGCCGCCGCAGCAGGATGTGAGGTCTATTCAGTCAAAGTAGAAAACTTGCTAAAAATTAAGTTTGCTGTGCGCGAGATGTTTGAAGGAGTGCTCTTTGCCCGTCTTATTAGAATAAATCCGAACGATTATGTGCAGCTGATGCGGGTTGCAATTGAGGAATTCAGAATCGAATTTGTGAAGTGGGTTAGAACTTTTGATTCTTCTGATGACATGAAAGACGACTGGGCGATACGCTACCTAATCGATAAAAATGATGGTTTCGATACGAAGATGGTATCTAACGAGGCCAGCGACTTTGATCCTGATGATCCAGATACAAAATGGTTCGATTGGGATGATGAAGATTTATAAGTGAAGCACTTCTATCCTGCAATATTTTTCCGTGTTTTTAGTTTCATTAATTGAAAGTATTCCCCGCTGTAATTAGCTAAATAAATTTAATTTTGCTTGCATTATGTCAATTTGACCTGTAGAAGGCCATGGCGTAATTATTGATTAAAACAGAGTTCATTCTATATAAACATGTTAGGTTTTTTAAATAAATTATTCGGCAGCAAATCCGAACGCGATATAAAACTTATTCAGCCACTGGTTGAAAAAATAAAATCAGAATATTCAAAACTCACCTCGATTAGCGATGATGAACTGCGCCAAAAAACTTTCGATTTTAAAGCCAGAATTAGCGAAGGGCTGTCTTCAACAGATCAGCAAATTCAGCAATTAAAAGATCAGGCTGAGAATTCGGAGCTATCTATTCATGATAAAACAGACCTATACGATCAGGTAGATAAACTAGGAAAAGAGCGTGATAAACAGCTTGAAGTACTCTTGCTTGATATTCTTCCGGAAGCTTTTGCCGTAGTAAAGGAAACCGCCCGTAGGTTGAGTGAAAATAAAACCCTTGAAGTTACCGCCACAGATTTCGACCGTGAACTTGCCGCCCGTAAAAATAATGTATTAATTAAGGGGGATAAAGCCATCCACCATAACGTTTGGCTGGCTGCGGGAACAGAGGTAGTTTGGAACATGGTTCACTATGATGTTCAGCTGATTGGAGGTATTGTTCTACACCAGGGGAAGATTTCTGAGATGACTACTGGTGAGGGTAAAACATTGGTTGGTACGCTTCCGGCTTATCTAAATGCACTTTCCGGTCAGGGTGTACATATTGTAACCGTAAATGATTACCTGGCAAGACGTGACTCGGAGTGGAACGGGCCCTTGTTTGAATTCCATGGCTTAAGTGTTGATTGTATTGATAAGCATCAGCCGAATTCTGATGCGAGGCGAAAAGCATACTTAGCCGATATCACTTTCGGAACCAACAATGAGTTTGGTTTTGATTACTTACGTGATAACATGACCCAGACTCCTGAAAGCCTGGTGCAGCGCAAATTGCATTTTGCAATGGTTGATGAGGTGGATTCTGTGTTGATTGATGATGCACGTACACCTTTAATTATTTCAGGCCCTATTCCAAGAGGCGATGAGCACGAGTTTTATGAATTAAAACCAAGGATAGAACGATTGGTTAACGCCCAGAAGGGTTTTGTAAATACAGCCCTTAACGAAGCTAAAAAGTCTATTGCTGAAAATAAATCTGGTGTTAACGATGGCGGCTTAGCACTTTTACGTGCACATAGGGCTTTACCAAAAAGTAAAGCTTTGATCAAATATCTAAGTGAGCCGGGCATTAAGCAAGTTCTCACCAAAACTGAGAATCACTACATGCAGGATCAGGGCAAAGATATGCCTAAAGTAGATGAAGAGCTGTTTTTTGTGATTGACGAAAAGCAAAATCAAGTAGAGCTAACTGAAAAAGGTATAGAGTTGATTACTGCTTCCGGCGAAGATGCTCATTTCTTTGTGATGCCAGATGTGGGTTCTGAAATAGCGGAGATTGAGAAATCAACATTAAGTAACGAGGAGAAAATCGCTAAAAAAGATTCTTTAATGCGCGATTTCTCTGTGAAATCAGAACGTATTCATTCAGTAAACCAACTTCTTAAAGCCTATACACTATTTGAAAATGATGTCGAATACATCATTGACGAAGGGAAGATCAAAATCGTTGATGAGCAGACCGGCCGTGTGATGGAAGGCCGCCGATATTCTGATGGCTTGCACCAGGCAATTGAAGCTAAAGAAAATGTAAAAGTTGAAGACGCGTCGCAAACCTACGCGACTATTACACTTCAGAATTACTTCAGAATGTATCATAAGCTGGCCGGTATGACGGGGACAGCTACAACAGAAGCAGGTGAGTTATGGCAAATCTATAAACTCGACGTAGTTGAAATTCCAACCAACGTAGCAATGCAGCGTAAAGACATGGAGGATAAAGTTTATCGTACCATGCGAGAAAAATATAATGCAGTAACTGACGAGATCGCATCTTTAAGTAAAGCCGGAAGACCAGTATTGGTTGGTACAACTTCCGTTGAGATTTCGGAACTACTAAGCAGAATGCTTAAGCTGAGAGGTGTTAGACATAATGTGTTAAACGCAAAACTTCACCAGAAAGAAGCGGATATTGTTGCTGAAGCTGGTAAGGCAGGCACTGTGACTATCGCCACAAACATGGCTGGGCGTGGTACGGATATCAAGCTTGGCGAAGGGGTTAAGGAAGCAGGTGGTTTAGCTATTGTGGGTACCGAGCGCCATGAGTCTCGTCGTGTTGACAGGCAATTGCGTGGTCGTGCAGGTCGTCAGGGAGATCCGGGTTCGTCCCAATTCTTCGTCTCTTTAGAGGATAACCTGATGCGTTTATTCGGTTCTGAAAGAATCTCCAACATTATGCTTAGAATGGGGATCGAAGAAGGCGAGGTAATTCAGCATTCTATGATTACCAAATCTATTGAGCGCGCACAACGCAAAGTAGAAGAAAACAACTTTGGTATCCGTAAACGTTTGCTGGAATATGATGATGTAATGAATTCGCAGCGTTCTGTAATTTATTCAAAACGCAAAAACGCCTTATTCGGCGAACGCCTTGAAGTAGATTTAAGTAATACTTTCTACGATACCGTAGAAGACATCGTAACCGAATATAAAGAGACATCGAATTTTGAAGGCTTCCAGTTGGAACTTATCAGGATTTTCTCAATAGATCCCGAAGTTGATGAAGCTAACTTCAGTTCAACTTCAATTCCTAAATTGACTGAGCTGGTATTTGGAAAGGTAACTGAATATTATCAGCGAAAGCTGGAAGCAATTGCACAGCAGGCATACCCCGTACTTAAGCAGGTGTATGAGGAAAGAGGCGAATTCATCGAGAACATAATTGTGCCGTTTACAGATGGCTTAAGAGGGATGCAGGTTGCTGCAAATCTTAAGAAAGCTGTTGAGTCTAAGGGAACCGAAGTTTTTAAAGCGTTCGAAAAAACCGTTGTTCTGGCGTTGATTGACGAATCCTGGAAAGAGCATCTTCGTGAAATGGATGAGTTGAAACAGTCTGTACAGAATGCGGTGTATGAGCAAAAAGATCCCTTAGTTATTTACAAAATGGAAGCCTTTAATCTTTTTAAACAGATGCTGGTTACCGTAAATAAAGATGTGGTGAGTTTCTTATTTAAAGGCGGAATTCCATCTCAGCAATCTGAAGAGGTAAGAGAAGCAAGACCTCAGCCAAAGCAAGATTTATCGAAACTAAAAATTTCTAAGCCCCAGCTTGCAGCTGTTGCCAGTGGTGGTGGAGATATTGGGATGGAAGACACCCGCGAAATTCAAAAGACAATGCCTATCCGTGCCGAGGTTAAGATCGGAAGAAACGATCAATGCCCATGCGGAAGCGGTAAAAAATATAAAAACTGCCATGGTGCAGGGTTGGAATAATTAGGATGTTAATAGATAAAGTTAAGGCGCTTGCCGAAAGTACTCACGCTGAAATAGTCGAAGTTCGCAGGCATTTGCATGCTCATCCTGAGCTTTCTTTTTCTGAATATGAAACATCAGCCTATGTAAAGAAACAGCTTGATTTATTAGGGATTCAATGGTGGCCTTTGGCAGATACGGGCATTGTGGCTTTATTAACAGGGGACAAACCCTCTGAATCTGTTATCGCTTTGCGTGCTGATATGGATGCTCTGCCGATTACAGAAGCGAATGATGTACCCTACAAATCCCAAAATATTGGTGTGATGCACGCTTGCGGCCATGATGTGCATACTTCCTCTTTGCTGGGTGTAGCAAAGGTTCTCAGTCAATTGAAATCAGAATTTGGCGGTACTGTTAAATTTATTTTTCAGCCTGCGGAAGAAAAGCTTCCGGGCGGTGCAAGCCTGATGATTAAGGAAGGTGTATTGGAAAATCCAAAGCCTCAAGCCGTAATTGGACAACATGTAATGCCTTTAATTGAAACTGGCAAGATTGGAATACGTTCCGGCAAATACATGGCTTCTACTGATGAGTTATATGTAATAGTGAAGGGAAAAGGCGGGCACGGTGCCCAGCCGCAACAGAATATAGACCCTGTTTTAATCACCTCTCATATCATTATTGCCTTGCAACAGGTGGTAAGCCGAATTGCAGACCCAAAATTGCCTACTGTTTTATCATTTGGGAAAGTGATCGCAAATGGCGCAACGAATGTTATTCCTAACGAAGTTTACTTAGAAGGAACATTCAGAACGATGGATGAAGCATGGCGTGCTGAAGCACACAAGCGAATGAAAAAAATGGCTGAAGGGATTGCTGAAAGTATGGGTGGAAGCTGTGATTTTAACATCGTCAAAGGATACCCTTTTTTGGTTAACGAAGAAAAACTTACAGCTCAGGTTCGTGCTTTTGCAGTAGAATACCTAGGCGAAGATAATGTGCTTGATATAGACATCTGGATGGCCGCAGAGGATTTTGCATACTACACTCAGGTGGCTGATGCCTGCTTTTATCGCTTAGGAACAAGAAACGAAGTTCGCGGAATCACATCATCTGTACACACCCCCACTTTCGATATTGATGAAAGCGCATTAAAAACAAGTGTGGGACTAATGACATACACTGCTTTAAAACAATTGGGTAATTAATTCTGATTGTTAATTACGTTCAATAGATCTATCTAAACAATAATTATTGTGAAGAAATTATTACTTGCCCTCCTCTTTATCGCTTCTTCAATCACCTCCTATTCACAACAAATAAAGCGGTTCAATCCCGATACCGTTCTTACCGTTACCCTTGATACTGTTATTAATATAACAGCAAAAAGGCTCAGCGTCGAAACCTTTATCAATCAAATATTGAAGGACACCAGTTTCTACGACGCCTTCAGCAATATGAAGAAGTATAGTTTTATAGCGGAGAACAGGGTGTTTAGTTATAACAAGCGAAACAAAGTAGATAGCAAGATTTTCCGCAAGATTTTTCATAATAACGATGGCCCGTATAAGATGCAGTTTCTTGCTAAGCAAGACAGCGGAAAGCTTTTCAAGAAAAACGGGAAATATCAGTTGTATACCGTGGAGATGTTCGATTACATTTTTATGAATCCATACAATTCAGACTTTGCACCAACAGCGCCCGGTTCAGGGAAGAAAGGAACAAACGAATCGTATAAGGATAAGTTAAAAACGTTAATATTTAGTCCGGGGAGGCCGGTTAAAGGAGTCCCATTCATAGGCAACAAAACGGCAATCTTTACTGCGAACATGCGTCAATATTACGATTATTCATTTTTCAGTAGCACCTATCTTGATTCTATACCTGTTTATAAGTTTAAAGTAAAGGTTAAACCGGATCTTTCAAACTGGACAAAAGACGGCTTGATGATTAGAGAATTAACAACAATCTTCGACAAACGAGATTTCCAGATTTTAGGCCGTTATGTGGATATGAAATACGATAACCTGGCTTTTGAATTTGATGTTCAGATGAATATAGAGCTAGGGTATTTCGATGATGGAGAAGTGTTGCTTCCCACAAAAATCAGTTATCAGGGCAACTGGGATATCCCACTAAAAAATGAAGAGCGGGCCAGCTTTTTGATTTTGCATAAGGGATATAAGCGGGGTAGAAAATAATTCTCCTGCATTCACTATCCTAAAACAATTTCTTAAATTATCATTGCTGATATAATCTTTGTACATTTGATATGTTATAATATATTATAACTATTACTATGCGAACACGCGTTAGAGATATAGGAAATTCAAAAGGTGTAATCTTGCCGAAAAGCTTGCTTAGCAAGTGTTATATTGAAGAAGAGGTTACTTTAGAAGTTAAGGATAATAAGATTATTATTAGCCCGGCGCAAACTGAGCGAAGAAAAGGATGGGCAGATGCATTTCAGCGGATGGCTGAGGAGGGTGACGATCAGCTTATGATGCCAGACGTATTTGGAGATGAAAACCATGACGACTGGACATGGAAATAAGCCAGTATGGAGTCTATTGGATTGATCTTAATCCCACAATAGGAAGTGAAGTTTCGAAGATTCGACCTTGTGTAGTGATATCGCCCGATGAAATGAATCGGTTTTTAAAAACAGTCATCATTGCTCCGGTTACACACACGGTTAAAAGTTATCCATCGAGAGTGAATTGTAAGATTGACGGGCAGGCTGGTTCTATAATGCTTGATCAATTAAGAACGATAGATAAAGCCAGAATTAAAAGCAAATTTGCCAGACTTGTAAATAAAGAGATTGTTCAGCTTAAAACAGTAATTAATGAAATGCTGTGTTGATAATTGCCCATAAATGATTGCCAAAGAAACCGTTGATAAGATTTTAGAAAGTGCCCGCATCGAAGAGGTGGTGGGCGACTTTGTGCATCTTAAAAAACGTGGTACCAGTCTTATCGGCAATTGTCCTTTCCACAACGAAAAAACGCCGTCTTTTCACGTATCGGTAAACAAAGGCATCTATAAATGTTT
>DASWMZ010000113.1:0-11762 GCA_036399495.1 Pedobacter sp.
AGATAGTGCTCCTCTGCCAGTGTTAACCTTTCCACAAAATTCAAAGCTTATTAACAAAAGAAAAAGAAGCAAAAAGAAAATCTTACCATAATAATAACCTGATTTGTGTTATTACAAACCTAAAGGGCTATGAGGGCGACGACAGGATCCCTCAAGCACAACTGTTATGTGTTGCTTTCCGAATCGCTTCCTTCCAGCTCATTATGCTTTAATGTTCTAATGTGAATCAGGTCCTTTGAAACTTATCAACTCAAAATCATAAACTTTTCCTAATAATATAATGTTGATTAAGAACTAATTTACCTAAGAAGAAGCTACCAGGCAATTTGTTAACATAAAATACATCTTTATGAGCCTCGAAAAATATGTCGAAAAGCGCGATTTTACCAAAACCGCTGAACCTAAATCTGGAAAAAGTAAGGATAAGGATAAGCTTCTTTTCGTAATACAAAAACACGATGCCTCAAGGCTTCATTACGATTTCCGTTTAGAAATGGAAGGAGTATTGAAAAGTTGGGCTGTTCCAAAAGGGCCATCAACAGATCCGAAAATGAAACGACTGGCAATGATGGTGGAAGATCATCCCTTTGATTACCGCACCTTTGAAGGTATTATACCGGAAGGCGAATATGGCGGTGGAACTGTGATTATCTGGGATCAGGGTACTTACGAGCCTTTGGAAGAAATAAAAGGGAAGAAGGCGCAGGAAAAACATCTGCTTCAGCAATTAAAATCAGGCTCTGTTAAAATTAAGCTTTATGGTGAAAAGTTACAGGGTGAATATGCTTTGGTGAAAACCCATGGCATGGGCGAAAATGGCTGGCTGCTTATCAAGCATAAAGACGATTATGCTTCCTCAGATGATATTACAAAGCTTGATAAATCGGTTGTTTCGGGTAAGACAATCGAAACTATGGAGACCAGCAGTGAAAAAGTTTGGCAAAATGGCCATGAAGAGCATCTAAAAAAAGCTCCCAAGAAGAGTGCAAAAAAATCTATTGAGGAAGTTAAAGATCAGCTTGACGAAGAAGTTGAAACTACCGAAATTAAGAGCTTCGACCTGGAAGCCTTGCTTAAAAAGGCGCCAAAATCTGTTGCACCGAAAGATATCAAGCCGATGAAGGCAACCCTGGTTGATGGTCCGTTTGACGATCCGGATTGGTTGTATGAGGTAAAATGGGATGGTTACCGGGCTATCGCCGTAATTGATAAGAAAGGAGCAGAGCTTATTTCTCGCAACAATATTCCCTTCACAAAATACTACCCTATAAATAAATTATTAAAAGACTGGAAAATCAATGCTGTTATTGATGGCGAAATTTTGGTTTTAAACGATAAAGGTATTTCTGATTTTGGCGCTTTGCAAAACTGGCGAAGTGAGGCTGACGGCAACCTGGTCTATTATGTTTTTGATATTTTATGGTACGAAGGAAGAAACCTGATGGAGCTTCCACTGATACAACGCCTTGCTATATTGAAAGAAATTTTGCCAACCAGCGACGACAGAATTCGGCAAAGCAAAGTTTTCGCAGCAAATGGAATAGAATTTTTTGCCGCCGCCGAAAAAATTGGCCTGGAAGGAATCATCGCCAAGAAAGCGGCCAGTACCTACACATCTGATCTTCGATCTAAAGAATGGTTAAAGATAAAAGTACAGCGGAGACAGGAAGTGATCATTGCCGGGTTTACAAAAAATGAAGGGACGGGAAAGTCATTCAGCGCACTGGTTCTTGCAATTAACGACAGCGAAGGATTGCGATATGTTGGAAAAGTGGGTACGGGTTTCTCTGAAAGTTTGCAAAAAGAAATGATGGCTCAATTTAAGCCCTTGATCACAGATAAAAGTCCGTTCGAAGTTGAGCCCGATGTGGATAAACCTTCCCGCTTCAGACCGAAGCGTTTGGGCGCAAAACCTACCTGGCTAAAACCCGAACTGGTTTGTGAGGTTGCTTTCGCAGAAGTTACCACAGAAGGAATTTTCAGGCAGGCCTCATTCAAAGGGATGCGAACTGATAAGAAAGCATCTGAGATAATTCTGGAAACACCTAAAGACACGGCGGAAGTTGTTGAAGAAGCAGAAAATCAGGAACATGAAACTGTCAAAAAGCCGGTTAAACCGCCAAAAGATAAAGACCGCAAAACACTTCTAAATCCTACCGATGAAACCCAGGTACGCAAAATATGCGGCCACGATTTGAAGTTTACAAATCTTAGCAAAGTTTACTGGCCCGAAGAAGGCATCACCAAAAGGGATATGTTTAACTACTATTACCGTGTTGCTGAATATATCTTGCCTTATTTAAAAGACCGCCCTATGTCGCTGAACCGTTTTCCAAACGGCATACATGGTAAAAGCTTTTATCAAAAAGACGTAAAAGGTAAAGCACCTGAGTGGGTAACCAAAACCTTTCCTTATACAACCAGCGATGGCGAGCATAAAGAGTACCTGGTGGGTTCAGACGAATCTTACTTATTGTGGATGGCTTCTTTGGGCTGCATTGAAATGAATCCATGGTTTAGCAGGGTACAATCGCCGGATAACCCGGATTATTGTGTGATCGATTTGGATCCTGATAAGAACACGTTTGAGCAGGTAATAGAGGCAGCTTTAGAAGTCAAAAAAGTGCTTGATGCGGTAGGTGTGCCTTGTTATCCTAAAACGTCTGGTTCTACCGGTATTCATATCTATATCCCGCTAGGAGCCAAATATAGTTACGATCAATCTCAAATGTTTGCCCGGATGATTGTGAATTTAGTTCATAAGCAAATACCCGAATACACCAGTCTCGAACGTATGATTGCAAACCGAAAAGGCAAAATGTATCTCGACTTTTTGCAGAATCGCCCAGGTGCCACTATTGCGGGACCATATTCCCTGAGACCGAAACCGGGAGCAACTGTCTCAATGCCTTTGCATTGGGATGAAGTAAAGCCGGGGCTGACAATGAGGGATTTTACCATTCACAATTCTGTAGATAGATTGAAGGTAGAGGGAGATCTTTTCAAGGGTGTACTTGGAAAAGGCATTGATCTGGAACCAGTTATTAAGAAAGCCCAAAGTATTTTTGGTTAAGGTCTGATCTTTAATTTTGGTCACTTTACAAACAAATCAGGTTCTTGGCAGTTGTAATTTTAATTTAACGATTCTAATTATGGCAACCAAAGGAAAAAAACAAACAGGTTTAACAGGTAAAATGGAAAATTCAGAATTTCATGAATTTTTTGTAGACGAGTTAAAAGATATTTATTGGGCTGAAAAGACTTTATCAAAGGCTTTACCTAAAATGAAAAAGAAAGCTACCAGTACTCAATTAGCTGCTGCTTTTGAAAATCATGCAGAAGAAACCTTATTACATATCCAAACACTTGAACAGGTTTTTGCGCTTTTGGATGAAAAACCTCAGGCAAAAAAATGCGACGCAATGGAAGGTTTATTAGAAGAAGCTGAGGGGATTATGGATGATACCGAATCAGGCACCATGATTCGTGACGCAGGTTTAATTCTGGCTGCTCAAAAAGTGGAGCATTACGAAATTGCAACCTACGGAACGTTAAGAACCTTAGCCCAAACTATGGGCCATACTGCTGTTGCAGACCTGTTACAGCAAACGCTTGATAACGAGAAAGCTACAGACGTGCTGCTTACTCAAATTGCAGAAAGTTTTGTAAACGAGCAAGCTGCTGCAGAATAAAAGTTTATCACCATCGTAAAAAGCTGCTAACCATGCAGCTTTTTTTTTGAAAAATGGTTTCATTTTAAACCATTTTATAATAACATTTGTCACATAATGCTCTGAAAACTGCTTAACTTAATCATTAATGATCTCTTCCATATTAGAAAATGAATCTATCAGTGATTTTATAGATAATGCAACAATAGGTATTCATTCTGTAGATGCCAGTGGGACAATCATCTACGCAAATAAGGCCGAGCTAAAATTATTGGGATACACGGAAGAAGAGTATTTGGGAAGAAAAATTTATGATTTTCATGCTGAAAAAAACGCTATAGAAGATATTTTTTTTCGGCTACAGGCAGATCTTGATATTCACGACTATCCGGCGAAGTTGATCTGTAAGGACGGCTCTATTAAAGAAGTTCTCATCAATTCAAGTGCATATTACCGAGAAGGCGAGTTAGTTCATACCCGGTGCTTTACGAGGGACGTCACGGATTATAAAAAGGCTCAGAAAATAATCCAACAATCTGAGATCAATCTCCATTTCATGGCTGATCTGATGCCTCAGCAAGTATGGACCGCAAAGGCTGATGGCACATTAGATTATGTGAATCAAAGGGTTGTCGATAATTTTCAAACCAGTGCAAAAGACGTTATTGGTGAAGGATGGATACAGTTTGTACATCCCGACGACAGGCAGGGATGTATTGAAAAGTGGCGTGATGCTTTGCAAACAGGCGCGCTGTATCAGGTTGAGTTTAGGTTAAAAGTAAATAATAAATATAAATGGCACCTTGGCCGGGCTATACCGCTAGTTACAGATGGTAAAATCATCAAGTGGTTCGGAACAAATACCGATATCGACGATCATAAACGTATTGAGGCGAAAAAAGATGAGTTTATAAGTATCGCCAGTCATGAACTTAAAACGCCTCTCACCAATATTAAGTCATTTATACAATTGGCAGAGCGGCAATTAAATACACCTGATGTTGCTCTGAATTTCTTAAAAAAAGCTGATCATCATGTCGGGAATCTACAAGTCTTAATCTCAGATTTGCTGGATGTTTCTAAAATTAACGCCGGTATGATTACTTATAATTACACCGATTTTAATTTTAACGACTTAATAAAAGAAAGCGTTGAAGCCATAAAAGCTACTACAAAGAAACATGAGATAATTATTGAAAGTAATGTTGATGTTGAGTTTTCCGGAGACCGCTTCAGAATTGAGCAGGTGATCAACAATTTTTTATCAAATGCAATAAAATACTCGCCCGAGGCAGATAAAGTGATTCTTAGAGCTGGCATTCAGGAAGGAAATTTGATTGTCAGTGTTGAAGATTTTGGCATTGGAATTAAAGAGCAACATCTTAATAAGATTTTCGATCGATTCTATAGAGTGGATAACACCGCCATGAAATACCAGGGTTTGGGATTAGGCCTTTTTATATCGTCAGAAATTATCAAGAGACACAAAGGCAGTTTTTGGATAGAAAGTGAATATGGTAAAGGATCAACTTTTTTCTTTTTGCTGCCGCTTACTAAATCTAAAACATTAATTGCAGAAACAGATAACAAAACCTTTTTCAAAGCGAGTTTTATAGAAATCTTTTACGACCCAGAGCATAAATATATGGAGACGAATTGGGTTGGGTTTCAAAATGTAGATACCGTGAAAGCCGGATGTATGGAAATGCTCAAAATTTTGAAATGCAATAACTGTTTTAAAGTATTAAATGATAATTCAGAAGTAAAGGGTAATTGGTCTGAAGCTGCTGACTGGGCCGGTGAAGTGTGGTTCCCAATGATGGAGGCTGCCGGATTAAAATTATTTGCTTGGATTTATTCTCCAAGTACGTTTAGTGCTCTTTCTGCAAAGCGCAGTGTTGATGTTAAAGTTGGAAATGTAATCACTCAGTTTTTTACAGGTAGAGAAGATGCCCTTGATTGGCTTAAATTTACTGGTAAATAATTAGTCGCTTGGTTTTCCACCAATCATCCTCATATATTAATTTTTTTAGCATTGTAAAGTTTTACATAATCAGATTCTGTCAGCCACCTCAAGTCGGGCTTTTCTAGGTTTGGGATTAATACTAAAGGCGAGAGATATTATTGATTGGTGCCTTTTAAGCTCCCATCGCCCAAGGTCATATCAACATAACCAAAGCATCCCGAAACTAAAAAGTGCGTTTTCTAAACATCTTCAGTTCCTATTAAGTTAAACACATATCATCCCGAGTTACCCGGGCGCTAAATATTCGAAACCGTGTCTCAAAAGAAGCATTATCCCCATCTGCCTTATAATGACGAGTGTTGGAATAAGATATAAAATATAAGTTAGCCAAATATAATATTATTACTTATGGCCTCTAAAATACATCCTGCAAAATATGCAGGCCCTTTTTACATGCAATAGCATTTTTTATCCTTCAATTAGTAACTTAGCAATTAACTTATAAGCCTGGGTTACTGCGATTCTTTATAAATAATAAATACTTTTTGAACCATTATAATTTTGCCTGCAATGGAATTAAGAAAATCTATACTTTCTAACGTTAATGTTGTTTGCATTGATAATGGATAATCTAATTGAACTGATTGGACGTTTTCATCCTTTGGTAGTCCACTTGCCAATTGGGATTCTTCTGCTTGCCGTTTCCATTGAGTTTTACATAAAATTCAAGAAAGACCCTTATCTAACTCCCTTTCTCCCGCTTTTATGGGGCGTTGGCTTTGCCAGTTCGGTGCTTGCCTGTATTATGGGGTATATGTTAAAATTAGGTGGGGGTTATGAAGAAAGTGCCTTAGATTTACATCAAAACTTTGGGATTGCCTTAGCTGTAATTACAGGAGTTATTTTCTTTTCAATCAAATCTGATTTTATCAGACGCATAAAATTTCCTTTCGTAGTAGTGAGCACCTTCCTGCTGTTTGGCGTTGGGCATTTTGGTGGCAACCTTACCCATGGCGAAGATTACCTTACTCAACCTCTTCAGGCAATGTTAGGAAATGAACCTAAAAGAATACCAAGAAAACCAGTGGTTAACATCGAAGAAGCAGTTGTGTACCTGGATGTGGTTGAGCCTATATTGTACAACAAATGCCAAAAATGTCATACCTCATCCAAGAAAAAAGGCGATTTAAGGCTTGATTTACCGGAACTTATTTTAAAAGGCGGCGAACACGGCCCGGTAATAGTTGCCGGAAATTCAGCATCTAGCGAAATATATACCCGCCTTTTACTCCCTGAAGAAGACGACAAGCGTATGCCTCCAAAAGGAAAAACCGAGATGTCTGATGAAGAGATTCAGATAATAAAATGGTGGATAGATGAAGGCAAAGCTGATTTTAATGTGAAAGTGGCCCAGCTTACTAAGAATGATGGGATCAAGTCCGCACTAGCCAAGCTTAGTAAGGGAAGTGCAGAACAGCTTGCTGAAAACGAAAACAGCACTAAGGTTAAATCAGAAATTCCCACTGCTAAAGTTACCCCAGCTAACGCTACCGAGTTGGCTGCTCTTGAGAAACAGGGAGTCGTTTTTAGTCCGCTCACACCAGATAATACCTTTTTAGCCGTTAATCTGGTAAACAATCCGAACTTTTCAGATGCCCAAATGGAAACACTATTGAAGTTTAAAGAACAGATCTTATGGCTGGACCTTTCGGATACTAAAATTACTGATAATTCTCTTAAATATATTTCCCAATTTAAAAATCTTACTCGCTTAATTCTGGATAATACAGCTATTACAGATGCCGGATTAAAGCACATAAAAGCTCTCCCACGCCTGCGCCATTTGAATTTATATCATACCAATATTACGGATAGTGGGTTAAAGTCTCTGAGTAACTGCAAAGAACTCACAACACTTCATCTATGGGAGACCAAGGTAACTGCTAACGGTATTGAAAGTTTAAAGAAAAGTTTAGGTGAAAAAATTGAAGTAAGTTATGAAAGTGGTACATAAACTATCTAAATCAATCAAACACTTGCACGCTGCTTTTACACTGTGCTTGTTTTTCGTAATCACCATTGTTGCCTGCTCTTCAGAACCCGATTTGCCTAAGGATATTGAGTCGGCAATGGTGAATGTGCCCAAAAAATTGGATTATAATCTTCATGTAAAACCCATATTATCCGATAGGTGCTTTGCTTGCCACGGCCCGGATAAAGCCAAACAAAAGGGTGGCTTGCGCCTGGATTTGGCAGTAGCCTATGATAAAGAAACTGAAAGTGGCCGTAAAGCCATCGTTCCCGGGAACCTGGATAAAAGTGACATGTTTCACCGCATAATCAGCAACGACCCCGAAGTGATGATGCCCACTCCTGAATCGCATCTTAGCTTAACCAGCGAAGAAAAGGCAATTCTAATAAAATGGATTGAACAAGGTGCCGAATATAAACCGCACTGGTCTCTGGTAGCGCCTAAAGAATCTGAAACACCTAAAGTAAAGAACGAAAATTGGGTAAAAAGCCCAATCGATAACTTCATATTAGCAAAACTCGAGGAAAAAGGTTTGACACCAAATAAGGAAGCATCGAAAGAAACTCTGATTCGCCGTGTAACTTTCGACCTTACCGGCCTTCCGCCCACAATTGAAGAAATTGATGAATTTCTAGCTGATAAAACTCCGAAGGCTTATGAAAGAGTGGTCAACCGGCTGCTATCATCTCCTCATTTCGGAGAGCGAATGGCAGTTGACTGGCTGGATGCTGCGAGGTACGCAGACACGCATGGATACCAGGATGATGGGATGCGAAATGTATATCCTTGGAGAAATTGGGTAATCTCAGCATTCAACAGAAATCTTGCTTACGATAGGTTTGTAACCTGGCAGTTAGCAGGCGATTTACTGCCTAAACCTACTCGAGAACAAATTCTGGCCACCTGCTTTTTGAGGAACCATCCCCAAAGTCAGGAAGGGGGAATTATCGACGAAGAATACCGGATAGAATATGTTGCCGATCGTGTAAATACGTTTGGAAAAGCATTTCTGGCGCTAAGTACAGAATGCTCCCGTTGTCACGACCATAAATATGACCCCATTACACAAAAGAACTACTACCAGCTGTTTGCATTTTTCAATAATAACAATGAATCAGGTCAGGTGCCTTATTCAGGAGAAGCCAGTCCATCCTTGATACTTACCAAACCGGAGAAAGAGAAGATTCTCACTTATATCAATACACTTCAAATACCTCAGGTTCAGAAACAACTTGACAAAAAGCTATACTACAAAGGCTTTGAGACATGGCTTGTTAATGCAAGGAGACAAAGCGATACTTATTCACCTATTACAAAAGGCTTGGTTGGACACTTCACATTTGATCAAAGAACTTTAAAAAATCTGGAATCTGATTCTTTGGCTGCTGAACCTCAATGGAATCCGGAGAAGGTACCGATGCTGACAAAAGGAAAGTTCAAAAATGCACTGAAAATTACTGGCGACATGAGCATCGGGTTTAACAAGTATCTAAACTTTGAAAGAAACGAGCCGTTTAGCATTAGTGTATGGGTAAATGTTGAGAAAACCGGTGAACAAGGACCACTCTTTAGCAGAACAAATGGCACCGCAACTAATTGGCGTGGCTATCTATGTGATTTGAATAAGGATGGCTCTATGACAATAGGATTTAACCATGTTACTCCGGATAACTGCATCACCTTAAATACTACCGAGAAGTTACCCTATCAAAAATGGAATAATCTAATCCTTACTTACGACGGCAGTAGTAAAGCCGCAGGAATCAAATTTTTTATTAATGGGAAACAAGCACACGTAAAAGTTCTGAACGATAATCTGAAACAAAGTTTAATAAAAGCAAAGACTCAGCAGGCCTGGGGTGATACTAATTTTAAGTTAGGACAGGCAGAAAATAAATCCTTCTCCAATGTTTCTTTTGACGAATTTAAAGCATTCAAACGTAAATTATCTATTTTAGAAGTTCGTCAGTTAGCCGGAAGCGTAAACCTAATACCGCGCTTATTAAAAGTACCTTCCTCAAGGTTAAAGCCAATTCATAAGGAGCAACTGTTTGAGTACTATTTAGCAACTGCTGATAAAAAACACGATTCCCTCCTGCAGAAGCTTTCTAAAATTCGAGGGAAAGAAAATGATATTCTTACGGAGCAGGAGGAGGTGATGGTTTATAAGGAACTCAAAACTCCACGCTCAACCTTTATACTTGACCGTGGTGCATACGATGCCCCTACCGTTAAAGTAGAGCCCGGCACACCAGAAAGCGTTCTTCCCTTTGATGAAACTTATCCTAAAAACAGGCTGGGTTTAGCGAAATGGCTAACAAGCGATAAACAACCTCTGTTTAGCCGGGTGGCCGTAAACCGTTTCTGGCAGCAATGCTTCGGGCAGGGAATTGTAAAAACCTCCGATGACTTTGGTAACCAGGGAGAGCTGCCTACCCATTTGGAGCTTTTAGACTGGATGGCCTACAGCTTTAGAAATGAAGGCTGGAATGTAAAGAGCTTGATGAAAAAGATGGTGATGTCGGCAACCTACCGCCAGTCATCCATACCAACCCGTACGATATTTAATGCCGACCCGGATAATAAATTCTTTTCAAGAGCGCCGTCTTACCGCATGTCCTCAGAAATGATTCGTGATCAAGCTTTAGCTGCCAGTGGTCTGCTGGTTAAGAAGGTAGGAGGAAAGAGTGTATACCCATACCAGCCCGCAGGGCTATGGGAAGCATTAGCTACCAGGAATGCAGTCTCCTATCCGCAAGGACATGGTGAGGACCTTTACCGGAGAAGTATGTATACGATATGGAAGCGAAGCTCGCCTCATCCCGCTATGCTTAATTTCGATGTTCCTGACAGGTATTCCTGTACAGTGAGGCGACAAAAAACAAGTACGCCTTTGCAATCGCTTGTGCTGTTGAACGATGTGCAATTTGTAGAAGCATCTCGTGTTTTGGGCGAGAAAATGATTAAAAACGGAGGTATGTCTCCTGCTTCAAGAATTACCTATGCATTTAGGTCTCTTACTAGCCGGTATCCGCGTAAGGATGAATTAAATATTCTCTTGGAACTTTATAAAGAGGAACTGACGGACTTTTCAAAAAATGCTGTTCAGGCAAAAGCCTTGTTAACCGAAGGCGAGTTTCAGTATGATAAAACCCTTAACGTTAACGAACTTGCTACCTGTACCGTAGTTGCAAACACATTGATGAATTTCGATGAGTTTATTATTAAACGATAAATAGATTAGTTATGCATCATTCACACGACGAAGAGATTGCTTTTCAAATGAGCCGGAGAGATTTCCTTTCCCGTTCCAGTTTAGCAGGGGTTGGCTTAGCAGCATTATCATCTCTGCTGCCGCAAGAATTGTTTGGTGAAACAAATCCAAAGCCGGTTTTACCACATTTCGCGCCAAAAGCAAAAAGAATAATTTATTTGTTCCAAAGTGGAGGGCCGTCTCAGTTGGAGTTGTTTGATTATAAACCGAAATTGCGTGAGATGTTCGGTAAGGAACTACCCCCGTCCGTTCGTGGAAACCAGCGGCTTACAGGAATGAGTTCAAACCAGAAGTCGTTTCCACTAGCCATGGGTAAGTTTAATTTTAAGCAACATGGTAAAAGCAGAGCCTGGGTTTCTGATTTGATGCCTCATACAGCTAAAGTTGTGGATGAGCTATGCTTCATCAAATCTATGTATACCGAAGCTATCAATCATGACCCTGCTATAACCTTCTTTCAGACCGGCAGTCAGCAAGCCGGAAGGCCTAGCTTTGGCTCCTGGCTTAGCTATGGTTTAGGAAGTGAAAATAAAAACCTCCCCTCTTTTGTAGTACTTCTTTCCCGCGGTGCTCAAGGCGACCAGCCCTTATATTCCAAGCTTTGGGGTAATGGGTTCTTGCCTTCCGAACATCAGGGCGTGATTTTTAAATCGGGAGAAAATCCGGTTTATTACCTGAACAACCCTGCGGGAATGGATAAGGTAAGCAGAAGACGAGTTTTAGATAAGCTGGCTGAATTACACAAGCTTCAATTTAAGAACGTGCTCGACGAGGAGATCAACTCCCGTATTTCTCAATATGAAATGGCCTACAGAATGC
>DASWMZ010000114.1:0-2908 GCA_036399495.1 Pedobacter sp.
TAATCCCGCTTCGTGATCTGAGTAAAAATACTTTTCCCCATATCCAGGTTGGCGATTTCAAGCGGCGGATTCTTTTCATATTCCAGCTCGGGCCGACCTACATTTGGAAAACTGATAAAATCTTTAAAATTATGATAACGGTTTCCCGGGATTAACCCATCCGAATCTAAATCAAGCTTATCAACCAAAAAGCCAAGCATGTCTAAAGGCATGTTGTTATCATAAAGCAATCGCATTGGCCTGCCCTTCTTCCTTTTTTGAAGACTCTTTGTAAGCGTATCAATAAATTTTTCACTCACATTTCTATCAAGATCTAATTCTGCATCTCTCGTAAGCTGAATGGAGTAAGCTTCTATGGCATGATAATCAAATATGAAATAGATATTATCCAGGCAATACCTGATAACATCATCGAGAAGAATGATAAACTTTAAATCATTTGTCTCTGGCAATACAATAAACCTTGTAAGGCTTTTTGTAGGGATTTCTATCAAGCTATAGCGAACCTTTTCCTTCTGATCTTTTTTAGTAAATTTTACAAGAAAGTAAATTGCCCTGTCTTTAAGCTCAGGAAAAGGTTTGCTCTCGTCGAGCATTATAGGCACCAAAGTAGAAAGGAGTTTTTCTTTAAAGTATTTCTTGATAAACTGGCCGCGCGAAACGTTTAACTGATACTCATTAATAATGAATATCTTTTCCTTAGCAAGCTCCTTGATGATTTCATCCTCATATAAATGGTTAAATCGTCTTTCGTGCTTAACAACGATATTCTTTATCTGCTTAATTATTTTCCGGGGATTATAACCAAAAATCTCCTTCGCCTTTGTATTTACATTTGTTAAACGACTAAGCGTAGGAACCCTTACCCGGTAAAACTCATCGAGGTTCGAAGAAAATATAGCCAGAAAACGGATGCGTTCAATGAGCGGAACCGTTTTGTCCCCAGCTTCCTGAAGTACCCGTTCATTAAAATATAACCAACTGATTTCTCGGTTATTAAGCAGTATTTTTTGCTTAGACATCCTTTTAAATGTAAAAAGTCCCTGGCTACTAGCCGGGACTGCAAGTTGTAAATTCTATTGTTAACTAATTGTTAATTACAATTGTAATACCAATTATTCTGTTTTAGTTTCAGAGCTTTCAGAATTTTTTTCAGGTTCGGTAGTATCAATCTCCTGCTCTGGTGATATCAACTTGGGTGCAGCTGGCCTTCTGGTTCTTCGCTGAGCCGGAGCCTTAGGCTCTTCAAGCGGTTTAATATTAACTGACGACGGCTTTGACGGCCGCCTCACTCTTGGCTTTGCGGAAGCTGTTGTAGCTTTTGGTGGTGCTGAACGTGGAGTGCTTACTTTCGATTCAGCAGCTGCCGAAGTTATGTCTTTCACCTCAGCAGATTTCTTACTTTCTACCATTTGAGAAGATTTAACTGTACGCTTAGCAGGCACATTAGCAGTCTTTATTTTTTTACCGGCTTTCTTTTCTGACTCCTTAACTGCGTTAATTCGATCGGAAAGCTTTTTTGCGATCTCCTTACTCATCTTTTTTATATCTTTCGCAATCCGCTCGGCATCATGACCTAAATTAGTAACAACATCAAGGAACCGCTCGGCAATGCCACTTTCGAGTTCTTTTTTTGCTGCTTTTTTAGGAGATGCTTTTGGAGCACTCTTAGCAGTTTTGCTTGATTTTTGTTTAGATTTTTTCATCTTTATTAAGCTTATTTATATAATACAATTCGGTAGTAAATTGTTTCATCATCCAACTAAACCTACAAAATATTTAATTAAAAATTATTTTTTTTATGCCAACCTTCGATATAGTTAGTAAGATAGACGGACAAGCGCTTGACAACGCTATTAACAATGCCAAAAAAGAAATACTTAACAGATATGATTTTAATACATCAAAAAGCACTGTTGAACTAGACAAAAAGACAAACGAAATAGAAATCGTGACCGAAGATGAAATGCGCCTCAAAGCAATTATCGATTCAATCATATCGCGCATGATGAAGCAACAGCTTGACCCTGCTTCGCTCGATATGGGTAAAGAAGTTTATGCTTCAGGAAACATGATAAAAAAGGTCATCAAGATTAAGGAAGGCATTGAAAAGGAAACCTCAAAAAAGATCATCAAAAAGATTAAGGATAGTGGCTTAAAAGTTCAGGCTTCTATCATGGATGACCAATTACGTGTACAAGCGAAAAAAATTGACGATTTGCAAGCCGTAATTTCTTTATGCCGTACGGAAGATTTTGGACAGCCGCTTCAGTATATTAATATGAGGAATTAGCATCTGAACATTTAAGCAATGAACATCACCATATCTACAGATAAATCTAAACTTGATGTTGGAGTAATTCACAATTACCTTCACAACGAGTCGTACTGGGCAAAAAATATTCCCCTGGAAATTCTGGAGCGATCCATTGAAAATTCTCTATGCTTTGGAGTTTATGATGACTTTAAACAGGTTGGTTTTGCTCGAGTTATGTCCGATTGTGCAACCTTTGCTTATCTGGCAGATGTATTTATACTGCCAGAATATAGAGGAAAAGGTTTATCAAAAAAGCTGATGGAATACATCAAATCTTATCCCTCTTTGCAAGGTCTTCGTCGATGGATGTTGGCAACTGCCGATGCACATGAGTTATATCGAAAATACGGCTTTACTGATGTTGCGAAACCTGATCGGTTAATGGAATTAACCCGACCGAATATATATGCATCTCAAGCTTCTCAGAAGGAATGAAGCTTTGGTAAATAGATGAGGCCGTCTCATAAGCAATTATGGGACGGTTTTTTATGCAACATTTCCAAAGCTTTACTGGACTACCTTTTAAAAAGCAGCGTTCGTTAATAGGGATTCTGATAAGCTTAATGGGGAACTTAGGGGCGGAAGAAGTTA
>DASWMZ010000115.1:0-16307 GCA_036399495.1 Pedobacter sp.
AATGAGTGTAGGAATGGGAAGTAACGTAATTAGCGGGCGATTAATAGCAGACGTGCAGCGAAGTAAAGTTTTTGCAACTCTTTCAGCAGCCTATATGCTGCGCAGCAATGTGGAGATCGACCGGGCCGCGTACTATACTACTCGTCAAGTTAATTCAAACGAAGTTAAAATGCCCAATGCCGGTAATTTCCAGGCAAGTGCCGGATATCGCAGCCGAGTACTAATTGCATCCGCGTTTTTAGATAATATGACCACCTTCGGCGGCTTCGATATTCGTAAAAACGATATGCCTTTTGTAAGCAATGAAATGAATGGTACGAAGGTTGGAGCGCTGGCGAAATTTTACCTGCCAAAACATACCGCATTTGGAATTCATGCTAATGTATGGCATGTATTATCTGGCAGAAACATTGGTCAGGCAACCGGTTTTATGGCTGGACTTGATTATGCTTTTAACTTAAAACGTAAATCTGAAAAAAATTAGAAATGAAAAGTACTCTTAAATATATAGCACTTTCAATTTGTATGTTTTTAATGGTTTCCTGTGATAAGGATATAACCGAAGACACTGCAAATCTTCCTACTTTAGATCCTGCATCTACCGACCTGCAAGCAAAAAGCTGGAAACCATTTATAGCTACTAACCCCGCTGATTTTCCAGTTCCGGCGCCTGTTGCTACTTCATCTGAAGCTTATCAAAATGAGCTTAGAGATTTAAAGGCCAAAAGCTCAAACTTAACGTCAGAACAAAAAAATGTTATTGATTACTGGAAAGTAGGAAGCACTATAAGATGGAACGAAATTATGCGGGAACTTGTGGCAAAGCATAACATTCCGCCTTACCAAAACGCCGATGGCACTTATCCGGTGCCGAGTGCCGCAAATCCATTTTCGTATCCCGAATTTCCCTTTTCAAATCCGCCATATGCTGCTCGTGCTTACGCTTATGTTAGCGCTGCACAATACGACGCTTTAATTATGGCTTGGAATTTCAAATCACAATTCAATCGTCCTGCACCTTATAAAATTGATAATACCATAGCAGTTTCGGTTCCTAAAAGTGATTTGCCTTCATATCCTTCAGAAGATGCCGTTCTTTCCGGAGCTTCTTTCGAGATAATGAAATTATTGTTTCCGGCAGATATCGCTTACATCACGAAAAAGGCTGAAGAAGAAAAGAACTATCGTATTTGGAGCGGTGCAAACGTAGCGAGTGATATTGCCGCCGGCGATTCGCTGGGACGGTGGGTAGCACGAAAAGTTATTGCAAGAGCAAAAACCGACGGAATGGGAACTGCCGGAGGTAACCCCACTTTGTTTAAGAAAATGGCAGATGATTGTATTGCCAGAGGCGAAACTCCGTGGATAAGCCTTGAAACTCCAAAACGCCCACCTATGTTGGCCGCGTATGGCAACGTGAAACCTATGTTGTTTGCTCCTGAAGTTGTTGCTTCTTTAAGGGCGGTACCGCCTCCTGGAACAGGTTCAAAAGAAATGCGGGCACAGCTAGACGAACTGATTGAGTTCACATCTAACCCCACGAAAGAGCGTACCCGTCTAATTAATTTTTGGGCAGATGGTGCCGGAACTTATACCCCGCCCGGCCATTGGAATTCCATTGCAACGGAAGAATTTGTAAAAAAGCAATACAGCGAAGTTCGTTTAGCACGCAATTATGCTTTGCTTAATGCTGCCATGATGGATGCAGCAATCGTTTGTTGGAACACTAAGTACTTTTATTTTACACCACGTCCTTTTCAGCTGGATGCACGCATTAAAACTTTAACGGGCATGCCGAATTTCCCCGCTTATACTTCCGGGCATTCAACCTTTAGCGGTGCCGCTGCCGAAATATTGGGATACTTGCTTCCCGAGAAAAAGGCCGCTTATAATCAAATGGCGACAGACGCTTCAAACTCACGAATGTATGGAGGAATTCATTACCGTGTCGATTGTACTGAAGGTTTGAAAATCGGCAAAGCGATTGGTACCAAAGCTGTTGAACGAGCAGCAGCAGACGGTGCAAATTAAGAGCATCGGGAAGTGTTAACCCTGAAAGGTCACTTAAAATTTATTAGTAGTTAGTTAGTTAGTTAGTTAGTTCGCCGACAAGGACGAGGGGGGATGCATTTCCCTCACCTTTCGGTGATATGCCGTTTGGTACTTTTAAAGTGTTCTCAAACTTAACCTTATTGTATGCCACATATTCCACTACCTGAGCACCTTCCGGGAATTACCGGTTTGCTCGAATATAGATTAGACACGGCTTATCCGATCCGGGATTTAACTCAGATTTTGCTTCGGGGAGATTCCACTTTAACTCAAGCTGAGCGAGAACTTATAGCAACAATTGTTTCGCACGGTAACCAATGCAAGTTCTGCACAACAGCTCACACTGCTGCCGCAGATATTTTATTGGGAGAAGCTGAAACAGCAGAGAAAGTTAAACAAGACTTGGAAAATGCACCGGTATCCGCCAAAATGAAAGCTCTTCTGAAAATTGCAAAAGCGGTTCAAAAATCGGGAAAGCAGGTAACAACCGAGCTAATTGAAAAAGCAAAGCAAGAGGGCGCCACGGATTTGGAAATACATGATACTGTGCTAATAGCAGCTCTATTCTGTCTTTACAACAAGTATGTAGATGGAATGGCTAGTGTTACTCCCGATAATGTAGAATATTATCAAAACCTAGGTGATAAAATCGTCAATAAAGGGTACTTACGAGCCAAAAGCTTAGAATCTTAGCTACTAAAACAACCTAAATCAATTAACCCGTCGGGACTAAACCTTTCCCGAATTAAAAATATTATCATGAAAAGAAGTTTAATTCTGCTGTCACTCTTTATAATGCCCTTTCTAGCGGCTGCACAAATTAAAGGAAGAGTAAGCGAAGCAGAGACCGGTAATGCTATTTCCGGAGCTAGTATCAACATAAAAAATACCTCAAAAGGAACCATAAGCGACAGCAAAGGAAATTTCGAAATAAAAGGAAATTTTCCGGCAAACGTTGTATTAACCTTTTCGGCAATCGGATATTCGATAAAAGAAGTTCAAATAGCTAATCCTTCAGACGCTGTTTCTGTAGCACTTTCAGCTAAAGTTACTGCCATGGATGAAGTGGTCGTCTCGGCTTCCCGTGTTCAGGAAAGTATCATGCAGTCTCCGGTGACGGTAGAAAAACTTGATTCTAAAGCAATTCGAAATACTACTTCATTTAGCTTTTACGAGGGTTTACAAAGCATAAAGTCGTTGGACATGGTAACGAGCAGTTTGACTTTTAGAGCTGTAAATACCAGAGGTTTCGGCGGAATAGGCACCGGAAGGCTCTTGCAATTGGTAGACGGAGTAGATAATCAAACTCCCGGTTTAAACTTTTCTGTAGGAAATCTTTTCGGCTCATCAGACTTGGACATGGAGAGTGTAGAGCTAATCCCGGGTGCTGCTTCGGCATTGTACGGGCCCGTTGCATTTAACGGTGTTTTAATGCTTCGCACTAAAAACCCATATCAATTCCAGGGATTAAGTGTTCAGGGAAAACTTGCCCTTAATCATTTAAACGACCCTAATACTTCTGCCGCACCCGTTTATGATGCTTCTTTGCGATATGCCAAAGCTTTCAATAATCGCTTTGCATTTAAAGTAAACGCCTCTTATTTAAAAGGTTTAGATTGGTATGCTACTAATTATACTACCGATCTCAATCCTGGAGCGGTTTCAGGGCCGACTAATCCGGCAAAAAATCTGGTAAATATTTATGGTGACGAAGTTTCAAATCAGCAACCTATTCCAAACGCTGGTTTCGTTTCAAGAACAGGGTATGAGGAAAGGGATTTATCTGATTATAATGTAGATAATTTGAAGCTTAACGGAGCTTTACATTACCGGATTACTGACAATATTGAGGCAATCTATCAGTACAATTGGGGCCGCGGAACTGCAAATTATACCGGTAGCAGTCGTTTTGCAATTAATAACTTTACCCTGCAACAGCATCGTCTGGAACTAAAAGGAGCTAACTTCTTTGTGAGAGGGTATACTACGGTTGAGAATTCGCACGACTCTTACAATTCTAGAACCCTCGGGCAAAAAATCAACCAAACCTGGGTACGCGACTTAAACGGTAACGTGGTTGCACCGGATAAAGCCGACGAGACTTGGTTTGCCCGTTATGGCGGAGCGTTTAATGGAGCAGTTCAAGGAGTTACGGCAAACAGCCACAGTGCTGCCCGTACTTTTGCAGACCAAGGCCGGTTTCTACCCGGAAGTGCTGAATTTAATCGCGAAAAGGTCAAATTTAAAAGCATTCGCGGAATAACAGGTGCGGGAATCTTCAGCAACAGCAAATTGTATCATGCAGAGGGTCAATACGATTTCAGCAACCTTACTAAAGTAGTAAATCTGCTGGTAGGTGGTAACTTCCGCATGTTCGATATGAACACAGAAGGAACTCTTTTTGATGATTTAAATAAAGAAATCACAATTAAAGAAGGGGGTGCATTTATCCAGGCGTCTAAACTATTACTAGATGAAAAGTTAAAACTGACTGCTTCTGCGAGGTATGATAAGAACGAAAACTTCGATGGAAGCTTTACCCCACGCGCCTCTCTTGTTTACTCGCCGGTAAAAAATCATAATTTCAGGGCATCAATTCAAACTGGTTTCCGAAATCCTACACCTGTAGACCAACTCATCAAGCTAAATGCCGGCGTGATTACTATTCTCGGTGGGGCGAGAAAAAACAGCGAAGGCCTGAACGTATACGAAAACGCATTTACAGCAGCATCTGCTGGTGCTTTCAGGGGAGCCGTACAAGGCGGAGCAAATCCTCAAACAGCAGCAAATCAAATCCTGAAAAAGGCAAATACTCCTTATGTAAAACCGGAACGCATTCAAAGTTACGAGATAGGTTACAAGGGTTTAATTGCTGAAAAGTTGTTTGTGGATGCAAACTACTATTACAGCAGCTATAAGGACTTTATTGCCAATCAAGTAGTATTCAGCACCAAAAGCCCGGTACTGAATGCCAATGGAACAGTAAATATGGCGGCAGTACAAGATCTTGCTACTCCGGGAAATGCCCGGCTTTACCAAGTTTATACCAATGCCGATGATAAAGTAAGTTCACAAGGTGCTGCTTTGGGTTTAACCTATTATCTTCCAAAGAATTATTTGTTAAGCGGCAATGGTTCTTTAAACACCTTCGACTTAAAAAATGCGAATCGCAACAATGTTCCGGCATTTAATACACCAAAGTATCAAACTAATTTAAGTATCGAAAACAGAAGCCTTTATAAGAATATTGGCTTTAATGTTAATTGGAGATGGCAAACAGCTTTTGATTATATCGGAACGTTCACTGGTCTTTTTCCCGGAAGAGTTCCGGCTTACTCGCAACTCGGTGCACAAGTGAGTTACAAAGTCCCATCTCTTAAGTCGTCAGTAAAATTTGGGGCAAGCAATTTAACCAATAAGTATAATGTTCAAGCTTTCGGTTCGCCGGCAGTAGGCGGGTTGTATTATGTGTCGCTAACATTTGACGATCTTTTAAAGTAGACTTATGAAGGATATTTCGAACACAGGTAAAGAAACTAACAACAAGGCAGTTCTTTTTGCGCTCTGTGCGCTTTGCAGCATATTTTGCGGCTTCGTTTCTACTATTATGTCGGTCTATTTACCGGTAACGGTTAAAGAATTGCTCGGAAACGTGAGCGAACAACGACTGGGTGAAGTAAGCGCATATATCGGTGCAATGTATTTATACGGCTGGATGATCGGCGGTTTTCTATTTGGCTTTGCAGGAGATAAAATCGGGCGGGTAAAAGCTTTTGTAATTTCCGTTTTAATCTATTCTGTTTTCACGATTCTGATCAGCTTTACGCATAACTGGATTATGCTGGTCACTTTTCGCTTTATTTCCGGCATTGGCGTAGGCGGAACAATAGTAGTTTCAACAATTTTGGTAGCCGAAGTATGGCCGCAAAAGTCAAGGGCTATTGCGCTTGGAATCCTGGCCGTTACTTTCCCGATAGGAATTATATCTGCAGGAATCGTAAACAACGCTTTCACCGACTGGAGATCTGCCTTTACTCTTGCTGCTGTGCCGCTGTTGGCCGGACTTGTTTCGCTTTCGCTTAAAGAAACAGATCAATGGCGTGAAATGCAAAGTCTCGGGCAAGATGTTAAAGCCAAAAAGAATGATGTTTTCCATCGCGAAAACCGACGGAACCTGTTAACCGGTTCCATTATTTTTGGGACCATGCTTATTGGTCTTTGGGCCATCTTTTCGTGGATGCCCACCTGGATCCAAAGTTTGTTCAGCGATGCAAATGCAGGTCAGAAAGAACGCGGCTTGAGCATGATCCTTTTAGGATCAGGCGGAATAATTGGTGGAGCACTTTCAGGGTGGTTCGTTAATGCGCTCGGAAATCGTAAAACTATTATGATAACCTTTGCGGGAAGTTTTATAATGTGTTTTATCCTGTTCAAAACCAACACAGCTTTTTCTTCGGTTATTTATATGGAAATTGCTCTTCTGGCCCTCTTTTTCGGAATAAGCCAGGGAGCTCTTTCTGCATATTTGCCGAGTCTCTTTCCTACCCACATTCGTTCTACAGCAACCGGATTTTGTTTTAATATCGGCCGGCTGGCAACTGCAACGGTAGTATTTTTTGTCGGCGCTTTAGTTACCGCTCTAGGTGGATATGGAAGTGCAGTATTAACTTTTTCGATAACCTTTTTAATCGGCCTTGTTGTAACGTTCTTTTCGAGCGATGCCGAGCCACATTTAAATTAAACTATGGCACACATTAATGTACCCGAGGGAGTTCCCGGAATAAGAAGCCTGGTAATGTTTCGGCCTGAAACCGGTAAACCTTTATATGAATTAGTAGAGGCACTGATACGAAATCCTTCCGGTAGTTTAACTGCTGCCGAAAAGGAGCTTATCGCGGCCTATACCTCAAGTAAAAATGATTGTGTGTTTTGCATGAGCAGTCACGCGGCAGCGGCACGGTATCTTTATAAAGACGAAAAACAAGTAGTTGATTTTGTATTGGAAGATTTTGAGAATGCACCCATCCCTGATAAGCTTAAAGCACTTTTAAGAATTGCAGGCAAAGTGCAGGAAGATGCAAGGACGGTAACAACTGAACTTGTTGAGCTTGCTAAACAACTTGGTGCGAGCGACCGCGACATTCACGATACCGTTTTGATTGCTGCGGCTTTTTGCATGTTTAATCGATATGTAGATGGGCTTGCAAGTCTAACTCCGACCGACCCTAAAGAGTATGAGGCGATGGGAGTAAGGATGGGCGAAATAGGATATGTACCTCCGAAAAAGTAAATAGTATGGCTTATATCGATTTAAAAAATGACTTCCCAGGAATTAGGGGCCTTATGGGGTTTGATAGTGAAGCTGCTGATGCACTTAATAAGTTAGCAAATATTTTATTGCGGCGGGAAAGTACGCTTTCGCCTGGAGAGCGAGAAATGATAGCAACTTATGTTTCGTCAAAAAACGATTGCTTTTTTTGCCAAAACGTGCACGGAGCAGTTGCAAGTCACCACTTAGGAGACGAGAGCGGAGAGCTGATTTGTAGTGTAAAAAATGATTACCTCAATAGTCCGATCTCGGAAAGAATGAAAGCGTTGCTTTCCATCGCTTCAAGTGTACAGAAGGGAGGCAAGCATGTAGCTCCTGAGCAAATTGTAAAGGCAATATCAGAAGGAGCTACAGACCAGGAAATACATGATACTGTACTTATTTCTGCTGCATTCTGTATGTTTAATCGCTATGTAGATGGTTTAGGAACCTGGGCACCGCGCGACCAGCAAATTTATAAAGACCGCGCCTCAGGAATAGCAGAAAATGGCTATAGCGGCCCGGTGAACTCGAACTGACAGGGTGATGTCCGATCTTAAAATAATAAACGGCCCGACATACACGGGCCGTTTATCTTAAATTTTACTTACAACTCTCTTATCCAAATATTTCTAAAGCTTAGCGGCTCACTTGGATCGCCGTGATCCTGTAATGAAATGGGACCTTTTCCATGTGGTGTATATTTGGGCAAACCGATGTAAGGAGTATCTCCTCTTATTTGTAAGTTATTATGGATTAATACCCCATTATGGATTACCGTGACGTAAGCAGGTGTAAATAGCGTGCCGCTCTCTTTAAAACGCGGGGCTGTGTAAATAATGTCGTAAACATTCCACTCACCCGGAGGACGCATTGCATTTTTTAACGGTGGTGCTTGTTTGTAAATACTTCCCGCCTGACCGTTTGCGTAAGTGCGGTTGTTGTAACTATCTAAAACCTGCACCTCGTAAATTCCTTGCAGGAAAATTCCGCTATTTCCACGAAGCTGCCCTTTACCTGTAATATTCTTTGGAACAGACCACTCAATATGCAACTGGAAATCATTGAATTCCTGCTTGGTACTAATGTCTCCGGTTCCTTTTTTAACCGTGAATACCCCGTTTTTTACTGTCCACTTCGCATCACTACCTTTTGAGTCTTTCCATTTCGACAAATCAGTTCCGTTGAATAAAACGATCGCATCGGCAGGAGGTGCTGTCATTTCAGCAATCCTTCCAGGAGTAACCACAGGCACTTCCGGATTCCAGAACTCTGTTAGCTCGGCTGTGTATTTAGGCTCCCCGGGAATTTGTGCTGATGCATGAATAGCTAACAAACCTAAACCGAGGCAAGCTAAAAGGTGTTTTTTGAGGTTCATAAAAATGAGGTTTATGTAATTGAATAATATATTCTAGGGCAAAAATATTATTAATTTCGGGTTTAAGAGGGTGTTTAAATTTATAACGAAGAAATTACTTGCGTCTTAAGCCATAAATAATCAAGCAGAATAAGATCACATGCAGAAAGAAGTAAAGCTTAAAGGAAATATTAATCATGCTGTTTGTCGTTGGTGCTTTAACAACCTTTTACTTGAAGAACTTTGTATAGAATCAAAAAAGATTGGAATGAAAGCTATTGATTTGGCCGAGCCTGATGATTGGCCAATCCTGAAGAAACATGGATTGTATTCTTCCATGTGCAACGGAGCTGAAATTTCTTTTACAGAAGGCTGGAATCGTACAGCGTATCATCAAACGCTTATCGAGAATTATCTTAAAATGATTCCATTAGTTGCTAAAGCAGGTTATCAAAACCTGAATTGTTTTAGTGGCAACCGAAACGGTATTGATGACGAAACAGGATTGCAAAATTGTGCGGCAGGTTTAAATCAAATCATGGCTTCTGCCGAAAAGCATCAGGTGATTATTGTAATGGAATTACTTAATAGTAGATTAGATCATCCCGATTACCAATGCGATAAAACCCCTTGGGTGTTGAGCTTGTAAAGCGAATTGGCTCTGGTAATTTTAAGTTACTGTACGATATCTAGCACATGCAAGTTGATGAAGGAGATGTAATTAATACGCTAAGAAATAATCATCAATACATCGCACATTATCATACGGCTGGCGTGCCTGGTCGGAACGAACCAGATATACCCAGGAACTTTATTATCCGGCAATCATGCGAGCAATAAAGGCTACAGGATTTAAAGGATATGTAGCGCCGGAATTCGTGCCACTAAAAAAAGACAAATTGGCTTCCTTGAAAAAGGCCGTACGGATTTGTGATGTTTGATATGTAATAAGCATTATTCATAACAAGAAAGGCTCCATTCGCTATGAATGGAGCCTTTCTTGTTTAATCTTATTACAATCTACCAGTAAATACCGTATATAGCAGCCAATATACCTACAATTATAATTGCGCCAACTGCAAAACCTGTAGTGGTTTTGAACATTGAAGTATCGACTTCCAAACCGGTTGGGCGTAAGCCTTTACTGTTCTCAATCATACTGATAATATACATCCCTATCACACAGAACAGGAATACAAATCCCATACGGTCTAAGAAAGGAATTTCGTAAACTCCATTTACTTCTGTTGCAAAACCAAATGGTGCAAGGAAAGAAAGATCAGTCCATCCTGGTAAGAATTTAAGCAATAGGGAAAGTAAGAAACCACCTATTGTTGCAAATAAAGCCGCGTTTGAAGTTGTTTTTTTCCAGAAAAATCCTAAAATAAACATCGCGAAAATACCTGGAGAAACAAAGCCTGTGTATTCCTGAATATATTGGAATCCACCTTTTTTATCAATACCTAAATGGGGCGCTATAATTACAGCCAGAATCATCGATACAATTACTGTGATCTTTCCTGTAGTTACCAAGCTTTTTTCACTTGCTTCAGTGTTAAATAGTTTTTTGTAAATATCTAAAGTAAAAATTGTTGCAATACTGTTTGCTTTACCCGCAAGCGATGCCACTACAGCAGCCGTAAGAGCTGCGAATGACAGTCCTTTTAACCCCGTTGGAAGAAGATTAAGTAGAACGGGATAAGCTCTGTCAGGGTTAAGCTCTCCGTTATGAACCATGTCTGTCTGGAAGCTTCCAGCACCTTCTCTATATAATACCCAAGCTGCAATTCCTGGTAATACTACAATTACAGGCATTAATAATTTTAAAAACGCTGCAAATAAAATACCGCCCCGAGCTGTTTTAAGGTCGGCACCGAGGGCACGTTGAGTAATATATTGATTGCATCCCCAGTAATTAAGATTTACAATCCACATACCACCAATTAAAATTGTTAATCCCGGTAAGTCGATATAATTAGGATTACCCCGATCTAATACCATATCGAAGTGATCCCCGGCCTTATCAACCATCAGCTTATAACCGTTAATTACCCCAGTCGAGCCGTAATGATCTGAAACAAGGTTTAATGCGAGATAGGTGGTAGCTAAACCTCCAAGTATTAAGAAAAATACCTGGATAACATCGGTGTAACCTATAACTTTCATTCCTCCCAATGTAATGATGATGGCGAAGATGGCTAACGCATACATACACGCGGTTAGATTTAACCCAGAGATACTATTGATTGCGAGTGCACCTAAGTAAAGTATAGAAGTTAAGTTAACAACCACATATAGCAACAACCAGAATACGGCCATAATCATTGCTACTGTTCCATTGTATCGTTGATGCAAAAATTGCGGCATGGTAAAAATCTTATTTTTAAGATATACCGGAATAAAAAATACCGCAACAATTACCAAAGTCAGAGCGGCCATTAGCTCGTAAGTAGCAATTGCCAAACCCATTTTAAAGCCCGAGCCACTCATCCCAATAAATTGTTCTGCAGAGATATTTGAAGCAATTAGCGAAGCTCCAATTGCCCACCAGGTTAGGGAACCTTCGGCAAGGAAGTAATCTTTAGAACCACTGCTCTCTGATTTTTTCTTATTATAAATGTACAAACCGTAGCCTGCCACAATAATGAAGTAAATAAAAAAGACAATGTAATCTTTAGTGTCTAGTGAATGTGTATTCATATAAGGATTATAAATTTATAAGGTTATTTGTTCGACTCTTATCAGTAATCGCAATACATAAAATTGTGGTGCTCAAAGTAGAAATATTTCTTTAAATTCTTTTAATAATTTTTGTAGGATTCAGTAATGGCAGTATGCATTGCTTTTTTTATAAATATTTAGACGATTTGCATGCGCAGTAAAGACCATAAATGTTTAATGGAAACCTCATTTGAGAGTAAAATTGCTGCACACAAAATCTATTCAGTATATCTGCTTAATTTATACACATATAACTTATCAAAATCAATTTTAATTGAAAGATAAAGTTGTATAGTATCGGTGCAACCGGAGTTTTAGGCCATGGGTTTACTAAAAGCATAGCGCAGGCTGGCGCAGTTTATAGGGGGTCATCGGACGTGATGAAGAGGTTGCGAATACACATACAGCGAAAGTATTGCGAGCGGGGGCACGCTGTGGCTTTAATTGCAGATGTGAACCAACAAAGTCAGCTATTGGGCCGCACGCGCGATAAACAGCTAATTTCTTACGCCTGATCCACGTTAATAGGTTTCATTTTCGGAACTAAAAGATGCATAATAAACCATGCTAGTAAGTAAGCTGCTCCGCAAATAAAGAACATGATATAGTAGCCAGTTTCAATTTGGCCGATTTCTGCATAATGTACAAACATTCTCTTTTGAACGAGGGCCGATAATAAGATACCCCCCAAGCCGCCGAACATTCCACCAATACCGGTTACCGAGCCTGTCGTCTTTTTTGGGAACATGTCTGAAACTGTTGTGAAAATATTCGCGCTCCAGGCCTGGTGTGCTGCTGCTGCCAAGCCGATAACGCCAACTGCAAGCCACATATCGATTTCTCCTAAAACCTGCGCAAACACAATAGGAAGGACTAAGAAAGCATAAATAAGCATGGATGTTTTTCTGGCCTTAAATACAGGCATTCCATTGTTGATAAATCTCATTGGCAAATAACCTCCTCCAACGCTTCCTATGCTTGAAATAATGTAGACTACCGCAGTAGGGAGGGCCAATTCAGTGTTACTTAACCCATACTGTTTTTTAAGAAAATCGGGTAACCAAAAAAGGTAGAACCACCAGATTGGATCAGTAAGAAATTTGCCGATTGCAAATGCCCAAGTTTGTTTAAAGGTCAAAAGCTTACCCCAAGATACCTTTGCAGTATTTGATTCGTCACTTGCACCTTCAACAATGGTATCCTTATCACTGTGGATGTAGTTGAACTCTTCTTCAGAAAGCCGCTTTTGCTTTGCAGGTACTTCGTAAAAGATAAACCACAATACAAGCCAGATGAAACCAACCATTCCGGTGATGATAAATGCCCACTGCCAGCCCCACATTTCTGCTATAAAAGGAACAGTTAAAGGTGCAATAATGGCCCCAATATTTGAACCGGAGTTAAAGATACCCGTTGCAAAAGCTCGCTCTTTTTTAGGGAACCATTCTGCTGTAGCCTTAATAGCAGCAGGAAAGTTTCCGGCTTCGGTAATCCCCAGAAACACTCTCGCGATAGCGAAACCAGCTGTTCCGGTGGCAAAGGCGTGGCAAACCGCCGCGACACTCCATAATGCGGTGGCTAAGGCATAACCTATTTTTGTTCCAAGGATATCGATAACCTTACCCGCAAATAATAACCCAAAGGCATAAGCAACCTTAAAAGCAATCTCAATGTCAGTGTAATTAGCTGCTTCCTCAACGGCATCCCAATGGAATGCAGCAGCCAGGTAAGGCTTTAATAAACTTATTACGGCCCTATCAAGATAATTAACTGTAGTTGCAAAAAATATCAGGCCACATATTGTCCAACGATATTTGCCAATTTTTTCTAAGTTCATTTTTTATTTGGATGATTGGACAATACGTAATGCTTCAAGGGTATTTTGTGTAAGCAATTCATATTGTTTATTTTGCATAATTTCTTTGCTGATGAGATTGCTTCCAAAACCCACGGCAAAAACGCCGGCCCTAAACCAGGCAGTTAGGTTTTCTTTATTAAGCTCTACGCCACCTGTTGGCATGAAACGTACATTCGGAAAAAGCGGTTTAATCCCGGATAAAAATGTCGGGCCCAACATGTTTCCAGGAAATAACTTTACTAGTTTAGCACCAAGGCCTTCTGCTTTAATAATTTCTGTTGGTGTCATACACCCGGGCACCCACAGCATGGCGTTATTATCAGCAATTATTGCCACATCTTCGATCAAACCCGGACTAATAATATAATCTGCGCCCTTGTCAATAAAAGATTGCGCCGATTCAGCATTTTTTATAGTTCCAATGCCGATAATCATGCCTTTAAGCTCGGTTTCGCACATACGTTTTAATTCGGCAAAGTTCCTCAATGCGGCTTCACCCCGGTTGGTATATTCGACCGTACGAATGCCTGCATTGTATAACGCTCGAAGTATATTGATACTAACTTCCTTATCTTCATTGAAATAAAGCGGGAGCAACCCCTGCTCCTCTATCAGTTTCAAAATTTCAGCTTGTTCCATTTAAATTACTTTTGAATCTTGATCTTGGTGAATGCTTTTAACCGAACCTACATCCATTTGAGTAGAGTCACCTTTTTCATGCAGTTTCCCAAAAGCCGCCGCTGTAGCAAAATTGACAATATCCTGTGGAGGATGCTGGTTATAGAACCCGTAAATTAATCCTGCCATAAAACAGTCGCCGCTTCCGGAGCGATCGACAATTTTATTTGTTTTATATTCTGAAGAGCTGTATTGGCCGCCTCCTGAATATAAGCTTGAATAATATCTAACATCCTGTGCATCCTGATCAAATCGAAATGTGTATCCCACATGTTTACATCTTGGGAATTTTTTAACCAATTCTACTGAGCTTGTATGGGCAAGTTGAAGGTATTCATTTTTGCCAAAAGTTTCAGGTATGTTGGGTTCCACAGTGATTCCAAGCATCGTATTTGCGGCCCAGATGTTCCCCATAATTACATCGCAATACTGAACCAATGCGGGCATGATATCGATTGGCTCTTTACCATACTTCCACAACCTGGACCGGTAATTTAAATCAATTGATATGGTTATATTTTTCTGTGATGCGGCTTCTAATGCTTCGAGGCAAACATCTGCCACGGCAGCATTTATTGCTGGACTTATAGCCGACATATTTAACCAACAAACTCCCTCTAAAACGGCATCCCAATCGATTATTCCTCTTGTCAGATTAGCGAAAGATGAACCGGTACGATCATACACCACACTACTTTTCAAATCTGCACCCTGGGCCAGGTAATAAATGCCTTGGCGATCACCAAAGAGTTTTATTGCGGAGGTGTCGATACCGAAAGACTGCAAGTGTGAAATAATATTTTCTGATACAAAGTTATCAGGAAGTGCAGTAAAGTATGCTGTTGGTACACCCCATTGAGCTAAAGCACTCGCAGTATTCACCTCTGCGCCACCTATGTAAGATGTAAAGGGCTGCTTTTCCGCCGGTGAGGGAGAAATTCGCAAGAGTAACTCTCCAAAACTTAAAACTTTACCTTTCACAAGCTGAAATAGTTTTTAGCATTATAGTAACAAATATCCTGGACCACCTTTCCCAACCATTTTATATCTGCAGGCAATTCTCCATTTTCGACATCATCACCAAACAGATTACAAAGTATTCTTCTGAAATATTCGTGACGCGGGAAAGAAAGAAAGCTTCTCGAGTCTGTTAGCATTCCTACAAATTTGCTGAGTAAGCCCATATTCGAGAGCGCATTTAACTGTTTAGTCATGCCATCTTTCTGGTCAAGAAACCACCAGCCGGAACCCCACTGAACTTTACCTGCTACCGTACCGTCATTAAAGTTTCCAATCATCGCAGCAAACAGTTCGTTATCGGCTGGGTTTAGGTTGTAGATAATTGTTTTCGCCAACCTATCTTCCGTATCCAATCTATTTAAAAACTTGGATAACTGTCTGCCCTGGCTAAAATCACCAATCGAATCCCAGCCGGTATCGGGACCTAAAATTGACAGCATGCGGGTATTATTATTTCGTAATGCACCCAGATGGTACTGCTGTACCCATCCTTTTTCATGATCCCAAAAGGCAAAATGAACCAGCATTGACGATTTAAACTTTAATACTTCCTGGCGGGTAACTTCTCTGTTAGCACGGATTTTGGCAAAGATCGTTTTGATCTCTTCATCTGTATAATCCTCAGCATAGATCTGCTCTAAACCGTGGTCAGAAATACTACAACCATTAGCAGCGAAATAATCGTGTCGTTTTTTAAGTGCTGAAAGATAAGTATCGAAATCAACGATATTCATATCAGTAACTGCTTCAAGCTTACCGATGTATTCGTTCAAAACTGCAATATTCTCAGCCGCCATCGCTTTATCAGGGCGGTATGCGGGGCGAACGATGATATCACTTCCATCTTTTTCTAATTTTTGATGCCATTCTAATGAATCGATTGGATCGTCTGTTGTGCAAACTGCCTCTACCTTCCGGCTTTTTAACAATCCTTTTACCGAAAATTCTTTCGTTTGAAGCTTCTCAGTACATTGATCATAGATGTTTCCTGCAGATTTACGATCAAGGATATCATTGATATTGAAATACCGCTGGAGCTCCAGATGAGTCCAGTGATATAACGGATTTCGCAGGGTGTACGGGACGGTTTCTGCCCATTTTTGAAATTTTTCGGAGTCGCTATTATTACCGGTAATATAGGCTTCGTCAATGCCATTAGCACGCATTGCTCGCCATTTATAATGATCGCCATATAGCCAGGCTTGACTTATATTTTCGAAATTAATATCATTTGCAATTTGTTCTGGCGGCAAATGGTTATGATAGTCTATCACGGGCATATCTTTCGCAAAGTCATGATAAAGCTGTTGCGC
>DASWMZ010000116.1:0-6060 GCA_036399495.1 Pedobacter sp.
CTTCTCTATTTGATAATTATTCCGCTCAGTAGAATTCCTTGAAACCAGTTCGGCCACAAAGCCTGTCAGGAAAAGTTGAAAACCAACAATGATAGCAACCAGGGCAATATAAAACAGAGGCTGATCGGTAGCGTTACGATACTTTAAATTTTGCGAAATGGCGATGAGTTTATCTGCGATAAGCCAGATCGTCATAATCAATCCCGTAAGGAAACTTAATACGCCCATGGTACCGAAGAAGTGCATCGGGCGTTTTCCAAATTTTCCAACGAAAAAGATAGAAAGCAGATCGAGAAAACCATTTACGAAGCGGCTCATTCCAAACTTTGTCGTTCCGTATTTTCTTGGGCGATGCTCTACTTCCTGCTCTGTTATCTTTTTAAACCCCGCCCATTTGGCCAAAACCGGAATATAGCGATGCATCTCCCCATAAACCTCAATATTTTTAACCACATCTTTGCGATAAGCCTTTAAGCCGCAGTTAAAGTCGTGCAGATTGTGAATGCCCGACATGCTCCTGGTAGCCGAGTTAAACAACTTGGTAGGCAGCGTTTTGCTCAAGGGATCGTGTCGCTTCTTTTTCCAACCCGACACCAGATCATATTTTTCCTGTGTTATCTTGCGGTATAATTCAGGAATCTCATCCGGACTGTCTTGTAAGTCCGCGTCCATGGTTATCACTACATCACCCTGTGCTTCGGCAAAGCCGATATTTAGTGCCGCAGATTTGCCATAATTTCTCCTGAATTTGATTCCTTTAACTCCCGGATATTTAGATTTCAGCTGCTCAATTACCTCCCAAGACTCATCATTACTGCCATCATCAATCAGAATAATTTCAAACGAATAGCCGTTTTCCTGCATTACACGGCAGTTCCATTCTACCAGTTCGGGTAAGGATTCGGCTTCGTTATAAAGAGGTACAACTACAGAAATATTCATTTAGAACTTGAGAATAAAATTTATCAGGTTACACTGTTTGTTGATTCTCTCTTAAAGATTCCGGCAAACAGAAAGGCCGCTACAAAAAGTATAATTACTAAAAAAATCAGGTTTGTAAAAATAGAACTCACATTAATCGCGTCAGTCGCATCAAATCTTTCTCCGATAGATTTAACTGTATCATTTATTTTCTGTTGAGGGGCTTTAATATTTTCCAATAATGTACGAATCGCATCAATGAAATTTGTCTTTGCTGCAAGATTTATGCTAGATGGAATAATTTCAAAGCTTAGAAGCAATCCGAAAGAAGAGCTTAAATAAGCGGTAATAAAGGTGATAAATATGCCGGAAGTTGCCTGCCTTAATGTCCAGTAGCCCCCAATTTTAGTTCTCAACTTTGTAATCAAGATAATAACTGCGGCTAAAGGCATCAGGATAGAATTCAGAATATAAACAGACATTATAAAAATGGTTGAATGACTATACGCGAAAGCGTGCAGCTCTGCGATATCAATGAGCATTAAGATAAGCCCAAGAATTAAACCGTTTAAGAAGGCATCTTTTCTGATTTCCTTTAAACCGTCGGCCATTAATTACAGCTGGTTGAACGATGTAAGCAGTGAATACACCGGGGCATCAAACTCTGCATCGACGCTATTTTTAGCGAAAGTTTCAATCTCGTCTTTATCAGGTTCGGGTTGGTAAAAGAACGACATTATGGGATAAAAAAGATCCTTTAACTCAGACTGGTCAGGAAGCTGATTAGAAACCTTTGCAATTTCCTCTATACTTGATTCCATAAGAATCTGGTTCGCAATTACATCTTCGTAAATGCGATGTTCATCCTGAAACTCATCCTCCTCAACCAATAAAAATTCCTTTAAGAAATCGTCCAGCTCGGGCTCGATATCTTCATCGTGACATTCTCTGATGTATAAAAGAACATTTAAAAGCTCTGTACCACGGTCAATCGTTTCTTCTTCAATATCTTCCCACTCTTTTGAGTCAAGATAATCTTCTTCAAGTTTCTTCACATCTTCGGAAAAGAAATTGATCATGATCAGGTCGAAAAATATTTCTCTAAGAAGCTCCAATTTAGGTTCATCGTCAAACGCTTCATCCATTAAAGCAATCTTTTCCATAAATGGCGCTTCAAGATTAAAAACATGAACAACCCGTCTTTCAAATTCCGAAACACCAGAACCATTTATTTCCGAAAACCTTTTCAGTGATGCCTTAATGGCCTTTTCTACCTGCTTATCCATTTTAACTATTATTAAATACCTGCCCGTTGTTATAGGCTAACAACACCTTACCTTTTAAAGTACTATTTATAAACGGCGAATTTGAGGATTTGGACTTATTTGTTTTTGAATCAAAAATCCATTCCGCGTTAACATCAAATAATACAAAGTTGGCCTTTTCACCTTCTTCAAAACCGGGAACAGGTACATTCAATACCTTCCGGGGATTAATCGCTAACTTTTCTACGAGCATTTCGGGTGAAATCTCTGCCTTCAACGCCAGGGGTAATACAGTTTGTAAACCGATAATCCCAAATGATGCTATTTCAAACTCCACTTCCTTAAACTCAATTTCATGCGGAGTATGCTGAGATACAATGGCGTCAATCGTTCCATCTTTTAAACCCTTTAATAAGGCTGATACATCATCTGACGTACGTAAGGGCGGCTTTACTTTGTAGTTGCTATCGAAATCGTTCAACGCGTCATCGGTTAGAACCAGATGATGAGCAGCAACATCGCAACTAACTTTTAATCCTTTTTTCTTTGCCTTTCGGATCAATTCTACACTGTTTGCAGAACTTATCGTGCTAAAATGAACCGGACAATCATTGTATTCGGCCAGGTATAAATCCCGGGAAATATGAACTTCTTCCGCTAAAGCCGGAATTCCCTTCATCCCTAAATAAGTACTTACAATCCCTTCATTCATTTTGCCTTTGCCGGCGATCGATGTATCCTCCGGAAAGGAAAAAATTAAACCATCAAAACCTTTTGCATAAAGTAAGGCTCTGCTCATCAATCCGGAGTCACTTACCGGGCGGGTTCCATCGCTAAATGCAATCGCACCCGACATGCGCATATCGTATAGTTCTGCAAGATCAACACCATCTCTATTTTGCGACACGCAGCCTACCGGATGCACCTCAACTAAGAAATTTTTTGTCCGGTTAACGATGTAAGAAACTTCTGATTTGGAATGTATAACCGGATTAGTTGCCGGTTGAACAGCTACTCCCGTAAATCCTCCGGCAATAGCCGCGGCTGTACCACTTACTAAATCTTCTTTAGTTTCAAGGCCCGGCTCCCCGAAATTTGCGTTAAGATCAAAGAAACCTGGTGATAAATACTTACCGGCTCCGTCAATTAATACTACATCGTTCTTAGCGTCAATTTTATTAGCAATCTGTTCGAACTTGCCGTTAGCTATTACCACATCGGCAATTTTATTATGAAATTTTGAAGCAGGATGAAGGATGGTTACCGAACGGATAAGTATTGGTTTCATCAAATTTTAAGTTTTGATTCTCGGGTTTTATAAAGCCTAATCAGCAATACTTCTGCTGCAAGGAAAACCAGTGCTAAAATTAGGCAAAGTTTCCACAATTGAATCCCATTATTTATAGCTTTTACGGCGTTCTGGATTGATCCCTTACCAGGATTAAATATTTCGACGCCTTTTTGAGGAAATTTTTGGCCCAACTCCCCTTTATCATAATAACTTAAATCAGACTCGATACGATTATCATTAAAAGCTACCGCAGATAAAGTACTATCTCCCTTGAGCACATTAAAAACCCCCTTCTCTTTAATCTGATCGGAAATAAATAAACGTGTTCCATTTTCTGAAGATCGCATATCCGGAATGGCTTCAAAGTTTCCATTTTTCAGTTTCAAAGTTTGATTTGCCGAAAGGGTGACTTTGTTAATTTCCAGATATTGATCCTTACCCAACGTGTAAAACAATCTATTATCGCGTAAGCTTAGAAATGCAGATTGATACATAATTGGAACGAATACCGAATGCCTCACAAAATTACTCGACTCTTCGCTTAGTGAAACTGCCGATAAATAAACCTTCCCCTTCCCAATCGAAAACTGGCTTAAAAAACTTCCACCGCCGGGCGTTTGCAAAATTTGCTGCTTTCTCATACGGCGCGTATTCGAATACTGTATGATTTTTTTGGCGACCGGTAAATCCATCTTGTTCGGAACCTTTGAAAAAACACCTTTAAACATAGGGTGCTGTAAATTAATAGCGGTGACTTTAGTTTCCTGCGATAGTAAGCCACGCGGAATATCAGTCCCTAACGTTTGGGTTAGTACGGTTAAACCGATCAGGTTTTCCTCCAATGAAGGGAAAATCATCAGGTTACCGCCATTTTGAACATATGCTTTAAATTGGGAGGAAAGTGCCGCTGATATATTATTGGTGCCGGTCAAAATAAGGAGCGGATAGCTTGGTAACCCTGCGTAGTTAATGTTACCTGCCGAAATATTCTTAAAGTTGAAAAATGGTTCGGCGCGATACAAGGCATTGATATATGGGTTCTCCGACTGTTCGTTGATGGCAAGCACCGGCATCTGCTTTCGCACGTTAAACGTAAAGTAGAATTGATCATCGAAAATAACCGGGTAATCCGTAATTGTCACTTCTCCCCTTTTCCAGCCGGCTGTTAATCCGCTAAACGAGATCGTATCCTTCGCGGTAGCCCGGGCCTCAATCGTTAAGCTTCCTAAGCCTTTCGGTTTACCATCTATAGCTATTTTAAAGGAGATGTTTTCAGCCCGCTTGTCCGAATTATTTTTCAGCTGTACCACAAGTCGCTCAGTTTCACTAACACGGTGTACGGGCGACGTAAACCAAACTGAATCGACTGAAATGTTTGCCAATGCATTTGCTTTCAACAATACCAATCGAAGGTTTGCGCCAGAGTCGGATCTTATGTTTTGAGAGTTTAAAAAGTTTTTTTGAAAGTCGGATATCAGGTAACTCGTTTTTTCTGCGTTGGGTTCCCCCGAATAAATATCCTTTTGACGTGTGATCACCTGATCTATAGTTCGGTTTAAAGCACTGATTTTAACCGCCTCTACCGCTTCCACGAAATCTTCGGCAGATACAAATCGCTGGTGCTTGCCTTCGAAATCGTTAGTTAATAATTGAAACTTTGTATTAGGGCCATAGGCCGACGCGATTTCTTTTGAGCGCCTCTTTGCCTCGTCGAGCAAAGTCCCCTCTTTATTTAGGGTTTCCATGCTGTAAGAATTATCGATATAGATACTCACCGCTTGGGGCTTAAAGGAATTGTTTTGTGAGTTTTTATCGGGAATATAAGGCTGGGCAAAAGCAAGCACTAAAAAGACCAGGGCCATGATTCTAAAAAACAGTAGAAGCAGATTTTTTAGATTTCGGCTCGAAGATGTTTGATGTTGAATTTCCTTTAAGAAAGCTACGTTACTAAAGTAAACTTTCTTGAATTTCCTAAAATTGAAAAGGTGAATAATTACCGGGATGGCAATTGAGAATAGTGCAAATAGAAAACCTGGAAAAAGGAATTTCATTAATAAATTCAAATTTAGAATAATTTTTAAATGAACTGGGAAAATGAATAACGTGCCGATACTCATTCTAATACAAAGCGATAAAAATCACACATCGGCTGACCTAAAAAAAATACAATCTTAGTCTAAATCTTCGCGAAATTCTAAGCTGTGTCGATTGGCATAATCTTGGTATAAGTCCTAGTATAAAAACGATTGTTATGAAAAAAAATATAGACTTAACTGAAAATCTTTTGAAGCAATATGATAAAGAATTGAGAGCGATTCTTAAATATGATCTGAAACAATTCAAAGCTGGAAACGGCAAATTTTTAAGCAACAACCCAGGCTTAAACCAGGATAAAGACCTACTGGTTGCCTGATCAACATATATCATTTACATCTACCTAGTAAAGAGGCCGTCTCATAAGCAATTATGGGACGGTTTTTTTTTTGCACTGTTTGGAAGCACTAGCCGAAGACCTTTTCGAAGCATCAGTCAAATAACAGGAGATTCCCTGCGCTTTATCTTTCTGGTGGCAATGACAAGGGT
>DASWMZ010000117.1:0-15332 GCA_036399495.1 Pedobacter sp.
AATAAACAATATAATCTTTATCTCGTACAGTAAAGTAGATAAACAGATTATACATAAACATTACCAGCATAATTCCCAGATACAAACCTGCGCGGGTATCGGCGTCGCTTATGGTAGTTATGATATTTTTATCGCTGATTAAAGTTATAGGTGCCAGAATCTGCTGACCACTTCTTAGTTTCAGGTAACATTCAATCGATTCACCATTTGACAGTGAAATTGGAAACAAATAGAATTGATGTTTAAAATTCCGATCACTTAATGGGTTGTAATTGGTATAAGTTGTACTATCTACTTTCCCACCTTTAACAGTATAAAGACTTACATTATCTATAATTGGGTTTGAAAGATTCAATATGAAATTTTGTATGTCGCTATTGTTAGTTAGTTTAAATTTCAGCCAATTATTATTTCTGCTAATTCCCAAATTTGGAACATTAGAATTGGTAGGTTTAAAGCTGTTTGTAAGATTTCTCACTTGCGAAAAGCTTAGTTTCCCAGTGGAGTCTTGAAACACATACAGATCTTTCTTTATATACTTTTGATCTAATGCTGCTTTCGTGTAGATACTATTTTGTGCTTTTAGTACACCATTCAGACAGAAAAAAAAGGTCAGAATGATTGCTAATTTTGGAAAATTCATAAGGGTTAGATGTTTGTTAGGATCTTGGTATTACATAATTAATTAAGTTGTAGTATGGTCGAAAATTTCTTCTAAATCGACATAATATCTTCCTGAATGATGATGTTGATTGAGCAAAATACGCCTTGCAATTTCGGTAGTTATTGCTCCGCCTAAAACAACAGATGAAGCAAGTTGAGGCCAGGCATTTATTGATTTCCCAATTTCCGTCATAGAAAGTTTCATTCGATTTGATAAGGAATCAAAAGATAAAATAGACATTAATATTTGTCTACGATTTTGATCCGTAATGGTTATTGAATCATTATCAGTAAAAGCGTCTAATTTTCCATGAAGAATGCTTCTGTAAGGTTCCAGATCGAAACGTTCAACATCAAGCATTCCCCTGTCATTTGTGTCCATTACTACAGGTATCTTTAATCTTCGAGCCTCGAATCTACTTTTTAATTTGGTTTCAAGTCCATCACAAACTTCTACCAATAAGTCAAGACATCCATCCTCCTGAAGAAAAGCTGCCATATTGCCTTGTGTAAGGCCATCAGTAAAAATTTTAACTTTTATAAAAGGATCAATTTCCATGATTTCTCTTGCTGCAATTACAGCCTTATTTGATTCGAGGTTTTGAACCCCGGTCCTTATCCGATTTAGATTACTTAACTCTACTGTGTCAAAATCTGCCAGTCTGATTTCTCCGCATGTGCGCTCTGTTGCAAGAGTTGCAGCAATAGATTGACCCACCGATAAACCTATTACTCCAATTTTTTTTGACTTAAGAACACTTTGCTCCTCGGTAGTTATTTTATTTCGGTTCCGATTGGTTCTTACAGCAATAAATTCATCCTCATCAAGAATGTGAACAATCCTTCTGTTCCAGGGATAATAAGCCCAAACCCCATAATTGTTGATCTCAATACCGTTCAAATGGGAATTAATGAGTTCGCAATATTGATCTTCCGCGATTTTTACTGACGGATGATGAGTTTTAATCAATTCCTTTAATTGGCTTAAAATCGCATCGTGGACAAAGGCAATATCTCCCTTCTCAAATAGATTTTCAAAAGTCCGCAAATCATCTTCTTTACTTAACCTGAGCATTACAGGTGAGTAAGAAGAGTTTAAAGTTTGGGTACTTGCCAATAGTTCGGCAAAAGTTTTCATTAGGCGTTGATAGAGTAATAAGCTGAGGTATACGAAATTTAAATTTTATTTGTTGGATTTAATTAAAGAAAATCAGGATCAGTCTGCTTTAAATTATCATTACATGGTGTTATGTTGGTATTTGCGATAGTCTTGTTCAAATCCCATTTATCGAGTTGAAAAATTGCAGTTTGATAATGGATTGTAATCTTTTTTTTCCTCAATTCTTCAACCCGAACCACATCAGGCTCTTTTCTTAATTTAAAAATAGCATCTCGATCTTCCTCTTGAGCCTTGCTCAATATTTCTACGTCTTTCAAAATCATTGTAGTAGCAAGAAGATCCAATTTCGGATAGTAGAAAGTCCCCTGATTTCCGATACTCGTTTCGAGTTCCATTCCGCAGCATTCAACCGGCTTAATAGTGTAGGGAGCACAAAGTGCAAAAAGCGATTTTAATCCTATTTGATGCGCTATTGCAACAGCGGCCCTAATTAGAAAAATGCTCCCGATACCGTATCCGGCAATTTCTCTCGAATTCCACAAGCCACATAGTTCACCTGTGCCTTGTTGAGCGAATTTCCAAACCAAATCAGTAATTCCTGAGTCCAACTTACAAGTTGCTTCTTCAATTGGCAATGGCTGGCTCCCTCCCGAAACATGAACCCTGGCACCTCCATAAACCCTTTTACCATCTACAGATTCAACAATCAAAACAAAGGCAGCGGGATTGGTAGTCCACTCGTTTTTCGATGAAGTAACTTTTGTAATACCAATACTGGTTAATACGTAGGCATGTCCTTCTAAAAATAATCTACAAGCTTCCGGATCATCAATAGCCCTGAAGGCTCTAAGTCTGACAAAAGGTTTTTCCTTGGTTAAGGTGGCTTCCATTAGAGAGATTTGTAAACCATTAAACAATATACAAATCCAGCAAGCATTTACCTGTTTATATACCCGTTTAAGTTATTAATTAAAATCCTTAAATCTTATATAAATATTAAACGGTCAAAACATCGATTAAAAAAAAAACAAAAAAACGTCTGGTTGGGTATTCCTAATTAACATTTATAACGTGGAAACCTACATTGATTATGAAAGCGGTTTTATTACTTCTGATTTTTTCTTTCAACTCCATAGCTAATGCGCAAAGTTCTGATGATGTAACCGGCAAATGGCAAAGCGCTCATGGCAACAGTAAAATCGAAATTTACAAAAGAGGAGATTTGTATTTCGGTAAAATCATTTGGTTAAAAGAACCTAATGATCCGTCCGGAAAGCCTAAACTTGATATTGAAAATCCTTCAAAAACAGCACAATCAAATCCTGTAGTTGGGCTAGATGTGTTAAAGGGATTTATCTATAAAGGCGATGGGCTCTGGACAAACGGTAAAATTTATGATCCAAAATCGGGCAATACATATAACGGTCAGATGAATCTAAAAGAGCAAAGCAAACTTAATATACGATCTTTTTTTGGTCTAAGTATTTTGGGCCGAACTGAAACATGGTCGCGAGTAGAAGAATAGCAAATAATGGATATGATTCTACTGAATCCAGCTAAAGTTTCAGAGAACTTTTTAGCCTGTTAAAAGTTATTACATTATTAGCACGCTTGTATGCAAACGATGAAACTGAATGATTTTTTTAAGCTTTCAATTGATGAGCAGGTTGAGACTGCTTCGAAGGGCGATTTTCTAGGCGAAAGGGAGGCCAAACCTTACCTGATCTTCTTATTTAATGTTGGTAATTTCTACACAGAAGTTTTTTACGATGAAATTAAAAATAAGATCATTCGTGTTAAGCCCTTCAAAGCAGTGCGGGTACTAGAACCTTATCTCGATCAGGTAAATATTGAACAATTATTTTAGTGATCGGCGGTACTACTGTTACTTATAATCGCTTAAGCCACTCAATTATAAAACCTAATATTGCAATTACTAACAACGCAATAGTGAACCCTCTCACATAATAAATAAATTTGGGGAGTTTTTTTGAGGCAGATCTTAAAACCATATCTATTTTTTATTTGATATACGAGCTTCAAAAAATATTGTTTCGGGTAAATAGTATCTTCGAACTTTAGAACGATAATGGAATATCTATTAGCTTTAAAAGACTTGCAGGAAAAATACCAGCAAAAATTTGCCGCTTATTTAAAACTCCAAGAAGAATCCTCACATAATCAAACCGCTGATTTGTATTCCGCAAAATGTGCTTCTGCAAAAGAAGAGTGGCTTCAGGCTAGCAATAAATTAAAGAATTTTCTAGAGAAGGGTAGTTAATGTCTGCATTCACATCACGACCAGATTGCGGCAAGGTATTCATTGAACAGAACCATATCATTTGGGAAGTCGATCAGAAAATCCTGATTGACCTTGATATTTCCAGAATTGTAACATTGGGTGAGTACACAACTATCCATGCGCTTCATCGGAATGAATGGTTTATAGTATTTATTTACAGCGAAGAGGAAACCTATCAAATCTCAGCTTATGCAGAAGGAATGCAGCAGGCACTAGAAAAAATGTCTCAATTCTTGAGTTATGAGATCTGCGTTAAATTAGCTTTGAAAACAGACTTTTGCAGTAATATCTTGTGGCCGCAAGAATTAGCCGGGAGCGAATTATATGAACTTAGAGTAATTGAATCAAAGAGATTTTTTGACAGATTTCGTGCAAGACTGGGTTTCGGCAATCCGCTTGAGCTGGTATTGAATAGTAAGCTGCGTGAATTGATTCAGGGTTAAGAATGTTTATCTTGCTCTTCCAAATACGAATTAATCTTATCTCCTATCTCTGATGCGGGTAATTCAACCATATCAGAGCTTTCGAGATGAAATGCCCATTCTCCATTAGAGTCTTTTGCAAGCATTCCCGACATAGTATCGTATCCTACCTTAAAGAAGCCTTCATGCAGTGCTGGCGTAATAGTATAATCTTTTCCTTCGTGATTAATGATAAAGCTCTCCATACTGCATTAAGCAATTTATGGCAATTCTGTTTTGTTGTAACCGAAATTGTATAAATAAAAAAGCATCCGCTTTGGGCGGATGCTTTACGATTTATATACTAGTGCTGTTTAGCTAACTTTTACATTTACCGCATTTAAGCCTTTTTTACCTTGCTCTACATCGTAGCTCACGGTATCATTCTCACGAATGTTATCAATTAGGCCTGAAGAATGAACGAAGATTTCGCTTCCACCATTGCTAGGTGTAATAAATCCGAAACCTTTAGTTTCATTAAAAAATTTTACTGTTCCTTGTTGCATTGTATTAAATATTAATTTTTATAAGATATAAAGGTACTATTAAATATTTCATATATCAATAAATTATTTTAATTATAATAAGATAAAATCAATACTCTAATATTGCCTCATGGAATCTCAAAACTACTCGAATCACAAAAGGTTTTATTATCCGCACCATTTCATATTTTATCCAGTGATATTATTCTTATCAATCATTGCGATAAATCAGTACATCTCTGACTCAGGAAACCGAATTATTTACGTCTTGATTGTAGCCGCCTTTATCCTGATCGGCTGGCTTTCGTTTATGCTTCGCCAGCATTATGCCCTAGGAAACCAAAACCGGATAATTCGATTAGAAATGCGATTAAGATTTTATCAAGTTACAAATAAGCGGTTTGATCCACTAGAACAAAAGTTAACTTTCGGTCAAATAGCTTCATTGCGCTTTGCACCTGATGAAGAATTATTGGGACTTACAGAAAAAGCTATTAATGAAAATTTATCTCCCAATGAAATCAAAAAGTCTATAAAAAATTGGCAAGCTGATTATATGAGGGCTTAAATAAGAAGATCAAAACTAAAGTAAGCGACAATAGTTATTGCTGTGATGGAAGACAACGAAGAAAAAATCATATCCGCACCTACTGAAGAACAATTATGGGATATAATAACTGCTGATTTTAAAAACGATCCAGATCCGCTGGAGTATCATTCAATTTTAGAGCAGCAAGGCCGAAGAATTATCCTGGACATTTTCAACAATCATGCAGTGGGTTTTGAAGCGATTGCCTTTACAAGCTTCAACTCATTTATTTATGACCGCAGCAATTTTCGATTTACGATCCACAATGAAGGGTTTAAAGATGAAATAGCAAAAATCTTCGGGATGCAGGATATCGTTTTGGGTTATAAAGATTTCGACGAAAAGTTCATCATTAAAACCAATGATGAGAATAAAACCGCTACCCTATTTGCAGATCCTGAATTAAGAGCTACGCTATTGAGCTTGCCATCCCTATCATTTTCTATCGTTGAATACACATTAGATGATGGCGACGGAAAAGCACCATTCCTGGAATTAAAACTTGCAAAGTCTGTAACAGATATTCAACTCCTGCGCAAAGTTTACAATGCTTTTTACAAAGTATTGCAGGGCATTGAAATATAGATTCTATTAAGATGCTCTATCTTTTTTCTTTTCGAAGAAAGGGACTATAACACACAAAACCAGCAGGGCCACGATAAATATATATATATCGAGATGGCTCTTACCTGAATTTGAACCCGCTGTATTGCTAAGATCGCTATCTATTGGGTTACCGGCAGCACTAACAGCGGTAGCACAAAAGAGAAGACAAATCGTAAATAGGACGGTGATCTTGTTAATTAATTTCATAATAATTCGGGGCAATATTAAAATGCAATATTATCGAAATATATTTATTCAAAATAATCTTGTTTAATTTAATTCGAAACTACCGCTGACACCGTATTTTGTATATTTTCCAAAAAAAACAAAGTGCTAAATTTATTGGCATTAAATTTGTAAAATGTTAATTATAAAACAGATAAGGTATGAACGCGACAGATCACCTTCGGGCATTGGGAGAAGAAACTTTATATATTGAAACCATTTACCTAGATCTAAAAATTGAAAAAGAATTAAGTGGCGATGCATTTCATAAAATTTCATTATTGAATGAAGCAGAAGCATTATGGAAAGAGATTAATGCAGAGTATCATGCGTTTCTTCATTTTTTACAAAGCGGCATACAAGCTGCCTAACTTCGGGCGGTAATAACCGCCCGAAGTATTTACCCCTACTACTCCCCTTCCCATCCGAAAAATTTGATACTCGAAACGAGATTTCCTCTTATATTTGTTCATGCCTTATAAAGAACGCGACATAACAAAGCGTTACTACACCATGGGTGAAGTGACAGAAATGTTTAGTGTTAATGCTTCTCAAATTCGTTTTTACGAGAAGGAGTTCGAAATACTGCAACCCAAGAAAAACAAAAAAGGCAACAGGTTATTTACCCCGGAAGACGTTGAAAATTTGAAAATTATTTTCCACCTGGTAAAAGATAAGGGCTTTACATTACAGGGTGCCAGAGAATATTTGAAAAATAATAAATCTGAAGTAAAAGAAAACCAAAAGGTGATTGATTCACTTGAACGTTTAAAGCAATTCCTGCTAGAGGTTAAAGAACAACTTTAGTCTTAATTTATATTAACCAAATGCTTAAGGTTCTCTTCGTTGTTAATCCCCGTTCTGGAAATCGAGAAGGTGGTCGTCTTGAAGTTGCTATATCCGAGGAATCGAGAAATCAGCAGTTCGAGTATCTGATATATCGTTTGCAAAGTAGTAACGAGGAAAGAAACATCTTTACTGAGATATCAAATTACAGCCCCGATATAGTTGCAGTAGCTGGCGGCGACGGCACGGTAAACTTGTTAGCTAAAATTCTTTGTGGAAAAGATATCCCATTACTTATTATTCCTTTGGGTTCTGCCAATGGCATGGCAAAAGAATTGGGAATAGCTAATCGTCCGGAAGCGGCACTGGACCTTATTAGCAACGGCGTAACCAAAAACATTGATCTTTTGAAGATCAACGGGAATATTTGTATTCATTTGGGGGATGTTGGATTAAACGCCAGTATCGTAAAACGCTTCGAAAAAGATCCTAAACGAGGTTTGTGGACATATGCCCGGCATCTTTTTAAGGAGCTTTTTTTGATCGATGCTTTTCATTTTAACATCACGGTAGATAATAAATCCTTCAAAAAGAAAGCTGTATCAGTAACAGTTGCTAACGCATCAAAATATGGTACAGGCGCCGTGATAAACCCATTAGGTCAGATAGACGATGGAAAGTTCGAACTCGTAATAATCAAACCCTTTCCTAAGATTCATCTAATCTCAATAACCTGGAAAATGTTCATTGGGCGTCTGCAAACTTCCGAATTTGTAGATGTATATACCTGCAAGGAGGCGACAATCCAAACGTCGAAAAAAACCACGCTTCAAATCGATGGTGAAATCATCGGAAAAACAAAAGAAATAGTTGTCCAGATATTACCGCAAAGTCTGACAATAAGAATGCCAGCAGGAAACTAGGCGCTAGTTAATCCTTATTTCCTACTCTTCTTTTTTAGCATAAATATATTTATTCAAAAACACCTCACTTCCAGTGCTTTACTTTGCCAATTTTTGAAAACTCTTTAGCCTGTAAAGGGTTGTTATTTAACAGTATTTTATCTAATTCGATCCTATGAAATAGATTTTTACCCGCTGATTTAAATGTATGGAATTGATGAAGGTAGAGGTGGAAAGTCCGGGCTGGCTCTTTGTGGCCTCACACGATGCCTAGGTATCGTTCGTGAAGAATTGATTTCGACCTCATCTGATTTAATAACATACCATGAACAAGCTTAATCTAATTATACAACTAAATTCTACTAAAATGGCAAAAACGAAAACAGGATATGTTCCGCCGAAAGGGAAGCCTACTGGCAGCGGACATGAGACGCACGGATTAAAAGACGCATTTGCAGTTAATGATTTAGAAACTGATAATGAGTTAGCAGAGAAATACACTGATGGAGAAGATGAGCCATCAGCGAATGTAAATTTGAGACATAAGAATCGTAACCTTCACAAAGGTGAAGACACCAATGATAACAGTCTAAAAGCTTAGAGTATGGACGTGATTTCAAAAGAAGAATTTAAAGAGCTCGCCAACTATCAATCAGAAGGCTGTGTGAGCATTTTCATACCAACGCATTCTTCAGGCGTTGAAGTAAACGAAAAATACGACACGCTCGTATTTAAAAATAATGTTCAAAAAGCAAAGCTTGAATTAACAGCAAAAGGCCTTGATCCAAGAACGGTAGATTCGATTTTAAACCCTGCTTTAGAATTGATTAGAGACGAAGAATTTTGGAATAAACAGTTAGAGGGGCTTGCAGTATTTGCAGCAGAGAACTTTTTTAAACTATACCAACTACCCATCACTGTGAAAGAAGAGATATTAGTTAACAGTTCTTTTCTATTAACGCCAGTACTTCCGGTTATGGAAAAAAGACACCGCTTTTATTTACTTGTGTTGAGTAAACATGCTTGTAAATTTTACGAAGGTGATCAGTTTGAGATGAAAAAACTCGAGATAGCGGAACTTCCGACCGGAATTGATGACGTTGTTCCTTTCGAGCTGAAAGAAGCAAGGCAAACGCATCGGAGAGCCGGCACAGCAGCCGGACCGGGAGCAACCGTTGGCGCAAGTTTTCATGGTCACGGTTCGGGTTTGGCTGATGATGAAGAATATTTACAGCAATATTTAAAAGAGGTCGATCAAACTTTGTGGACGGAAGTTCTTCATAGCCAGCACGTGCCCTTAGTCTTGGCTTCAGTTGATTATGAGATTGCTTCTTATAAGCAAATCTCCAATTACAAACATATCTCTGAAGTTAATTTGACTGGAAATTTTGAACATGAAGACAGACAGAGCCTGTATATCAAAGCCAAAGAAAAGTTGGCACCTTATTTTAGGGAATATAGCAACGAAGCCCTTAAAAACTATTACGATAATTCAGCTAAAGAACTCACCACGTCTATTCCCCAAGAGGTAATCCCGGCCGCTTACTTTGCTCAGGTTTCAGATCTCTTTGTTCAAAAAGACCAACACATTTGGGGGAAGTTTGATGAGAATGAGAATAATATCACTCTTCATGATCAGAAACAGCCGGATGATGAATGTCTGATTAATAAGGCTATTATTAAAACGTTGATGAACGGTGGAGAAGTGCATATGCTTGAAAAGGAGAAGATGCCAGCGGATACACCAATCGCAGCATTTCTGCGCTATTCGCTTTAAAATAAAAGCTGCCTCATTATTGAGGCAGCTTTATTAGGTGTTTAGCTAAAGCTCTTTTCGAACAATCCAGTTAAACTTATATCATTCTTTTGTTGCTTTTTCCGACTAAGGCCCCAAACCAGGGCAAAAGCAGCAACAGCACTTATAATTCCAACAACCGCCAAAAGCTCGGGATTATTAGCACGTTCTGGAATGTATTGAACACCATTTTTGTTCGATTTAGCAGGCTCCTTAACATAGCGGCCATATTTAGGCACTGCGTCCCTCTCGAAATTCTCGATAAGATAATTTAAAGAACTTGTTAACTCTTCCCCATACATCGGATAGCCATGACCTGTTGCAGCCGCTTTCGGTTTCAGATCAGCGAGCTTTTGTACTGATTGCTTGGAAGCAACCCAATCTGTGGTGAAGTATTTTGGCGGACCTGACAGTACATGTTTTTGTGTTAGTACCGAAAATGCTGATTCTTGTTTAGTGGTTACAAAGGCATCCGCAGAAATCAATGTACGATCCAGCTCTCTGAATAATGCAATCTGACCGGGTGAATGGCCAGGAACATGAACATACTGCCAATCGGGTAGGCCCGGAATAGCATCGGTATTTGCAGCCAGGCGATGAATCTGGCTACCTAAATCTTTAGGCTTTTTAGGATACGTCCAGGACATAAGGCTCATCAAACCTCCACCCACCATAGGATCGGGCGGCGGATAAGCCGATAAACCTTTTAAATAAGGAAGTTCAAGATAATGGGCGAAAACAGGCGCATCCCAATACTCAAGAAGCTCATCAATAGCTCCTACATGATCAAAATGACCATGAGTTAGAATGATAGCTTCGGGTTTTGTGCCTTGTCCGAAAATATCTTCGGCCATTCGTTTGATCTTCTGGCCTGAACCTTTAAGTCCTGCATCTACCAATACCCAGTTATTGCCTTTATTTTCACCAGAAGCAATTATATAAATATTGACAAAGACAATCTTCATTCCCCAAACACCGGGAGCAACCTTATAATATTCTACGCCAGACCCTTTAATTGGGGTATACTCGTTGTTTCTTAAAATTTCCATAGATAGTTATTTTGGTTTCTATCGATAGAACAACAACTTATAGCACAAGGTTTAGAATACTTTTCAGGATGATCTCACAGCTAATCGGGCAAAAGGAAATTCCCTTCGAAAACCGTAATCGCCTGACCGGAAAATAACACCCTCGTGCCAACATCTTTCACCTTCACCTCTCCTCCCCTAGTCGATGCCTGGTAAGCAAATAGCTCTGTTTTGCCTAAACGCTTAGACCAATAAGGCGTGAGGCAGCAATGCGAAGAACCCGTTACCGGATCTTCGTCAATGCCGTGAGAAGGACCAAAGCTTCTCGATACAAAATCATAAGGTGATGATGGATTGCCTTTGCTTGTGAGGACAATCATGTCGAAGTTTCTCAAGGTTTTGAAATCAGGGTTACACGTCAGCACTTCGTCGGCTGAAGCCAACTCTACAATAAATCGGGTTTGAGAATAAACGACATTTACAGGCTTTACCTGCAAAGCCTGTAAAGCTTCCTGAGGTAGTGATTGCTGTGTTTCAAAGGATGCTGGAAAATCTAATTCAATCCAATCCTCGTTCTGTATCGCTGTAAGCAAACCACTTTTAGTATGAAATTTAGCCATTTCTCCTAGGGGAAGAATTCCTTCCTGCCAAAGGATATGTGCACTAGCTAACGTGCCGTGGCCGCAAAGGTCAATTTCGACAGTTGGAGTAAACCACCGCAAATCAAAACCGTCTTCCCTCTTCACTAAAAAGGCTGTTTCTGATAGATTATTCTCGGCTGCGATGCTCTGCATAATTTCTACTGACAATTCATCTTCTAACAAACAAACCCCTGCCGGGTTACCTTTAAATGGCCTAGAACTAAAGGCGTCTACCTGAAATGATCTGATCTTCTTCATTTTTATTTCAATAAAATTTCCATTTTAATATCTGCGCGAGCGTATTTCGTATCAATAGTAACTTCTACAAATCCTAACTTTTTATAAATACCAATAGCAGGTTTTAAATTGGTTTGCGAATACAAATTAAGTTTACTTGCGCCTAATTTTCTCCCTTCATCTATAGCTGCTAAACAGATAAACTTACCGGCACCAATTCCCTGATACTTTTCATCAACTGCCATTTTCGTCAGTTCGAACACCTGGTCAGCCACTTTCATTAAAGCTACCGTACCAATAATTTTATCATTAAGGGAAACAAAAAAGATCTTGCCTCCATCTTTTAAAATTGCCTCTTCCGGATTCTCAAGCACCCATTTATCGATAGCTTCCACTGAAAAATATTTTTCAAGCCAGGCTTTATTTAACTTTTCAAAGTGGATTTTATACTCCGGCTTGTATGACAATAATTGAAAATCTTTCATGCTTAATGAATTTTAAAACAAAGATTCACAGAAAGGCAGAAGAAAAACAGATTCAGATTTTATATTTTTGAGCATAACAGATTTATGATTACCGAAGAGTTTCTTTATACCAGAATTGCCGAAAAACTCGAAAAAAATATCTCCGAAGGCGTTCTTAAAACCGGAGATAAGCTGATTTCCGTAAGAATGCTTAGTAAAGAACAGGGAATAAGTATCAGTACAGCCTTTAAAGCCTATACTCAATTGGAAATTAAGGGATTGATTGAAGCAAGACCTAAATCTGGTTACTACGTTCGCTATAGCCCAAAAAAAAGATCTCTTACGCATATCCCCTCTGCCCCACAAAAAGAACCCGAACATGTAAGTCTTGATGAAATGATTGGGATGGTTTTCCGTCAGATTAACACCGAAGGTATCACTCGTTTCTCGCAAGCGGCGCCGGCGATGGAGTTGCTCCCGCAAGGCAAGCTTAATAAAGCTTTAGCTGAAGCCGTTAGGCAAAGTTCTCGAAGTTGTATTAATTACGAGGAAATACAAGGCAATTTAATGCTGCGGAAGCAACTAGCCCGCCAGGCGTTTAATTGGGGAGCAACGATAAATGAACAGGATATTGTTACCACCCAGGGTTGTATTGAGGCCTTGTTTTTTTGTCTGAAGGCAGTTACCCATCCGGGAGATACGGTTGCAATTGAGAGTCCGGCATATTTTGGCACTTTTAAACTCTTAAGAAGTTTGGAGCTAAACGTTTTGGAAATTCCCAGCCATCCTGATAGCGGATTAAATTTGGATTACCTGGAGAATGCTTTGAAAAAGGTCCGGATCAAAGCCTGCTTGTTTGTGACCAACTTTGCCAATCCAATTGGATCGCTAATGAGCGATGATAACAAAAAAGCATTAGTTGAATTGTTGGCTAAGCATGAAATTCCTTTAATTGAAGATGATATTTACGGGGACCTTTATTTTGGGAAAACACGACCGCGCACCTGTAAAAGTTATGACAAAAACGGCTTAGTGATGCTTTGTTCGTCCGTTTCGAAATCCCTGGCTCCCGGTTATAGAGTTGGCTGGTGCATTCCCGGAAGGTTTACAGCGCAGATTGTTGACATCAAACTTACTCACTGCATTTCGTCGGCTACGCCAACTCAAACTGCTATTGGGCTATTTTTTGAAACCGGCCGGTTCGATCTGCATTTGCGAAATCTCAGGAAATCACTACACACACAGTGCCTGCATTATCTGCAAGCTATAAATGAATATTTTCCTGAAGATACTAAGGTATCTGCACCAAAGGGAGGGTACGTTCTTTGGATAGAGATGAACCCAAAGGTAGATGCCTTCACACTTTACAAGTCAGCTTTTAAATACAACATCAGTATTGCACCTGGCCAGATTTTTAGTACCGATGGACGATTTAAAAACTGTATGCGAATAAGTTTTGGAATGCCTTTTAGCAAAGAAATAGACCAGTGCCTGAAAATTCTGGGCACATTGGTAAAAGATTTAATTAAAGCTTAACACCTTCTCCTTCAAGTATTTCAAGCTGACAAAGTATATCCTCTTCTTTTACAGGATAAGGCTCGCCTAATCTAATCTGTGCATGAACGGCATCAAACAGGCGGCTGTAATTCCCCTTTAAAGCCGTGTTATATTTAACTGTCTTATTCCCATTCGCATCGATGGTTGCCAACATCCCTTCCTTTCCGTCGGGTTCGATTCCGTAATTTTTATCAGTAGGAGACATTTCCTGATTTAGCTGATCTTCCTGTATATCTGTTCGGTCTTTAATATAAGTTCCATTACTTCCATGAAGCACAAAAGAAGGCAGCGGATGTGCTGTGAGTAAACTTCCTGTAATAAAAACGTTTAGGCCCTCAGGATAAAACAGGTGAATGTGCACGAAATCGTCAACCAAAGAATGGGGGCGAAAGGTTCCAAGTGTTTTAATCCACTTTAGTGGCTTACCAAAAAGGCTAATTGCCTGATCAAGGAGATGCGGACCTAAATCATAACTTAATCCACTTGCCGGAAGCAGGTTTTCTTTGAAAGCTTTCTTACTAATCTCTCTTCTGTATCGATCAAACCTGAAATGCACCTCAATTAATTTACCCAACTTCCCTCCTTCAACAGCCGATTTCACACACTGGAAATCAGTATCCCACCGACGATTTTGATAAACCATTATTTTCCGGTCCATCTGTCTTGCTAAGTCGAATAATTCTTTGGCTTCCGCCGTTGTGGAGGTAAAAGGCTTTTCAACCAAAACATGTTTGCCAGCCTGGAGTGCCTTTTTTGAATATTCGTAATGGGTATTATTGGGAGTATTGACAATCACCAGTTCAATTTTAGGATCCTGCAATAACTCCTCTACAGAATCATAACTGATTACGTTTGGATATCGGGCGTTGACCTTTTTTTCGGTTCGCTCGGTAACCGCATAAAAGTCGAAGTTACTATTCGTTTCCACGAACGGGGCGTGAAATAAACGACCAGACATGCCGTAAGACAAGATTCCTGTAACTATTTGATCATTCATTATATAAGATTTGAGATGTTAGATATGAGATTTGGGCCATAACCATGCTCGATTAATACGACATCGAGATGCTAGATAACAAAACCGAAATAGTTCATGTCAGTTTGTAAAACTTATTTCCACGTTTTCAATTCTGGCTTTTGGCTTTAACATCATCCCTGCCCAAAACATATTTTATTCCGCCAAGAAGGTGTTTTAAAAAAGCAGCGTCGGTGTAACACTCTTTGGTGTGCCCTAAACCGGTATAAAAAACCTTTCCACCTTCAAAGTTATGATACCAGGCTATCGGGTGCTTCTCGCCATTTTTTCCGCCCTTATAAGAGGTTTCATCAAGCGTTAGAAGCACATTGATATTTTTATTGGTATAGGTAAAATTATACCATTCGTCTTTGTGTTTCCACGGATTATCAAGCCCTTGAGTTGATGGATGTTTTTTATCAATCACGTTCAAATGTGCTTCCTGAATTTCCGGAT
>DASWMZ010000118.1:0-8779 GCA_036399495.1 Pedobacter sp.
TGTGCCGCGCTTAATTGTCATTTATTTGTCATAATAGTAAATTACTATTGCGTGTTAATCCGGCATTTTAATAACGTAACAGCTATTCTCATACTAAGAAGCTCAATATTGTCGTTTGACAAGGAGATGTGTCTTGTAATAGCTTCTTATTGCTTTTGCAACCATAAAAAAGAATGTCAGTATACAGAGTCAATTATTACACACCAATTTGTAATTATAAACCAAGAGTTCCCACAACCGCAGTGGCTAAATCGATTTTTGGTATATATTTGGCATCTGTAACAAGACTTGGAAAGGTATTTTGTTATGAAAGATAATATGCATCTAACTTTACCTAGAACACAACGAGACCCGCTCGTTGTCATCCTTAAAGCTTTAAATGAATTGATTGAGAGCTTGAAACACAGTGCTAATCCACTATCTAGAGCATATGTAGATTTTAAGTATTGTAAAGCGATAAGAGCTAACCGAAAAGAGTTTCAATCGATGGTCAATTGCACGCTCGAGAATTTTTCCAAATATTCAGAAAAGCACCAAGTTGAGATTGAGATGCATTTCTATAAATCTTTGCAACAATTATCTGTCTTAATACCTGAGGCTAAATTAGAATTAGAACGCGAAGGAAGTTTTTTAGCTAAATTTCTAATTAGGGAATTGAACAAAACGCTGAAAACTTTTCAAAGTTCTCAAAAGGAGATGAGTTCCTATTTGTATAGGGATAACTCAGAAGAAATTCTTTCCAATCCTGAACTGTACAAAAAATTAGTTGATACCTGGGGAGACCTTGCTGAAGACGAATATTAGAGTCTTCAAATGGTTAAACTATATCGTGGTGATGTCGTTGAGGTGTTCTACCCTTTCGGCAAGGGTGAACTCAAGTCGAGGCCTGTAATAATCTTACAAAACACTAATAAAAGCAGCGATGCAATTACTGTTTATTGTACTTCGCAAAATAATGGAGATGACGATAACAACATTTTTGTATTGGCGGACTCTGACGTAGGTAGACAAATGGGGGTCACTAAGGACACCTACATTCGCCCGAAAGTGATAAAAACAATCGATTTATTCTATATGAAACGTCCAATCGGTAAATGTCCTTTAATGCAAGAAATTCAACGTATAATCGATAAGGTATAATTAAAGCCACACTAACTTAATAGTGTGGCTCTTTCATCTGCCAAGATGATGTCCTTTGGAAAAGACTTTTCAATAATAGTTAAAATTACTTGAACCGGCGATCCTCCACCGTTAAATACCCGGCCCTGTTATCTGCACTTGCTACCGCCTCAATTTCTGCCCTATTAATTCGGTACTGAGCGGAATCGTTGCCATCTCGGTGAGGTTTAACTAATCCTTGCGCAATCCATTGCTCAAAATTCGCCTTACCATACTTCTTAATGGCAGTAGATTTGTTCATGTAAGGCTGTTTAAGATCTAATTCCGTTAAAGCTTGATCTGCGCCTAATCTTGCAGCATCCCTCAATAAGGATGCAAGGTGTGAAACACTGATACTAATCATCATAGTCTTTTAAATTAAGGTTAACGTGCTTTAAATGTTTCGGGCCTCCCAGACTAGTGTACCAGGTGTAATATTAGGAAAATAAAAAGCCCCGACAAATACCAGGGCTAAATTAAGTCAGGTAATTAAGCAACTACCCGATTCTATGAGTGTTTAATATTTGTCTTGACAACCCCTAAATCCGTTTTTATCTCTGAAAGATGTTCTTGAATATCCTTGAGGCATTCAAGACACGTTTTTAATCCGGCGATAAATTTCTTTTTATCCTTGACAGAAAGAAATAGACCTTGATCCTTTTCCATAACTATGCGGTTTGTCTTCTAGCTTCAATATATTGTGCTTCTAATTTATCGCAGATTGTATCAATCCGTTGGTAGTCGGTTATTTTTTCGGTGATGAAATCATCACGCTTAGCAACAATCCTGAATATTTCCTGCAAGGTGATGAATGTGTTAAATATGTCAAGAGTTGATTCAGGGTGTTTAGCGACCTGCAATAGAAATGCTGAGCTTACAATGCGAAAGAAGTTTTCGTGAACAATGTTTAGATTGTCAATGGCATTCAGTAAGTCAGCCATCATAATTGCATCATGTCTTAAAGCGTCATTTAATTCATTGTCTTCCAAGGTTAAAGTAATACCCAATCTTTTCGCGTCTAATTGGTCTTGTTCGGTTAATTTTGTAGTTTTCATTTTTCAGTTGGTTAATTAGTTAATCAATGGATTGGCTCTGGTTGCACCCAGGGCCTTTCTTGTTAATAAATAATTTGTAATAGGTTTATAAATCAAAAGTACAACTTGTGTTGGACATGCACAACTTATGTTGTATTTATTTTTTTTAATGTTATCTTTGTTTTAATGACGGTAAAGGAATACTTATTGACGAAGAATAAAGCGGTATCACTTTCTTACTTAGCTAAAGAACTATGGCCCGGTAACGATAGTGCTAAATCATACCTCACAAATAAACTTGCTGGCCGTAGGCCCTGGACTGACGCTGATGAGACTAACGCACGTAAGGTATTGCATGAGCTGGGAGTCGAACTACAAGGGCTATGATTTTGCCATATTTACACCACATAATACACCACTAAACACTTCCACCCTACTAACACACCCTATAAAGTACTTTAAAGCCACACTTGTCAAATACATTTGAGGCAACCGAGGACTTGAACCCTACCAAAAGATTCCCAGCGCATCAAGGTCTGACTCGTAACTTATACGCTGTTTCAACGGATAAAAAGTATTAGCTAATGAATCAAATTCGTCAGGTGAAAAACCTAATCTCTTTTTGATTTCCTGTTTCTTTTCAATGATCACTTTTCCATTACTCTGGAATTCCCACCTCATCTCAGTAGCCTCTTGTTTTAACGTTCCACCCGGGGGCAACATAGCATTCGTGTTATTTTTAGGATTAAGCCAATCTCTTACTGCCCATGCTAGATAAGCCCTCATGTTAGCAAAGTTGTATTGACCAGTTACATCTGTTAGTTCCCGGTCATACTGAGTAGCACTTTCACTATACTTACAACTATACACCCGATCCTTATAGCCCTGTTCAACCAGCCTCGAGAAAACCCCGGCCCCCTCGCCAATTGTATCTATTAAGCTATTTGCAGTTGAATCGGCATCAAGCACGGATTTAATCCTACCAGCTGTTGCCATGTGATCTGCTACGCCTCCGGAATTACTCTTATAAAACTTCGCAACAATGTTGCCATATCGGTAGCAGTCTACAGAACTATCCCGGCCCATACCTGCTACGTCATTACCAAGGAATAAAGGCTTGCCATAAACAGGCGTTAATCCATGTTTAGCATGATATTCAGCCCAACGTTTTTGGGCCAACTCGATCCATTGCTCTGGAATTAGTGAGTCCTCTCCAACTTTAGGAAACTTGCCTAGTACTTTAATTCGAAATATATCCTCCGGCCGATACCATTGCCCTTCAAATTGAAAATCATCCATGGTTTCATCAATCTCATCAAGCCGAATCTTTGTGCACCAATTCTCAAGTTTATCCTGCACCCATTCATAATCTACTTGTCCCGGAATAACTTGACGTTTCTCTATGATATTTGGCGCTGACAATGAACTAAGCTGAAATTTCGACCATCGATCCGTTTTTTGAGATTTAGCAGCATAACCGATGCTTTTATTAGGATTAAAGACCAGTAATATTCTACTGTTACCCTGTAGGTTTCCTTCAATTGCATCAAAAGTGTTATCACTTATACCGGAAGCCTCAGTAACTACGAACATCGTATTTACAGCATGAAAGCCAGACCAAGCCTCATGATTGTGCTCATCTGCTTTAAAGCCGGTTAGGAACCATCCTTGATCGTCAGTCCGGATATCATAGGCATTTAATCTGCCAGGGAGCTCAACACCATTTTGCCGAGCTTTATTAAAGAGGCTTGATATTTCAGCCATGCAAATATTCTTAACCTGGCGGTCGGTAGGAGCAGTCAATGCAACTTTCGTATTGGATATTAATTGACCTTTCGCATTCCACTCAGGAGTCAAATACATGAAGCATATAGCAGCGACTGCAGCAACAAAATCCTTTCCCCTTGCTGTGCCACTCGCAACAGATGTACGCGAATTGTATTGGACGGATCGAAGTATGGCCTCCTGGTCTTTATCAAGGTTTACAGCCAGCGCTTCTCTAGCAAATTTGCACCAATCATTCCTCCACTCGCTTACAACCCGATTGCCAGCTTCTTCAACTTGAGTATTATTCATTGTTTGCCGGCTTTGACTTCTTAAGAAAATCCCCAAATCCTTTATTGAATGATTCGCCGTTAGTTTTGACGTCTTTATTGTCAACTAAGCCGAGGTCACGAGCTATAATACTATGGTTAAATACACCAATAGCAGCGTTTTCGAACTTCTGTTGGTAAACTGTTTCCTCTATAATGGAGATGACTGTGTTAAAGTCTTTCTCTTCGCTAGGTAATTGGCTCTTAAACGTCCTAAAATAAGCGGTATTGGCATCCAGATACAGACACAACCCTTGCATAGTAAAAGGCCGTTGTATCTTCTGCTTACCTCCAAATGATCTGGGATCAAGAATCGGATTTTCTTCACACCATGTGAAATACTCACAAGCTGCTTCCCATAATAATTGAGGATTAGCAAAGAGCTTATCCCTACCGTGTTTACTCCTTTGTTTCCAAAATTGATTTCCTATTGGTGCTGACATAATTTTAAGTTTTAAGTTGTTTTATATTGTGTGTTTCTTTCTTCGCGTCAATTGCTTCTCGGAGCTGCTTAATCTTTTCTTCCTTATCTTCCTTGGAGAGCCACCGGTTCGCTTTGACGTTTCGTATTTCCGCTTCAAGAATTGGGATTAGGGGACAGTGGTTGGTTTTCATTCTTTCACTGGGTTTGTATCTTCCATTGAATAATCACCAGTAAGAATTTGCTCAACTTTTGGAATGTAGAGACCATTGAATCTTGCATGGTATAGACTCTTCAGGTAATCCAATTCTTTTTTATTTGAGTTGCCCATGAAAATAGATTCAGCCATCATTGCTAGGTTAGTCAATCCCGGCATTTGCTCCAGTTGCTTATTTAGATTCTTTAGCTGCTTTTGTTGTCGGGCAATGGTATCCTCTTGGGTTTTAAACAGAGCCTTAAGCTGGTCATGCCTTACGTCTAAATCTTCGTACTCAATAGAGACATCGTCTCGTTGCTGAATGATCGTTTCTACCCTAGACTCTAGTTCACGAATTATCAGTGATTGTCCGAGTTGAAAAAGAGAAATGGGTTGTTCTGATTTGTTCTGGTTTTCCATTGTATTTATATTTAAAATCCTAATTCTTTCATTTTTTTATAAGCTTCCTTTTTGTCTCCCTTGGCGGCATAGGCCAGTAATAGTGTAGATGCACTGCCGGAGTAGCATTTATCACCTTCCTTTTTGAAGTGCTCAAGGCCAGGAGCATTGGAACTGAATATGAAGAAAGTCCTTCTCTCAGTGTGGTAGTCAGCGCTTATTCCGGCCCGAGTGGATTTCCCTGGGCGGGTGTATCTTACTCTTGCACTTTTTTTTGAGGGGTGCCGGGACCAGCCAGCATTCTGAAGGATATCGTTAATGTCATCGAATTCGACAGTGTCATTGAATTTCGTCCAGATATTTTGATCTGATATGGATCTTGGCCCGGTATACTTTCTTGATGCCTTTTTAATAGGTATAACCGGTTCTATAATTTTATTAAACGTTAGTGCATTCTCATTTAGGTACGCCTCAGGGTCGTAGCAGATAAACCTGAGGGATGCAACATTACGTGGAGTTGTATCAATCACAATTCCCATCGCAGCAAAAGCCGCAGAAATCGCATCAAAATGTTCTTGGTGTTTTTCAGGATTGCTAACTTTCATTAAGCCCCATAGTCCGCTGCCACTTACAGACCGACCGCAATAAAAAATAAATGGGATTAGCTTAATTTTTTCAAAGGCCGTCAATAATGTATCTCCAAGATTATCAATATCAAAAGAGATATAACCGGTATGCAGGGTGTGGTATTTTTCGCCTCGGCCTCCGACCTGTATGCTGGAAGGTGTTATGCCCCAAACTTGCAATTTAAGCTCTCCTTGTTCTTCGGATTTGTAGGGCAAAGCGCGTACATTCTCCACTAAAGAAACTTGTTCTGCAATAGGGTTCAGTAATACATCTTCGAAACTTACAATTATACCCTTAGTACTAAAACACCATTTATTTTCCCGCTTCCAGAAGTAGGTTTTAAATAAGGTGCAGTGCGTTTTTAAAAATGACTTGTTCATACCTAATAGTTAGTTCGTAAAAAAGCTCCTGTACACCCCAAAAAGGCGCTTTTCGGAATTAACGAATTAACTTCCCAACTTTTAAAGGGGGGTTGTTTCTTCATTCTTTTTATACCCCCTGCTAAAGGGAGAAATGTTGTTTCGTTAATTCTTGAGTTGTGGACCATAGAGATATTATGATTCATTGCTAAAAATAAATTGACTGAGTTTCGTTGTATTGTTGGACACACTCTTAAATACCCAGCCTTTGATATCTGCGTATCGCTTAATGCTATTGGTGAAAGTGCGTTGCTTATAGGCTGGGTCATCTCCATATGCACCCGCCTTGTATTCTTCGTACAGATCCTTGGTTGGATAATACACTCCTAATTGGAAATCTTTAGACTCAACCCAGTTAGCGAAATCATCGCCAGTTGACTGAATAAGTGCATTTTTTCCAACATTTATTAAATCGTACGGCTGCAGGTCATATTGAAGGTAGAATGCCAAACACTCTATCATGTACTGAGTGAAGGCATTCCATTCGGTTTCAGTCCAATTTATCCTGTCAAATAAAATCCCATGCTCATCTTCAATTGGGTGTTCACTCCCGGTTTTTATTTGTCTGCTATAATGGTCTGATAATTCCAGTATAAACATTCTTCGTCGATGACTAGATCCATTACCACCAACTACAGCATTCATCGAGAATAGCATTTTGGGGCTATCTTGAGGAGGTAACTTAATAGTGTCAGAGAATTTACGTTCTATTGTCCAGCCATCGGTAGAACATGAGAAAAACACCTCAAATGGAACATCCTTGTTCAAGTCATCTATAAACACAATCTCCGATGTGGGTTTCACGGTCTGAAACCTGAACTTGTCATCTGCCTTAAAGTGTTTACCATCAATTTTGGCAACTTCTCTCATAAACGAAAGGCCTTGAGCTAATAAACCTTTACCGGTTCCACCCTGAGGATTCCTGGTATTAGTAGGCTTTTCGTCATAAAAAATAACAACCTGGCCCATATGGGAACCATTGTAATTGTGTAGCAGATAGCCGAATGCCGACCTAAAAGCCTTAATGCGTTTTACCTCCTGGTTAGCTACGTTAGCTACTACTTTGGCGAATTCGCTTTCATGTGAGGTTTTATTAGGCCGATAGGCTCGACCTGTAATATGACTTCGCCAAACACACAAATGCAATTCCTGTAATTTTTCGTAAGGGATAGTTTCTGTGAAGTCTTTACCAACTTTTATAATACAGTTAGTAAAAAGAAAATAAGATAATTCTCTCGTGTCGGCTAACTCTGGAACATCAAACTCATCCATCAATTCCAAAAAATTCTTGTTGAAAATTTGGTCTTGATTTTTAAGATATATGGTGAGTAATAAATCTTTGTGAAAAGTGAACTGTAGATCTTCAAAAACAACTGTTATACTATCATTTCTTTGAACTTCATTAAAGGTCTCCACCCGGATTAAGTCGATTGTCACCTCCTCCATTATATGTTTATGGGTGTGCACCATAACATAAATATTGCTGTCAGATAGGTAACGTTTTCTGAATCCAGCAAGGCGTACAAACTCCAGAATATTCAGCTTTGATACTCCTACTATATGGCAATAAGGCTTTTTAGTCTTTTTATCAATCCCGATCTTAAATTCAAAGGGGCCAAACAGTATTATTCCAGCTCCAATATCATTTTGTTTCCAAAGTACATCGTAGCAATTGGCCTCTTTAAGCCCTTTAACGTCACCGAAGCTGGCTGGATCTATTTGGCTAAGAAGTTCAATATTAGTATCTTTGCCTTGTTCACAGGCCTTTCCATTAAGGGCGGTATTAACCATATATCGCCCTTTCTCTTTTTATCTGAAAAGACATCGGCTAGTTGGATTTTTTCTTATTACCAACCTCAAGAGCCGAGACTACTGCGTTTAAGTCATACCTTATCGCGCTTCCTATTTGTAGATAAGGAATTTTACCCTTTTGCCTCCAGCGGATAATTGTTGGCTCGGAGAGATTTAAAAAGGCACAAAGCTCCTTTTGGCCTGTAAGCTTGGGCTCCGGTTTGGGTTCAGATGGCTTAACCCCTCCTATTTCTTGGCGGATTATTTGCCTTAAATCTTCGTCTGTTAGATAAATTAACTGCATAACCTGTTGTTTTGAACAAGGTTACGCCAGTTTAAACGGCAGTCAAAAAGTTACGGAAAGGTTGGAAAGGTTTACGGAAAGGTTAGAAAGGTTTTGTTAATTTTAGCTAAGAATCGCTTTATAATCGTCTAATTTTTCTCGTGTCTTTAAGTCACTAATTACTCGAGTAGATAAATTCCAATCTTTAAAGGTATTGGAAAGTATCATTCCAATTTCCCCATGAGATCGTTCTTTTTTTACTAAATACCCTAGTTCGCTTAACGCTTCAAAAATAGTGACCGCTTCGTAAGTGGCATTTTTTCGACTAAGTGGTGTAAGGATTAATTCCTCTCCCACC
>DASWMZ010000119.1:0-27787 GCA_036399495.1 Pedobacter sp.
GACGTTTTGTAGGCATGCTTGGTTTAGGTGCCTGCGGTATTCTGCTTTTATTTGCCGCAATATCTTCAGACAACTCCACCGCCTCTCTTTGCCTCATAGCAGCCAATGGCTTTTTCTCTTTTGGTGTAATGGTTTCTTACGCAGTATGCACTGATATAGGTAGAAACAATGCAGGAACAGTAACAGGTGCCATGAATTTTTTTGGCCAAATGGGCGCTTTCTTTCTGGCTATCATATTTGGAAAGATTGCGCAAAGCACAGGCAGTTTCCAATTACCCCTTTTTATCGTGTCAGCTGTAATGGTAACGGGTGCTTTATTATGGCTTGGGATAGACCCCACAAAACAAATAAATGAGGCGAAGGACTAAATTCTGGTTGCTAAAGCCAATAAGCTTGTTCTAAAAGGGATTAGGAAAAGCTACAAGCTATCATGGATGCTGCAGTCCTGCCATCTGCTCATACTACACAAGCATTAGGCGCGGCTGTCGGGCTTAGGATGGTTGTGAAGTTTTTTATCGGGATTATCCCCGTCTATTAAGATACAATACCCTCAGTTAAAGCATTGGGATTACAAATCCCGACGAGCGTGGTTAATAATCATAGAATAGCTTGTTGAGATGTGGAGAAATTGCTATCATTGATAGTTGAACATCCCTAGAATCACACACAATATTGCTCCAATTATCCCCTTTAAAACTAAATATTTCAGTGTATGAAAATGATAAATTGTGTAACCTACCTGCTTTTACTTTGCATATCTGTGAGTGCACAAAAAAAATCTGATAAACAGCTCTCACTGCATGCTTTTTCTTATGACAAAAAAGCCCCTCTTAAATTAAGAGATTCTTTGATAAAGGAGGAAGACGGTATCAAGCACTTCCGCATTAGTTATATCAGCACACAGAACGATAGAGCTACAGGAATAATGTTTGTTCCCACAAGAAAAGGGCCGTTTGCAGGCGTTATCCTACAACATGGAATGCCCAGCAGTGCCGAGGCTTACTCTTCTCGGGCAACATATATCGCTAAACACGGCGCCATAGTTCTAGCCATAGATGCACCTTTTGCCCGGCATAAAACCGCTGGCATTACCTTTACACCACAGGATAGTGTTGAACAAGTGCAATTAATAATTGATTTACAGAGAGCAGTTGACTTATTGATAGCTAGACCAGACGTAGATAAAGACCGATTAGCATTTGTTGGACGCAGTTTCGGGGGTGTAATGGGAGTGTTATTTGCAGGGGTAGAGCGAAGGGTAAAAAGCTACTTGCTTTCGGTTTGCGATGGGGGACAAATCATACATTTTGGGGGCGAAGATTCGATGGGAGAAGTATTTAGAAGCCTATCGGCCGGGGAACAAAAGCGATGGCTTACAGCTATGGAACCAATCGAGCCAATTAAGTATATACATCGTGCTACTCCAGCCAACTTTTCTTTCAGTTCGGCCTTAATGATCACGCTGTTAGCGTAGAAAATGCCCGCATGCTTTATAATGCCGCGCCTTATCCAAAATCCGTCAAATGGTATGAAGCAGGCCACGATTTAAACAAAGAAGCATATGTTGACTGGCTTGAGTGGCTACATAAGACAGTTAAAACAACCCCTATTCAATCAGAAGACCAGGAAGGCCCAAAATTGTGAGAATAAAGGGCTTCTATTGTTTTGAAGGCACTTATCATTAACCATTGACGGGCATTTACTGTTCAAATAAACGAGGAGAATTTAATTTGATATATACATGAGCAACACTTCACGTCGTAATTTCATCAGCTTAAGTGCGATATTAGCCGCCACTGCGGCATTTACCCCCAGGCATGTTTTAGCTGGCAGCGATTCCCTCTATACGCCGATAACCAACAAAAATCTGGTGTTTCTTTTTCAGGGTGACTCTATAACTGACGGGAGTCGTGGCCGAAATACAGATCCCAACCATATTATGGGCCATGGCTACGCCTACGGAGTTTCCAGCCGTATTGCGGCAGATTTCGCTGAAAATAATTTTACTTTCTATAACCGGGGGATAAGCGGAAACAAACTTCCCGATCTTCAAAAGCGATGGCAGACTGATACTCTTGCGTTAAACCCTGATGTTTTGAGTATTTTAATAGGTATAAATGACGTTTATGTAATTGTAAACGAACCAGAAATAGCTCAAAGTGCTGAAAAATTTGAAAGCGGATATCGTGATATACTTCAACAAAGCAAAACAGCCAAGCCCGATATTCTTTTTGTGCTTGGCCTGCCCTTTATTTATCCGGTAGGAAAGGTTAAAGATAACTGGGAGCTTTGGTTTACCGAAGTCGAAAAAAGGAAAGAAATTATTAAAAAGCTTGCTATAGAATTTAATGCCGTACTGATAGATTATCCTTCAGTTTTTGATAAAGCTTTCAAACGAAGATCTGCAGATTATTGGATTTGGGACGGAGCACATCCTACCATTGCAGGTCATGAACTAATGGCTCGTGAATGGATAAAACAGGTATCTGCACGTCTTAAGTTTTTGAGAAAGATAAAATAAGGGGTTTCTTCATTACTGTACGCAGAGATACGCAACGCCTCTATTTGATTAGGTACCACTATCTAGGAACCAATAGGAACACTGATATAGCAAGGTAGTTGTTTGCAAAAATGTGAACCTTTAAACGAAAAAGCCGGAACAAGTCCGGCTTCTCTTTAAGTAGTAATTTTTAATCGACCACCGTCACCTTAATCATATTCGTCTTCCCTTTTTTCTCGATAGGCATCGCGGCTGTATTAATTACAATCTCTCCAGTTTTAACCATACTCTCTGCTTTCAAAACACGGTTGATATCGCTTATTGATTTATCGGTAGTTTCAAATTTGTCATAGTAGAACCCGGTTACGCCCCAAAGTAAACTTAGCGTGTTTAATAGCGTACGATTACTGGTAAAAATAAATGTTTGTGCTTTGGGCCTGTGACTTGAAATTTCAAAGGCGGTATAACCCGAGGAAGTCATGGAAACCAAACCAACTGCATTTGTTTTTTCCGAAAGATAAACTGCAGAACCACAAACCGCATCAGCCATATAAGTTGGAGATTCTGGATTTAATTTTTTAGGTGTTTGATATGGATACGCGAAATCTTCGATGTTTTTGATGATTTTACTCATGGTTTCGATTACGATTACTGGAAACTCTCCAACAGATGTTTCACCGCTTAGCATCACTGCGTCAGCTCCATCAAGAACAGAGTTGGCAACGTCATTCACCTCTGCACGTGTTGGGCGCGGGGTAGTAATCATACTTTCAAGCATTTGAGTAGCCACGATTACCGGCTTAGAAGCCTCACGACATTTACGGGCAATCATTTTCTGTAGAACCGGAACTTGCTCCATCGGCATTTCAACACCCAGGTCGCCACGAGCAACCATACAGCCATCCGTAACCGAAATAATTGCGTCGATATTATCGATAGCCTCAGGTTTCTCAATCTTAGCTATCACACGCGCGCTTTTCCCGCTGCGGGTAATGATTCGTTTTAATTCAATAATATCTTCAGCCGTACGAACAAAGGATAAGCCTATCCACTCAACATCGTTCTGTAAAGCGAATTCTAAATTGTCTAAATCCTCTTCGGTTAAACTTGGAATAGAAATTTTGGTATTTGGAAGGTTAACCCCCTTGCGGGAAGTTAAAATACCGCCATGAACTACTTCGCAGGTCACTGTATCTTTATTGTTAGTGTCAAGAACGCGCATTTGAAGTTTTCCGTCGTCTAACAAAATAATTTCTCCGGCTCTTACGTCTCTGGGGAAACTCTGATAAGTAATGTAAATCTGTTTATCATTTCCAAGAAGTTCGTTGGTGGTAATTTCGATTTTATTTCCGTTTATCAGTTTTATGCCGCCCTCTTGAACCATTCCGATACGGATTTTAGGGCCTTGCAAATCGGCCAAAATGCCAATATGCGTTTTGTATTGCTTATTTATTTCACGAATGGTATCAATAGTTGTCTGATGGTCGGCTTGGCTTCCGTGAGAAAAATTAAGTCGGCAAACGTTAACTCCCGCTTTTATCATGCTGAGCAATACTTCTTTATTGCTTGACGCAGGTCCCATTGTGGCAACTATCTTGGTTCGTTTATGTACTTGTTTCATTATTTATCAATTAAACTAGCTGGTGTATTATGTACACTATTAATTTTTCGCTAAAATATCAGATTTTCTTTAGATTTCAACCGTTTGGGATCAACTTCTATAGCAACTAGCACTTCGGGTAGTTTATTTATCCCCTCAATTAGCTGTGAGAGCTCTTCCCGGCTTATATAATTGTGAATTTTTATAAAATAATCTACTGTTTTCATCTCCGGAACCAAATATCCCTGCTCTCCTTTGTTTGCTGCAAAATAAAGATCGGTTTCTGTTTCGGGGATTTGGTAGTAGTACATTGAAAAAAAGAAACTTCGAGAATTGCTTTCGATTATAAGTTCATCTATCTTGTAGAGATTTATATTTAATTGCCGATTAAGCTTAAAGCAAAGCATATAATCTTTAAGCTGGGAAGTGATGGCTATTAAAACAAAATCGAGGTCTAATTCGTATTTGAGTGTAAGTCGATTCAATTTCTAAATCTAAAAAAACGAAAATAACAAGATTTTCATAGATTATGACCTATTAAGCCACTTTTTACCCAAAAACAAAAAGGTTTGATATTAATCAGAATTTATTTTTCTTTGCACAGAATATTTAACCATATAAAAAATAGAAACTATGTCTGATATCGCTTCAAGAGTAAAAGCAATTATCGTAGAAAAATTAGGTGTGGATGAAAGTGAAGTAACGCCTGAAGCATCTTTTACTAACGATCTTGGTGCCGACTCTTTAGACACCGTGGAATTAATCATGGAGTTTGAAAAAGAGTTTAACGTTGCTATTCCTGATGACCAGGCTGAAACGATCGGCACTGTAGGTCAGGCCATCGCATACTTAGAAAAAAACGTAAAATAAATCTCGCTGCCTCAGTATAAATGGAGCTAAAAAGAGTTGTAGTTACAGGGTTAGGTGCGCTTACTCCGATAGGAAATACCGTTTCTGAATATTGGAATGGATTAATTACCGGAGTAAGCGGAGCCGCTCCGATTACGAAATACGATACTACAAACTTCAAAACCAAGTTTGCCTGTGAGGTTAAAAACTTCAATCCCGAAGATTTTATGGATCGGAAGGAAGCCAGAAAATTAGACCCCTTTGTGCATTATGCACTAGCAGCTACTGATGAAGCTGTGAAGGACTCTGGTTTAGATTTTCCAAATCTGGATACAAATCGAATTGGAGTAATTTGGGGTTCGGGTATTGGCGGTTTAAAAACATTTTTGGATGAGGTGGTAAACTTTGCCAAAGGCGATGGAACTCCGCGTTTCAACCCGTTTTTTATCCCGAAAATGATTCTGGACATTGCGCCGGGACATATTTCAATCAAATATGGTCTTAGAGGACCAAACTTTTCAACCGTATCAGCATGTGCATCTTCTACAAATGCACTGATTGATTCATTCAACTACATCAGGCTGGGAATGGCCAATGTAATTATCTCGGGCGGTTCCGAAGCAATTATTAATGAAGCTGGTATGGGTGGTTTTAATGCCATGCACGCACTTTCGACCCGGAATGATGATCCTGCTACAGCGTCCCGCCCGTTTGATAAAGACCGTGATGGTTTTGTTGCAGGTGAAGGTGCTGGTACCATCATACTAGAAGAGCTTGAACATGCCAAAGCAAGGGGTGCGAAAATCTATGCCGAGTTGATCGGCGGAGGTATGAGTGCTGATGCTAACCACATTACCGCACCACATCCGGAAGGATTAGGAGCACGTTTGGTAATGACCAATGCTTTAAGGGATGCCGGCCTAACAACTGCAGATATCGATTATATCAATGTTCACGGTACCTCTACACCTTTAGGCGATATCAGCGAATCAAAAGCAATCATCGATCTATTTGGTGAAAATGCGTATAAGCTAAATATCAGCTCCACAAAATCTATGACCGGCCATCTCCTTGGTGCTGCCGGTGCGATCGAAAGTATGGCTTGCATACTGGCCATTCAGCATGATATTATTCCACCAACTATAAACCACTTTACTGACGATCCCGAAATAGATTCAAGTTTGAATCTGACTTTTAACGTAGCTCAAAAACGTGTTGTTAGAGCGGCTCAAAGCAATACTTTTGGCTTTGGTGGTCACAATGCCTCAGTAATTTTCAAGAAATATGAAGCATAATAGAAATAGCAGTATTATTGCTAGTATACTGCTATCTCTATTTTAACCGCTAAAGGTTGATGCACTCTTAATAAGCCGGATGCTGTTCGCCAAAATCTATAAACTTCATTTCTCGCCTAATCGTAAGTATTTTAAGTGCTTAACCAATTTGCTTGGTTTTGTTCCGGGTAATGTAAAGCTTTATAAAATGGCTTTCAGACATAAGTCTATCGCTGTAGTTTTAAAAAATGGCACTAAAAATAGCAATGAGCGCTTAGAATTTTTGGGTGATGCCGTTCTGGGATCTGTAATTGCTGAAGAGCTTTTTAAGCGTTATCCATATAAGGATGAAGGTTTTCTTACCGAAATGCGTTCTAAAATTGTTAATCGGGCTAATCTTAATCAGCTTGCCAGAAAGCTTGGTCTTGGTGATCTAATTGAATTTGATAATAGAATTGTTAGCTATCCAAATAAGCAGGGGTCTTTACTTGGCGATGCTTTCGAAGCACTCATTGGGGCTATTTACCTTGATAAAGGCTACAATTTTACACAAGGTTTTCTTCTTAATCGGATTATTAAACCCCATGTTGATATACATACGCTTGAGAACACGGAGACAAATTTCAAAAGCAAGCTTATTGAGTGGTGCCAGAGACATGGTAAGGATGTAACCTTTGAGGTAATAGCCAATTCTCAGGGCGATAGTGCCAAATTATTTACCATCCAGGTAAATGTTGATGGGGATACTGTAGGTTCGGGCAGAGATTACAATAAAAAGAATGCTGAAAAATTGGCTGCAGAAAAAGCCTGCGAGACTTTAAGTATTTAATCCCATTATCCTTCCGAACTTCTTTGCCAGATTCGCGTTAATAATTAATTATATCTTTGACAATGCTTAAATCAATGACCGGTTATGGTATTGCAGCAACCGATTTTGCCAATGCTAAATATACTGTAGAGATTAAATCGCTCAACAGTAAATTTCTCGAACTGGCACTAAAACTCCCAAAGTCTTTTGCCGATAAAGAGTTTGTTCTAAGAAACGAGTGCAGTAAGCAGATTGAACGCGGAAAGGTAAATGTTTCTGTTACGGCGGAATATACAGAAATACAAAAGAAGACAGCTTCCATTGATAGCGACCTGCTTAAATCGTATTACACTCAACTTTCTGAAGCCGCCATCGAATTGAATGATTCGGGAAGTAACCTTCTTCAAATGGCGCTTAATTTTCCGGATGTGATTAAGTACGAAGAAGATACTATTTCGGAGGATGAATGGATACAGATGCACAAAACCTTCGATGCTGCAATGCGAGATTTTCAGAAGTTTCGAAGCGATGAAGGCGGCGTATTGCAAGAAGACCTTGTTTTTAGAATTAATAGTATCTATGAGTCGCTTCAAAAAGTTGAAGAGGAAGCACCTAAACGAATTCCTTTAATTAAAGAACGTTTGGCAAATATGCTTCAGGAACATGTGGGTAAAGAGAATGTTGATCAAAATCGCCTGGAGCAGGAACTTATTTTTTACATTGATAAATTAGATATTACTGAAGAGAAGATAAGGTTAAAAAGCCATTGCGACTATTTTTTGGAAACATTGAAATCGCCGGATGCGAATGGGAAAAAGCTGGGGTTTATTTCTCAGGAAATTGGCCGGGAAATTAATACTATAGGCTCAAAAGCAAATGACGCTCATATCCAGCAAATAGTTGTGGGTATGAAAGAAGAGCTGGAAAAAGTAAAAGAACAATTACTAAACGTGCTATAAATTTAAGCTTTGGCTTAGGGTATTTAAGTTTAGAAACAAATGCAAACCGGTAAATTAATTATCTTTTCTGCTCCCTCTGGTGCTGGCAAAACCACCATAGTTCAATACTTATTGAATAAGATCCCGGAATTGGAGTTCTCAATTTCTGCTACAACCAGAGATTGCCGTGGAGACGAGGTTAACGGAAAAGATTACTACTTCATATCTACCGAAGATTTCTTACACAGGGTGGCTAAACATGAATTTGTAGAATTTGAAGAAGTTTATTCGGGTACTTTTTATGGCACGCTGAACTCCGAAATTAAAAGAATCTGGATGTCGGGAAAAGTTGTAGTTTTTGATATTGATGTAGAGGGCGGTCTTCGCTTAAAAAAGAAATATGGAGATGATGCATTAGCCATTTTTGTTCAGCCCCCCTCATTAGAAACTTTGGTACAGCGCTTAGGGAGCCGTGGTACAGATAGTGCAGAAAAGCTTAAAGAGCGAATAGATAAAGCCGGGAAAGAATTGGCGTATGCCGATAAATTTGATGTGATTTTACCAAATAATGATTTGAAGACTGCATGCATCGAAGCCGAGAAGCTCGTCAGAAATTTTTGCGCTGCCCCGTCCCTCCCCAAAGGAGTTGGAGGTTAAATAAATGAATTTACCCCATGAACATCGGTCTTTTCTTTGGTTCATTTAATCCTATCCATACTGGCCATTTAATAATTGCCAATTACATGGCTCACTATACAGTTCTCGATCAGGTTTGGCTGGTGGTATCGCCACATAATCCGCTAAAAAGCAAGGGTGATCTTGTTAATATGTATGATAGGCTCGAGATGGCAAAACTTGCTACTGATAATGCGGATAAAATTAATGTAAGTGATATTGAGCTTAAACTACCACAACCGTCTTACACAATTGATACCTTAACTCATCTGAAAGAAAAATATCCGCACCATAAGTTTACCCTCATAATGGGTTCCGACAATCTTAAATCGTTAAAGAAGTGGAAAAATCATGAGTTGCTTTTGTCTGATTATACAATATTAGTTTATCCACGTCCGGGTTATGAAGATTCAGAATTAGCTTCGCATCCGTCAGTTACCATAACAGTTACGCCCCAAATGGAGATTTCCTCAACATTCATTCGGAAATCATTTGCTGAAGGAAAAAACGTGCAATTCTTTGTTCCTGAAAAGGTGCTTGATTTCATCGAATCAAAAAATTTATACCGCTAAAAAAATCAATCCAGTATTTACCTTTGCAAGGTGAGTGCCGAGAAAACAATATTAAAACTCAAACTTCCCACCGATCCAAAATGGGTTAAAAATGTGGTTGAAAGTAATATCCAAGAAATTCTAACCGACCATGCGTTTTGCGAGCAGAAGGCTGCGAGCAATGCAATCACACTTATCGTTCAAAATCCTAATCTATCTGATCTGGTACAGGAAATGGCCGATCTGGTTACCGAGGAAATTGACCATTTTAAACGCGTACATCAACTAATTTTACAACGAGGTTTTGTACTTGGCCGTGAGCGCAAGGATAATTACGTGAATGAATTAGCTCGGTTTGTAATAAAAGGCGGCGGTCGTGAAGCTCAATTAATCGATCGACTTTTGTTCTCAGCGATGATAGAAGCACGGAGCTGCGAACGGTTTAAAACACTTTCTGAAAATATTAACGATGAGGAGCTTTCTGCATTCTATTATGAGTTAATGGTTAGCGAAGCAGGGCATTATGCTATGTTTATTAAGCTGGCAAAAAAGTACGCTGAAACGATTGATGTTGACAAACGCTGGAATGAATTATTGGATTTTGAAGCCGAGGTGATAAAGAATTACGGCAAGGGGGAAACGATACATGGTTAAATTGGCGTGGCGTTGGTGACGGTAACACGTGAGGGATAGAAGCGAAAAGCCCACAGCTATGAGGCACGAAATGGCGAGGACTTGTAGCGAATAGCCCGGCCGCCTCTTCGGCGGACACGCCCAAAAGCTTTTATTGCTATAAAATAAAAACTAATTGCTTTGGAGCTTAATTCCCCAGCCCAAAGATTCCTGTAGATAACCACCAATCAATTCTACATCTACCACATCATTTATATATCCAATATACATATCCGGTCTAATCAGTACGGCTTTCCTCTTATTTTCGGTAACCTCGAATTGTTCGAATACGTGCTTATTGCGTGTTGAGGGTGGCAGGTAATAAAAATGAAGATCAAAAGGGTATGATAATTTAATCCATTTGGATATCGCCAGAACTTCCAGCGGACTTAATTGGCCTATAACCAAGAGCGTGAACCCGGGATACTTGCACCACTCGTGAAGGTTGGTTTCTTCCTTCAACTTTTCATCGTAAAATTTAATATATGGAACCCGGTCGCCGGCTTTTACCTTGGTTGCAAGGCTGTGATGAAGCGACAAAGGGCTTTCGCGATAGTTGATGTATGTTTGAGAAATTAAGCTAAATAATCTCTGGTTTATGGTTCCAATTTTCCAAAGCTTATTTAAAGCAAATGGAAGTACCAGGTTTCGAAGTTGCCGGGTAAGCCAGTTCTGACCGATAATAATTGTAAACATTCTGTCGGTAGTTTTTAACAAGGTTTTAGCAACTGGCATCCGCTCTTGAGAATAAGTATCTAAAATACTTATTGAATATTTTTTGTTGACTACTCCTGCCAGCTTCCAGGCTAAGTTGTACGCGTCTTGCAAACCCGTATTCATGCCCTGCCCTCCTACCGGTGAATGTACATGGGCGGCATCGCCAATAAGGAAGCACCGTCGGCTTCTGAACCGATCGGCCATTCTGTGATGCAGCTGGTAAATTGAAAACCAATTGCAGCAGTCTTCGGTCATCGGGAAACCCAGATTATATGTTAAGAATGGACTTATATCATTGAAACTGACATCAGGTTTTGAATTCAACGATTTAGGCAAAATGCCAATAAATCGATAATTCGAATCTTTCATTGGAAAAATGGCCGTAAATCCGCTTTCGGTAAAAAATGCTCTTACAGAATTATGGGACACACCTCCTTTTACTTTAGTGTCGGCCAGGAAGAATTTATGCTGGTAAGTTCCTCCCGAAAAGGAAATACCTAAGCTCTTTCTAACCTTACTGGAGGCACCATCGGCCCCAATCAGCCAGTCACAGGTTATCAATTCTTCGCCACCATCGCGAGTTATTTTTAAAGTTACCTGTTTGTCAGTTTGGTGGACATCCAATACTTGAGTATACCAATAAATGGGGCAGGTTTTTGAAGTAAGATGATCTACTAAAATTCGCTCCGTTTTATTTTGTTCTAAAATTAAAACATAATGGAAAGCGCTTTTTCCTTCTCCAATATTAGATAGATTAATGCTTGCTATTTCCTCTGTATCTTGATAAAGAACCAAGCCACTTGCAATATTCCCTTCATTTAACGCGATCTCAGCTAATCCCATCTGACCTAAAATTTCAAGCGACCTTGCCTGAACCGCCAAAGCCCGCGATTGCGTATTGATGTTTTTTTTAAAATCTATAATAATAGGCTGAATCCCGAAACGGATAAGCTGGGCCGCCATCATCAATCCGGAAGGACCCGCCCCAACAATAATAACAGGGCTATGATGGGGTAAGGTGTTCATTTGGCAATTAAAAAGATAGTGGGTTTTTTATGAAAATCATGTTTTTGCCTTCGCCATTGTTCAACTGGTTGCGAGATAATTTGTTCATCGGCACCGGTAATATTGCAGGCAAGGCATAAGCGAGTTTTAGCATCGCAAGATTTTAATATTTCCTCAAGAACCTGGTTATTTCGAAAGGGTGTTTCAATAAAAATCTGGGTTTGGTTATGCCTTTCGGCGATGTGTTCAAGCTCTTTAATGCGTTTGCTTCGCTGAATTTTATCAATTGGAAGGTAGCCATGAAAGGTAAAATTTTGTCCGTTAAACCCGGAAGCCATCAAAGCTAGAATGATGGAACTTGGCCCAACCATTGGCGCAACTTTAATTCCTCTTCTGTGTGCTTCGGCTACAATATCAGATCCGGGATCGGCCACAGCCGGACAACCAGCTTCGCTCATCAAGCCAACATCCTGACCGTTTTCTAGTTCAGGAAAATAACTTCTTATATCAACTTTATCAGAATGCTTTCCGTATACGTGGATTAAAAGCTGGCTTTGCGGAATTTTTAGGCCCATATTCTTCAACCAGAAACGAGCAGTTTTTTCGTTCTCAACTATATAGGCAGAAACATTGTTTATTATATTAGAGTGAAAGTTTGTAAGCACCTTTTCGGCCGAGTTTTCGGCTAAAGGTACGGGAATCAGAAAAAGGGTTCCTTTAGGCATCCTTGCAAATCTAAAAAGAATACAGGGAATAAAAGTCAGGCCTGGACATCAGTTTATTAATATTAAGAGTATACCATTATGCAAACGTTAAGTGTAAATTGGTTTATAGAAGGTTCGCTAGATTTCGAACGCAAAAAATATCAGTTACTTGCTTATTTGCAACAAATAAACAAGCATTTTCATAAAACTAAATTGTACCCCGACTTTAATGATTTGGTATTTCATTACAATAATCTGTTGAAGTTTAAAGAGAATAAGTCGGCACTTCAAAAAGCATTTCCCGAGCGTTTATCACATGCAGATATCGAGGCAGTGAAACTTACTTATGAAAAAATGGTAAAAGACGATTCATTGATGCAGGAGATCGAGTACATCATTAACTTTTCACTCAACCAGCTCAATCCTGCAATAATGGAAGGAAAGGAGATTTATGATTTTGTAGAAAGCCGACTGAGTATTGAACCAATCGGCGTAATGCCTTTATACCCGTACCAGGGATATTTGTTATTGCGTAACGGAGAAGAAAAGGGAATAATAGTATATGAATATCAGGTAACTATATTCGAAAGTAAAGACGAAAGGTACAGGGGGATTAATACCGCTTTTATCACCAGTTATGAAAGAAGCTTTATATATACTCCTGAAGCTATAAAAAATGAATTGATTGTTAATCGAAGAGAGTTTCCTAATCCGGCTGTTTATCATATTGAAAGTGACATCACTTTTCCTCTTGAACAGACATTATTGCCTTTAGCAAAACGGAGTTTGGTCAAACATCTATCTTCAGCTGCGTAACAAAAATGCTACAATACAAAGTAATTATAAATTGTGTAGCTTTAATGAAATAACTTTTACTGAGTGGTTTCCATTTCTTAAAATAATTAATTTGTACTTCCTGATTTTAAAATTTCAAAAAATTATATGAGTAGATATGTTGCAGGTGTTGAGGTTCACCTTGAGCGAGTAGAAACCGCTGTAATAGACCTTCACACCAATTCCATAGTTCCCGGAACCAGTAGGCATACCTTTATTAATGCACAAGAGTCTGTTGAGAATCTTCTTAACTGCTGGACCGCCTCTATAACCAAAAGTGTTAATGCACATCCAGGAGGAGATTTAAAGTATGTGGGAGTGGCTATTCCAGGTCCTTTCGATTACGAAAACGGTATTGCCCTAATGAAGAATATGGGAAAGTTTGAGGCGCTTTACGGTCTGAACGTAAAGGAACTTCTATCTGAGCGGATTAATATTCCCAAAGAAAATATCCGGACTGCCAATAATGCTCCTTGCTTTTTGCATGGCGAAATTGTAAATGGTCTAGCCGATGGTTATTCTAACGTGTTAGGGTTTATTTTAAGTGCTGGTTTAGGATCTGCAAGATTTTATCAGGGAGTTGCCACCGATGCTGATTTATGGAAAGCGCATTTTAAAGGCAGCATCGCTAATGATTATTTAGATAATAGTTGGCTTGCCAGGCGATATGCAGAATTTACCGGTCATGAGGCAAAGAGTATTCAGGAACTAACCGAACTTGCAAAAACCGATGATGGTATAGGACAATTAGTTTTTGGTGAGTATGGAGAAAACTTTGCCATATTCTTAGCTGAGTATGTTAAAAAATTCGATACTGATTTAGTTGTTGTTGGCGGCCATAACGAGGCTTGGGATTTATTTATTTCACACGTTAAAGACCGGCTACAAGACAAGAATATTAATGTTCCTATTCGTGCCGCCAAGTTAGGCGATAAAGCGGCTGTGATTGGTGCAGGCTTCTTATGGGAGGAGCTTAAGAATAATCCAGCCTAAAAATGAGCAATAAAGCCTGTTGAGAGACCGCAACAGGCTTTATTGCTCATTTTTATTTTAATTTCCCTAAAGCTTCCTTTATTCTTGGAATCATTGCTTCAATCTCCTCCGCAGAGCACGCTCCTACCGAAGCTCTGAACCAATTCACTTCCGGACCGGTCCCAAACGATGAAAAGGGCACCAATGCTACTTTCGCTTCCTTTATAAGATAAAAATTAATGTCGTTACTATCCTGAAGAACTTTGCCATCGGGGGTGGCCTTACCTGAAAAATTAAGTTTAAGCGTTAGATAAATTGCACCCATAGGCTCAATTGCATCTACGTCAAAGCCATCGGCTTTCAGTTGCTGGAATCCTTTGTAAAGTGTATCAAGGCTCTTAGTCACCCGAACCTTAAAATTGCTTAGAAACTGAGTAACAGCTGTCTTTCTCTTAAGATAGCCAGCCATAGCTACCTGCTCAGCTTTTGGAGCCCAAGCGCCCATGTGGCCTACTATTGAACGCATTTTGTCAATTACTGCACTCGGACCAAATCCCCAGCCTACCCGTACACCCGTTGCAGCGAAGCATTTCGAGGCCCCATCAACATAAACCACATAATCTCTAATCTGAGGACGAAGTGTAACCGGATCATGGTGCTGATGCTCGCCAAAAGTAAGCATCGAGTAAATCTGGTCGTATAAAATGTATAAAGGTTTTTCACCTGCCTGTCTCTTGCTATTTTCTTCAAGTACCAGGTCGCAAATTTCTTCTAAATCTTTTTTGGAGAACATTGTCCCGGTAGGGTTTAAAGGAGAGCATAAAGCCAACATTGATGCGCCTGATACATGCGGACGCAAATCATCTGCCGTGGGCATAAAATTATTTTCTGCTCTGGTAGGAATCGCAACTCCGTTTGCCGAAGTCAAATCGCAGTAGTGATTATTGTTCCACGATGGAGCCGGATAAAGTACTTTATCGCCCGGGTCTATCAATGCCAGGTAAGTAGCATAGATAATCGGTCTGGAACCGCTTGATATCAGAATTTCGTTAGTTGCATAGCTCAATCCAAGTTCTTCTTTCAAAAAATCGCTTAGGCTTTCGCGGAGGTTTAGCATACCATCTGCAGGGGGGTAATTGGTTTGGTGCGCCGCGTAGGCATCCACTATTCCTTGCTGAAGTTCTTCGGGAATTGAATAAATATTCGAATCAAAATCTCCAATGGTGAGATTAACGATATTTTGTCCCTGTTTTTTTAATTCATTTACTTCGCCTGCTATTTTTATAATTTCAGACCCTTTGAGGTTTTGTGCTAAACGCGATACTGACATGATAATTTATTCTGCTACAAGCTTTTGAATGGCTTGCTTCACTTTAGTAAAATTAAAAGATTTGAGTGTTGATTGAAAAGCAGCGCTGATTTCTTTATTGCAAAGATTGCCAATACTCCCTTCGTGTGTATGCTGTACTTTTTCAGGTGCTTTGAATTCGCCTTTTTCAATTTCCAATCCAACTTTTTTATAAGCTTCCCGGAAAGTAATCCCTTTCAGAACATCTTCGTTCACAGCTTCTACACTGAACAGGTAAAGATATTTAGGGTCTTTAAGGATATCATCGTTTACCGAGATATTTTGGAGCATAAAGACGGCCATTTCCAAACATTCATTCAGCGACTGAAACGCAGGGAAGAGATTCTCTTTAAGCAATTGCAAATCCCTGTGATAGCCAGAAGGCAAATTGGTTGTCATCAGGGCGATTTCATTCGGCAAAGCCTGTATCTTATTGCAACGGGAACGCATCAGTTCAAAGACATCCGGGTTCTTTTTATGAGGCATAATGCTCGAACCTGTTGTCAGCTCATCGGGAAAACTAATAAAGCTAAAATTCTGATTGATAAATAGCGTTACATCCATGGAGAGCTTAGCAAGAGTTGCTGCGATGGAAGACATAGCCTGAGCGAGAATACGTTCGGTTTTTCCCCGGCCCATTTGAGCATAAACAACATTGTAGTTTAATGAGTCGAAGCCGAGAAGCTCAGTAGTCATCGTTCTGTTCAAAGGGAAAGAAGAACCATAACCAGCAGCAGAACCCAGTGGATTTTTATTGCAAACTTTCCAGGCGGCGAGCATTACTTCTAAATCATCAACCAGACTTTCCGCGTAAGCGCCAAACCATAAGCCAAAAGATGATGGCATGGCAATTTGTAAGTGGGTATATCCAGGAAGGAGTTTGTCTTTATGTGCTTCGCTAAGCGTAATAAGTTGCTGAAATAAAGCTTCAGTGTTTTCAACTGTACGTTGTATCTGACTGCGAAAGTACAATTTCAAATCAACCAGCACCTGATCGTTACGGGAACGGCCACTATGAATCTTCTTGCCGGCTTCGCCGATGCGTTGGGTTAAAAGTAGCTCTACCTGAGAGTGAACGTCTTCGACGCCGTCTTCAATGGAGAATTTACCTTTAGCAATTTCTATGTAGATGTTTTTTAATTCTTTTTGAACAGTGTCCAAATCTTCTTTGCTTAGCAAGTTTATGCTTTCAAGCATGCGGGTATGAGCCAGGGAACCTAGTACATCGAAAGCAGCCATTTCTGTGTCCAGTTCTCTGTCCTTGCCAACAGTGAAGGTTTCGACTGACTTTTCAACTTGCTTATCTTTTTGCCACAACTTCATTAGTATTCTTTTTATTGAGCTTACCTTAGTAATTTTTCAAGCATTGCAATGTACAACTCAATTCCATCATGAATTTCGTCAATGTTAATAAACTCATCCGCCATATGCGACCGGGCGCTATTACCCGGGCCAATCTTAACAGAAGTAATATCCAGCAACGCCTGGTCGCTGGTGGTTGGAGAACCGTATGTTTTTCTCCCTAAAGCTAATCCGGCCTGCACAAAAGGATGATTTTTGCTAATCGAAGATGGCTTTAACCGGGTCGACCGCGGTGTAACATCGCAACTCACATGTTGCTTAATCAATTCTACAAGTTCCTCATTTCTGTAAGCATCAGTAACACGGACATCAACTACAAATTCACATTTTGCCGGAACGACATTGTGCTGTGAGCCTGCATTAATCACGGTCACAGACATCTTTATGGGCCCGAAAACTTCCGATTCTTTAGGGAATTTAAATGACTGAAACCATTCGATGTCTTTCAGTGCTTTGTATATAGCGTTTTCCCCTTCTTCTCTCGCAGCGTGACCAGCTTTCCCATGTGCCACGCAATCAAGAACTACAAGTCCTTTTTCGGCAATAGCCAAATCCATTAGGGTTGGTTCGCCTACAATGGCAAAATTAAGCGGACCAAGTTCAGGGATAAGTGATTCAATTCCGTTCTTGCCCGAAATTTCTTCTTCTGCCGTACCAGCTATGCAAAGATTGTATTTGAGACCTTCCTGATTGTAAAAATAGCGAAATGCCGCAATTAAAGAGACCAGACATCCTCCGGCATCATTACTGCCTAGCCCGTATAACTTGCCATCTTCAATATCCGGCGAAAAAGGATCTCGTGTGTAACCAGGGTTAGGCTTTACCGTATCGTGATGGGAATTTAAAAGTATTGTTGGCTTTGAAGCATCGTAATACTTGTTAACGCTCCAGATATTATGCTGACTTCTCTTAGGGTTGAGTCCATGCTCATTGAAAAAAATCTCAATTGCATCAGCAGTTTTGTCCTCCTCCCGACTAAAAGAAGGGATTGAAATTAACCGCTTTAGTAATTCGATACCGTCTTCTGTAAGCGTTTTTGTCATCACTTAGATTCCGTGTACAATCCGCCTGCTTTTAAAGCTGATAATCTTATTCCTTTAATCAATGAAGAGCTAAAGCCCTGGTGTTCCATTTCGTTTAATCCGGCAATGGTACAGCCTTTCGGCGATGTTACTTTATCAATTTCGTGTTCAGGATGACTGCCGTGTATTAGTAACAAATCAGCGGCCCCTTTGGCGGTTTGAACAGCCATTTTTAAGGCATCTTCAGCGTGAAAGCCTATTTCTACTCCTCCTTGCGAAGCCGCTCTTATGGCACGTAAAAAGAATGCAATACCACACGCGCAAAGCGCCGTTGCCGAGGACATTAAATCTTCGTTTATCTGAACGACAGAACCAACCGTTTCAAAAAGCTTTTTAGTAAGGTCAACATTCTCTTGCTTAGCGTTTCCAGTAGTAACGCATGTCATCGACTGTCCGATAGAGATAGCCGTATTCGGCATCGCTCTAACAACCTGAACATCTGCACCCAACTTTGCTTTAATAGCACTACAGGAAACTCCGGTTATCACCGAAATCACTAAATGCTTATCTGCTTTTATGGCCGGCCGAATCTCAGCTAACAAGGCATCTATTTGCTGAGGTAAAACTGCCAGCACCACAATACCTGCGTTCGAAGCGGCCTCAAAGTTATTGGTACTGGTCTGATAGCCTTCTTCCGCCTGTTTGGAAAGATTGTTAATGTTTCTTCTTGTCAGGATAATTTGAGAAGGATGATAGGTGTTGGATTTTACCAATCCATCGGCGAAAGCCAGACCCATATTACCGCTGCCAAGTATGGCTATATTTCCGTTATTCTCCATTTCTATGCAAATAATCGTGTTCCGAATAATCGTTCGTTAAGCAGTGCAAGTTCATCGGACTTTCCGATATAAACTTCATTCACACCGCTGTTTATCGCCTTAAAGGCATTCTCTAATTTCGGAAGCATTCCGCCGGCGATGATTTCGTCAGCTTTCAGTTTCTCGAATTCTGAAGAACTTATTTGCCTAATAACCGACTCGTCATCAGCAACATCCGTCAACACTCCCTTTTTCTCGAAGCAATATACAAGACTTACCTCGTAAAGCGAAGAAAGGGCTATCGCAATAGCAGAAGCAATCGTATCGGCGTTAGTATTCAGTAGTTGACCTTCACCATCGTGAGTTATTGCCGAGAACACCGGTATCAATCCTGTTTGCAGCAGATTGCTTAATTTATCTTTATCTACTGAATCTTCATGCAAATCGCCTACAAAACCATAATCAATTTCTTTAACCGGCCGCCGGTTAGCTCGAATTAAATTAGCATCTGCTCCCGTTAAACCGATGGCGTTGCATTCAAACCGTTGTAGTTGGGCGACAATATTCTTATTGATTAAGCCAGCGTAAACCATGGTTACAATACGCAGCGTTTCGATGTCAGTAATCCGACGGCCCTCGACCATCTTCGGCTCAATACCCATGGTATGAGATAAGTCGGTGGCAAGCTTTCCACCGCCGTGAATAAGTATTTTTCTGCCTTTAATCCCCGAAAAATCATTCAAGAAATTATATAAGTTCTCAGAGTTGTCGATGACGTTTCCACCGATTTTAATTACATAAAGTTTTTCCATTACTTGTTTTCTCCTCCTTCCGGACCGTAAAAAAACACCCAGGTTACAAAGTCCTCAGAAAAGTCGATGAATCTATGCCCGGCGCCGGCTTTAACAAAAGGGAAGTCGCCTGGATCAAACCGAGTTTCCTGCCCCTCATTCACAAAGATGCCATGGCCTGAAATAACTACATACACCTCATCCTCTGTATGCGGCTGTTGTAAATCTACCTTTTCGGGTTTGTAAAGTTCTGCGGAAAGACTGCCATGGTTAAACACCTCCAGGAACAACTTTCCAGAGTCTTTAAGCTTGGCTAAGCCTTTCTGAATATTTATATGAGTATCCACTTTCAACCTTTGGAATTTAGTTTCATGTACTCAGCAAGTTGAACCTCATTAGAGTCTATACTCTTACTAAGCTCTGCAACAATACTTTGCTGCTCCTGAAGACTTTTATTCTGACTCAGCTTATTTTTTGCCTGCAGCTCAGTTACGGCTACTTCAAAAGCAACAATCCCTTTTAACATCTTGTGTTTGAAATCGGAAGGAAGCCCATTCCACTGTTCCTGATAAGCTTTCTCGTAATTGGCGATAGTTCTTTCAAGGAATTCAAATTTTGCTGCTTCTTCTTCGATTAAGCTGCACTTTCCATACGCATGAACGCTTATGTAATTCCAGGTAGGAACACTTTGTTCATTTTCGTAGTGGCGAGGGGAAATATAAGCATGAGGCTCTGAAAAAATTATTAAAACCTCATTATTATCTATGTCTTTTGCTTGCGGGTTAGCCTTGGCAAAATGCGAAGAGATGACGATTCCAGTCTTACTCTTTTCAACGAGAAACGGTAAGTGAGTTGCAACCGGCCTTCCGGTTTCAGAAGTCACAATCGTTCCAAAGCTATATTTCTGCATGAAGGAAATGGCCTTTTCATCATTCGTGTTCAGAAAATGCTTTGGGATGTACATGTCACAAAGTTTCTAAAATCCCTTTGATTACTGCCTGTGCTGCCCAGACTCGGTTACCAGCTTCCTGAATCACTAATGAATCTACGCTATCGAGAATATCTGAACCCAATTCTAAATCACGCCTCACTGGCAGACAATGCATCACCTTCCCTTTATTAGTGGCCTTAAGTTTCTCTTGAGTCATCATCCAACCTTCGCCTTCTGTTAAAACTTTGCCGTAATCGTGGTAACTGGACCAGTTCTTCACATAAATGAAATCTGCGCCTTCTAGAGCCTCATCCTGATTGTAGGTAATTGTAGCACCTGGCGTGAACTGTTCCGCCAGCTCATATCCTTCGGGGTGAGTAATTACAAAATCAATCATTCCTTCTTGTTGGGCTTTGCACATCCACTCGGCAAAGGAATTAGGTACAGCCTGAGGAAGTGCCTTAACATGCGGAGCCCAGGTTAGCACTACCTTTGGTTTGGATGTTTTTTTATGCTCTTCTATCGTGATCAAATCGGCCAAGCTTTGTAGAGGGTGGCGCGTTGCACTTTCTAAACTTACTACCGGAATACCGCTGTATTTGATGAACTTATTAAAGATATCTTCTGAGTAATCTTCTTCTTTATCTTTTAAACTCGGAAAAGAACGGATACCTAAGACATCACAATATTCTCCCATCACGCCAGCCGCTTCACGAATGTGTTCAACGGTTGTGCCGTCCATCACTACACCATCGCGAGTTTCTAGTGCCCAACCTTCTTTGTCGATATTCATTACGATAGCATTCATACCAAGATTAAGTGCAGCTTTTTGGGTACTTAAACGCGTACGCAGACTCGGATTTAGAAAAATTAATCCAATAGTCTTGTTCTTTCCAAGCTCCTGATGAGCGAAAGGATTTGCTTTTAGCTCTAATGCTTCTTTTACGATAGCAGGAACGTTGGCAACATCATGTACTGAAGTAAATAGTTTCATCTTTATAAGGTGAAAGGTGAAAGCTAAAAGGTGAAAGCCTTTTGCAAACGCCTTATTTTTTAATGTTCTATATAGTAGCTTTAAGCTTTGGACTTTCTGCCTTCAACTCCCTACTGAATGCTTCCAAAAACCTATCCGCATGCGCTTTAGTTAAATTTAATGCCGGCAATAGACGAATTACATTCGGTTTTGCTTCGCCAGTAAATATGTGGTGCTTAAATAGAAGCTCCTTTTTAACATGGCTCAATTCATCAGGTAAATCAATCCCTATCATTAAACCACGACCTCTTACTTCTTTAATTCGGTCGAATTTTTTAAGCTCGCTAATCAAGTAAGTTCCCACCTCAGCTGCATTTTGCATCAGATTCTCTTGTTCCATCACTTCGAGAACCGCTAAACCTGCAGCGCAAGCTAAATGGTTTCCACCGAAAGTGGTACCCAGCATATAATGCCATGCCTTAAATTTGGGTGATATCGATATTCCTCCTATCGGGAAACCGTTACCCATTCCTTTGGCCATGGTGTAAATGTCGGCATCAACCCCTGCATAATCTTGTGAATAGAATTTACCGCTTCTGCCATAACCGCATTGAACAGAATCAGCAATGAACACAGAGTTATATTTATTGCAAAGTGAGCGTGTTTTTTGCAGGAAGCTTTCCGTTGCAACTTTAATTCCGCCTACACCTTGGATTCCTTCGATAATTACCGCACAGATTTCGTTCCCTGACTCGGCGAAAGCTTGTTCCAAAGCAGCTTCATCATTATGAGGAAGGAAAATAACATTGTCTGTTTGATTTACAGGAGCTACCAGCTTTGGATTATTGGTAACTGAAACGGCCAGCGATGTACGACCGTGAAATGCTCCAGTAAATGAAATAATCTTCTTACGCTCATTATAAAATGAAGCAAGCTTCAAGGCATTTTCAACCGCTTCCGCTCCTGAACTGATTAAAAACAACTGATAATCTTCTCTTCCTGATACTTTTCCAAGCTTGTCTGCAAGTTCCGCCTGCAAGGGAATTTCAATAGAATTTGAATAGAAACCCAATTTATTTAACTGTTCTGTTACTCTAGACACATAATGTGGATGAGTGTGCCCAATAGATATTACTGCGTGGCCGCCGTATAAATCCAGGTATTCTTGGCCATCCTTATCCCAGACAAGACTTCCTTCTCCTTTTACAATCTCGATATTATTGATAGGATAAACATCAAATAGTTTCATGTGAGAGTCCTCCCATCCCTAAGGATGTATTTTAAGTTTGCAATCCCCCTTTAGGGGTTAGGGGTCTAAAACGCTTGCGCCTTCAATCTCAATCCCGCTCTCTCGTCTAGCCCGAACATCAAATTCATATTCTGAACTGCTTGTCCGGATGCCCCTTTTAATAAATTATCTATTATGCTCAGTATCATGACTTTGTTTCCATGTTTCTCGACATGTACCAGGCACTTATTTGTATTCACGACTTGCTTTAAGTCGATGTTTTTCTTGCTTACATGAGTGAATTCATGTTCTGCATAATACTTTTGATAGAGATCGTCCAGCGCTTCCTGGCTTAAATCACATTCGGTGTATACAGAGGCCATAATGCCTCGGGTGAAATCTCCTCGGTATGGAATAAAGTTAACGTCCTTGGAAAATGATGCTTGAAGTTGCTTAATACTTTCGCCAATTTCATTCAGATGCTGATGATCGAATGCCTTATAAACCGACAAATTGTTGTTTCTCCAACTGAAATGTGATGTTGCTGAAAGACTTTGTCCAGCCCCGGTAGAGCCGGTTGTAGCAGAAATATGAACCTCGCTCTGCAGTAATCCTGCTTTAGCTAAAGGAAGTAGTGCTAATTGCAAACTGGTCGCAAAGCATCCTGGATTAGCGATGTTCTGTGCTTTAACGATTTCCTGCTTATTTAACTCAGGCAATCCGTATACGAATTTCTTTAAGCCAAGCAGTGAATTCTTACCTAACCTAAAATCCTGACTTAAGTCGATGATCTTGATTCTGTCTTCAATTGCATTCGCATCGAGAAACTTCCTCGCATCCCCATGCCCAACACATAAAAACAATACGTCAATATCTTGAGAAAGGTCGCCGGTAAACTTAAGATCGGTATCGCCAATTAAATCAGTATGAACGTCATAAATGGAATTGCCCGCATTGCTATTGCTATGCACAAAAGCAATTTCAACATCAGGGTGATTCACCAGAATCCGGAATAATTCTCCACCCGTGTAACCTGCGCCGCCAACAATTCCAGCCTTAACCCACTTGCCCCCTGCAGGGGGTGTATGCACCCCTAAATCTCCAAAAGGGGGCTTTCCTGCGCTAGCCATGACTAGGCTCCTTATCTCCCCCTTCAGGGGGTTGGGGGGCATTAACACTATGGTAAATCTTTACCTGATTACCGAATATCTTCGAAAAGCCTTTCACATCATCGCCGGTATAGCCCTCGTTCATTTCGCCGTAGCTGCCGAACTTGCTGGCCATTAAATCATGTTTCGATTCGATACCGATTATCTGGAAACGGTAAGGATTTAATTGAACGAATACTTTCCCTGTAACAGTTTTTTGGGTGTCGGTAAGGAAGGTTTCGATATTCCGCATAATCGGGTCGTGGAACTGACCTTCGTGCATCCAGTTACCGTAGAACATCGCTAACTGGTCTTTCCAGTTTAACTGCCACTTGGTAAGCGTATGTTTTTCTAGTTGATGATGAGCTTTAATAATCACCATTGGGGCGGCGGCTTCGAATCCAACGCGGCCTTTGATGCCAATAATTGTATCACCAACATGTATATCTCTTCCTATTCCGTAAGGACCAACTAAAGCTTGTAAAGCCTGAATTGCCTCTACAGGATGAGCATATTGCTGACCGTTGATTCCAACCAGTTCGCCTTTGTTGAATTCGATTTCAACTTGCTCGGTATCAGATTTTGTGACTTGAGTGGGCCAGGCTTCTTCGGGTAAAACTCCTTTAGATTTAAGCGTTTCTTTTCCGCCTACTGATGTTCCCCAGATACCTTTATTGATAGAATATTGGGCTTTTTCGAAATTAAATTCAACCCCATGAGCTTTTAAATATTCGATTTCCGCTTCGCGGGATAACTTTAAATCGCGGATTGGAGTAATAATACCCACATTAGGACAAAGGATATTGAAAATCATATCGAAACGCACCTGGTCGTTTCCCGCTCCTGTTGAGCCGTGGGCAACATAGTCTGCGCCAATTTCCTTTGCATATTCTGCGATGGCAGTTGCTTGAGTAACCCGCTCGGCACTTACAGAAAGTGGGTAAGTGTTGTTTTTAAGTACGTTTCCGTAAATCAGGTAACGGATTGAGCTTTCATAATACCCTTTAACCGCATCAACCGCATGGTGAGACGCAACACCCAAAGCATAAGCACGTTTTTCAATATGCTCAAGTTCTTCCTTGCTAAAACCACCAGTATCAACTATTACTGAATGTACTTCGAGATTTAAGTCTTTAGACAGATAAATAGCACAATATGATGTATCTAAACCGCCGCTAAAGGCTAAAACTACTTTCTTCTTCATTATTTATTTGTGTAATTACCAGGTACAAGGTTAATATGCGTCGCCACACTTTTCAAAGCATTTTTTATCGTTTCTTCAATGCGTTCGAGTAATGTTGCCTTATGGGTCATATCTTTCTTTACTCTTTCTTCTTCTTCATCTTTTTGCTTCTGCTCTGGGTCGTAAAGCATAGCGGTACAAAGGCAGTTTTTGCGCTCTTTGGCTGTTAGAATATCAAAATTGACGCAGCTTCGGCATCCGCTCCAGAAGTTTTCATCTTTAGTCAGTTCCGAATAAGTTACGGGTTCGTAACCTAGCTCAGAATTTATCTTCATCACCGCTAATCCCGTGGTTAAGCCAAATATTTTCGCATCCGGGTATTTCTCCCTGGAAAGATTAAATATTTTCTTCTTAATTGCTTTTGCCAAGCCCGACTTACGATAGATAGGATTCACAATTAATCCGGAGTTAGCCACAAACGCTCCGTCCCAGGTCTCGATATAGCAGAAGCCGGCCCAGGTGCCATCCTGATGAAAAGCAATTACTGCTTTCCCCTCCTGCATTTTATTAGCCACATACTCGGGGCTGCGTTTGGCAATACCGGTTCCACGAGCTTTCGCTGATTCAGCCATTTCATCACAAATCTGTTCCGCATAAATAGTGTGGGACTCAGATGCTACTACTATAGAGAAATCGTTTTCGTTCATTTTATAAAAAATCCGCTTGACGGATAAAAAAGCATTAGGCTTTTACAGTTTTTAAGAAATTTTGTTGTTTATTATTCCGATTAAACGGAAAGGTTGGAAGATTTGAAAATCAAACCCTTGGCATAAACGGTCGTCGGTGTCTAAACACCAAACGCTCACCGCGATTCTTCTCACGTACCATACAGCTCACATACCCATTAATGTATGGAGTTGTAATTGTAATTGGGTGTTTGGATACGTTCATTTATATGCTTTGACTAACAGTGTATTAATAGGTTTAAAGCATGCAAAAGTATCGATAATTAATAAACTTATGCAACAGATAATGTAAATTTAATAGGGGCTATGTGATACGATGACTTACTGAAGACTTTATTACTTAGCGTTGGAAGTTTTTTTGTTTAAAAGGGTAAATCATCAGAGCCATCTTCGGTAAAATCTACAAGCTGACCTTCTGATTTTGAATTATTTTGACTTGATGAATGTGTTTCCTGAGAATGACCCACGTTACCTTCATTTTCAGTCTTCCGCCCAAGCATCGTAAAGTTTTCGGCAACTATTTCGGTAACATATCTTTTATTGCCTTCCTTATCTTCATAATTTCTGCTACGCAGTTTACCTTCTATATAAACTTGTTTCCCCTTTTGAAGAAATTTTGCAGCTACATCAGCTAGTCCGCGCCACATTACAATATTATGCCACTCGGTTTGTTCGACTTTTTTGCCGTCTTTGTTATAGGTTTCGGAAGTAGCCAGCGGAAAGTTTACTAAGGTAGTTCCACCTTCGAGGTGGCGAACTTCAGGGTCTTTGCCTAAGTGCCCAATTAAAATTACTTTGTTAACTCCTGACATGAGATGGTTTATTTAGATAATTCAAGTTAAGATTTTTTTAAGGAAAGTGAAAATTAATTGTGGCTGAGCCAGTTGATCTAAGTTTGAAATTTTAGTAAAAAACCAGTTAACCTTTTTTGAACTGATGTTCAAGTCAGCGCCATCAATCACAATAAATTGCGCAAGAATTTTTTGATGACTAAGTACATGTTTTATAGGGCCGTATATTTTGTCGATCTTAACTTTTCCAAATAGATCAATGCATTGTTGGCTTGCTAACAAGGTTTCGGCAGTTTCAAAGCTTAGCGTTTCCAGTAACGGAAGCTCATAAAGATTTTGCCAGATATCTTTTGGTCCCCGTTTATTCATTAGTATTTCACCGTTTTTCAACACCACCAAATAATTAAAAAAGCGATTTTTGACGGGAGCTTTTTTGGTTTTTATGGGAAGGATATCAACCAGATCCTTCTTAAATGCCTCGCAACTTAGATTTAGCGGGCAATTTTGGCATAAGGGATTTTTTGGTCTGCATAATAATGCACCAAATTCCATTAGTGCTTGGTTACTTAGAGCAGGATTGTTAAGATCAATAACGTCATTAGCAATTTTGGTAAAGAGTTTTTTTGCCTTTGGCGAATTAATCGGCTCCTCAATTCCAAAATATCTTGCTAAAACTCTAAAGACATTTCCATCTACCACAGCCTTTGCTTCGTTTGCCGAGAATGAAGATATCGCTGCAGCGGTGTATTCTCCGATACCTTTTAATTTAATGAGCTCATCATATTTCTTAGGGAAGTAACCGGCATGCTCTTCCATCACCATTTGAGCAGTACGATGCATGTTTCTACCACGGGAATAATATCCCAGGCCTTGCCACATATTTAAAATTTCGTCTTCGGTAGCAGCCGCAAAATTCGAAACATGCGGGTATTTTTCCGCAAAGCGATTAAAATAAGGTAAGCCTTGATCTACACGGGTTTGTTGTAGAATTACTTCTGAGAGCCAGATAATATAAGGGTCTTTCGTGTGCCTCCATGGAAGGTCACGTTTGTTGATTTTATACCACCCAATAATTTCAGCAATGAAATTCATTTTGGCAAAAATAGCCAAAAATTTATGGCCTATTTCTGCGCTTATCCAATGGTTTGGATTTATTTTCTGTAATAATTTCAAGAATTCGATTTAAAGCAATACTTTTGCAACCCCAAAACAATTAAGTGATTACGAAAAAAGTTTAATTAATTTAGAGATGACTAAAGCAGAAATTATCGCAGAAATATCTAGTAAGACTGGAATTGAGAAGTTAGATGTACAAGAAGCGATAGAAGCGTTTTTTAAGGTTGTAAA
>DASWMZ010000120.1:0-20018 GCA_036399495.1 Pedobacter sp.
GAAATCTTGAAAGTTACGTCCTCACCATTTTTACAATGGCTGGGGTTAGCAGAAGTTATATATTTATTCAGATTGTATTTTGTCATTACGAACAGGTGAATAGTCCGTTTTGACTTGACCGTTTACGAGTATTTTAGTAAAATAACATTTAACTCCTGTTGCACTATTCATGTCTTCTATATTTTGAATATGAAAATGTAAATGTGGTTCTGACGAATTTCCTGAATTCCCACAAAGTCCTAGAAGTTGTCCTTGAATTACTTTTTGCCCTTGTTTTACTTTAATCGAATGCTGTTTGAAGTGTGCGAAAAATAAATATTCGTTATTTTTAGTCTTTATTATTATAGTATTTCCAGGTACATAAATTGGATTTAAAATTCCTGGATTATTATCCTTCACGCCGTCAACAACTAAAACTATTTCACCGTCACAAGGTGAAATGAGCTCTTTTCCAAAAGCGTAATAGTCTTCATTAGTCTTGCCGTCAATTTTAAAAGATTTACCTTTTTCGTCTTGAATTATTATATCAAAAGCATTTTTTTGAGCTTCACTCTCTACATGATAATTTAACTCTTTTGTGTCACCGCCCCAACTTATTGTCCATTCTCCTTTAAATGGGAGTTTTAGCCTTGTTATATTACGATCGAATTTTGGCAAATCATCTTCCTTAAAAGGCTTTACAAACAAACCATTGATTTTTGAATTATTGTCGACCGAAATATTAATAGAAAATAATGCTCTTTCAAAGGTTGTCTTATATGAAGCGTATGATTGCTCGTATTTAACAAATTCACGTTTGTTAATTTTTCCTGCTTGTGCTTTCAAGCCTGTTAAAAAATCTTTCGCCTTTTCTAGTGGTAAAGCATTTTGCATTTCATTCGAAAACGATGTAAAAATTGCTTCGAAATCACCATTGTTGTATTTTTTTTCGAAGCCGTCTGCAACGGTTTTAGAGGTCGCCTTTTCTGTTTGTCCCAAACATTGATTCCCAATAGATAAAATTGTTAGGAGTGTCAGTAAAAATTTCATAGTTATGGTCTGTATACAATTACAATCTCCGATAATTAGCGAATATAGCACCAATAGGGTATAGATTATTTATGTCATGTGTAACAATCGTTTTTGAGACGGGTGTTTAAGTTGTTTCGACCATCAACTTCTATTAACAAACTTTGGTAGAAAACCAGCTAGGGCAACTAGTTGAATTTAATACCGTATCTGCTTTTAAGTAAAAATTCATCGAAATCTTTAACATTTAAGATTTCTTGTATCGCATGACGTTTGTCTTTACAATTCTCATAATAAGACTGCACAATCTTGTATCCTATATAATATCCTAAATCACCCGGCTTCCCATCAACACTGCTATTCCACATCCACTTGTTAATGTTTGAAGATTTAGCCTCATTAATAAACTCGGCCCAAAGCTCCCTTTCATGCTTACTGCCATAATCATAATTAGGCGCATTCATTTTAACGTTTGTTATGAGTTCAGCAATGAAATCTGCACTTCCTTCCATAATAGCCGTCCCTAAAAGATTTTTGTTAATATCATAATAAGATTGCTGGTAATGAATCAGCTCATGAGCAACTACCTGAGGGAGTTTGGATATCGTCAATGATTTTAAGATAGTTTGGAAAGGTGGGTAAACGTTTTCAAAATTTGAGTTCTCATCCGCACTATAGACTTCAGTTCCTATCAATAAAGCACTTTTTGTAGGCTTTCCTGCTGCATTCATGTCTCCAATTAAGAAATAGATATCTGGAAAAATTGCTGCTGGGTACAACCTTTTCATTTTTTTTAACGATCTTCTCGTCTGTTTTTCCATTCGGTTTACTTGATAAGTGTGTTCACGAATGGACTGGTAGTAGCGGGAATATTTATTTACCGCCGTTGCTAAATTGTTTGCTCCTTTGATGCTCAGCTTGTTTAGTTCTTTCAACCCATAAGTACCCTTTTTTAAATAAAGGTTATCAAAGATCTCTGGGGATCTTGCTGAGTCAACCCTTGTAGAATCAAATGCTTCCCAAAAACGTTCTATGTCTTCGGTTACAAACAGAACTTTTTTAGGGTTTGATTGGCCATCTTTCGGATTCTGGGAAAACGCATAAATAGGGATAATTAAAATACAACAGATAAGATGGAATGATTTAATCACGGAATGAGAGATAATCGTAGGTTGACGGAAAGTAGTTTCTTAAGTTTGACGAATCGCTATTACTATTGTTACAGTATCTTATCAAGCATAATCTTAATAATCTGACCAAATTATCAGGAAAACATTTAGATCGTTTTACAAGATTAACTTCCCAAGTTAATATAGAACAATTACCTTAGATATGTTGCAAACATCAACCTTATCACATCTATCGATTCACTCAATCTTAAACATCTGATTTTTGCAGTCTAAAACTAGTCTATATTTCAGAAATAATTTATTTCCTACCATTCCTCGCATACCCGAACGTTTCATCATTGAAATATTTAATGCTGTTGCTCCTTCAATATAAGTCACCTCTGATAGTCTTAGCCTAGTCGTTCCAAAATGTATTTCTTTATTTGCAGGGGCGGATATAGCGGATAATGGATCACCCCAAGAATTTACTTCTTCCGATTGTACTTTACCGTTTGGGATTCTGTAGTTTTCCCAAATTTCTTTGCTTGTAATTAGTTGGTAGCCACTAGTACCTGAATCGTACATTACCTTCACATTCTCATTTTCGATTTTTGCGGGAATTAATATTCTTCGCTGTTTGAACTCAAAAGGAGTTGAACCGTTTTCTTTAACCTTATCGGTAAAAGAACACCGCCTATTTCTAAAGTCCAAAATTATGATGCGCTTTTCTAATAAGTCCGTACCTATTGTACCTATGATATTTGCGGCATTTGGATCTTCAAAATCAAGCTTATCTCCGTAATCTAACAGACGAAATGTCTTTGAGGAAATGTTCATCCCTTTCAGAATGAGATTCATTGCAATATGGTTTGAATCCTTATTGAATGGCACGTCATCAATGAGTTCTTGTGGGATTGATTGCAAAGACTTCTTATATAGTATGGTGCTTGGTGAGCCAAGGTCAAGCTGCATATAAAACGTCTTTTTAATTCCTTTAATTTGAACAGGTAAAAGCAATGCACCATGGGGATTATTACCAAGTGCGACCCATTTTATTCCAATGTTTCCCGAGATCCCTGAAACTGTTAGATTGCTTTCTGCTGGTGTTGATAGCTGATCAAAATTATGATGCCACCTAAAGGAAGCCAAGGCACTAATAACTAATAATCCCAGTAAAATTTTCTTGATTGTTTTCATTCCGGCTATTTTATGCAATAGTCGGCAGAGAGTTTAAATATGATGAATAAATCAAGCCGCCAGTTTTACGCCAATTTTGCGACAGGCATTATAATATATTGTTTCCTAATGAAATAGCTAGTTTCCTGTTTTGATTCAAGCTGAACGCATTTCTTATAATAATTATAATATTGATACCAAAGAGTAGCAATAGAAATATAATTATGAAGGGTATCTTGGTTGTAAGAGCGAGCTGCATGAATGGAGCTGCAATCAATAATACGGACGTTATTACTGTCCAGATAATCTGAATGCCTAAAACCTTCCTTCCTAGTTCCCTGACTTTGATGTCTTTTGTGTTATGGTTTAAAATTGCTGGTATTATAATATTTCCGAAAGGAAGAATCAGAAATGAAAGACAAGAGATATTAATAAGCTTTACGCGATTGATATCAATATTGACCTCGGGATTTGGCATCAGCTTTTCGGGTTCAACCTGTAAAGCTTTTGCGAGAGCTGTGAGGGTATATCCTTTTGCTACAGTTCCTGCTTCTACCCTTTGGATTGTCCGTAGTGATAATCCGGATCTTTCAGCAAGCTCCATTTGGGTCAGATTTTGATTTTCCCTTAAACCCTGAACAAGATTGTCCATTATTAATATCTGTTAACAACTACACAGTGCCTCATACCTTCTGCGCTTCCATTTCTTTTGCAATATCTATATATCTATAACAAGTCGCTCTACTTAAACCAAGTTCTCCAGCAATTTCGTCAACCGTTTTCTTTTTACTGTTATATAATAGCAATGCAGAATGAGCTTTATCCATAGCTTTTTTGGTAAGCCCTTTTGGCCTTCCGCCCATTCGGCCTCTTGCCTTGGCAGCAGTTAAACCCGCCATTGTTCGTTCGCGTATAATTTCTCTTTCAAATTCCGCTAGTGAAGCGAAAATGTTGAAGGTAAATCTGCCGGTCGCTGTCTGAGTATTGATGCTGTCTTTAATACTAATGAAGTCTGCTCCTTTGCTTTGGATCTTTGCTACCAAATCTATAAGATCTCTAAGACTTCTACCTAACCGGTCAAGTTTCCAAACTACTACCGAATCTCCTTGCCTAAGAATCTCTATCATATTTTGCAGAGCTGGTCTCTCTTTGCTCTTCCCGGAAATCTTCTCTTCAAAAATCTTTTCACACCCAGCTTTTTCAAGCTCGTCGTTTTGAAGTTCAAGCTTCTGGTCATGGGTACTTACTCGTGCGTATCCTATTTTCATATTATCTCATGAATCTCGTCTCAAATATATAAAATAGCATTTGATAAATGAGATGACAGTTTGAGATGAGGGAGGTATGAACCGCGAATCTTAACACAAGCATTTTTCAAATCTCAACAATCGAACGATTTTTGACAATAGAAAACCTTCGTTTAATTGGAAGATGAAGATTAGTTTTATGGATTCGTTTTGAGCAAATTCACAAATTCGTTTAACCATTACAATTCATGAAGCATTCATGATGAAATTCAGTTTACTCGATTCGAGTCAAATAAACCAGCAAAGGGAAAAGTCAGGGAGAATAGCAACTAGACTAGTTAAGAAGGGATTATACTTGGAATTCCGAATTCGAGTCAAATAAAAAATCAAAGGGAAAGGCCAAAAAATAGCAAATAGAACTAGTTAATGTAGGGGTCATACTTGGAATTCCGAATTCGAGTCAAATAAATAATCAAAGGGAAGGTCAGGGAGAATAGCAACTGGACTAATTATGTAGGGAGTCATACGTGGAATTCCGAATTCGAGTCAAATAAACAATCACGGGAGGGTCAAGGAAGAGTAGCAAAATAGACTAGTTAATGTAGGGTCATACTTTGAATTCCGAATTCGAGTCAAATAGAACAATCAAGGGAAGTCAAGGAGGAGTAGCAATAGACCAGTTATGTAGGGAGTTATATTGGAATTCCGAATTCGAGTCAAATAAACGAGCTAGGCCCAGTAAGGTAAGTATATCGTAAATTTTTTAGACTCACTATCCGGATCCTTGGATTTGATTCTACCTACGTCTATGGCATCTCTAATTAGCCTGGAGATTTGTGAAGCCTGCTTGTCGTGCATGCCAAATCTTTGGCGCAGGGACGTATTAGTCATTCCATCATTTCCAAAATACTGAATAACACTGTGTTGGTAACAGGCTTCAATACGTTCCTGAACGCTCATCTCAGCAAATTTTTTAGGACTGTACATTATCACCTTAAAAGAATTTTCTGTCTCCAAAAACTTTAGTGGTGGTAACCCATAGAGCTCAATTGCTCTTACGGATTTTTCAAAGCCAGATCCTCGCTCTTCACAAATATTGTATCTGCGAAAAGCTGCGGCCAAAATCTCATTTCTTGATTCGGGACTAGTGCGTATCAATCTATCAATCTTTTTAGTAGGCAAAAGTCTACCAGGATTGGATATCTCAATTCTATCCTCGAAAATCTCAATCATAGGGCCACTGCCACGAATGGTAAAGTCCTGATGGATTAAAGCATTCGCGATTATCTCACGAAGAGCTATTTCAGGATACACAGACGTTTCTTCTCTTAAAGCATGTTTAATAATTTCACTCCCGGGTAGTAGGCTTTTTACAAATTCAATAAGCCCCTCAAAGCCAATTGCATATCCTTTTGAGCCCGGATACTCCTTGCTACCAGCAGATTTGTTTCTACCCTCATATTTTACAACTCTGATTGATTTTCTCGACAAACCGTCAAAATCATTCAAATTATGTGCGGATGCTAATGCCCCAAAATTGGTGATATAATAGCCTGCATTGTCTACGTCGACCACCATCTTTTCATCTCGCATCCAATACAGAATTTCATCAGCATTTGAAGGCACAGGTTTCTTAAGCAACTTGTATATAGTGGCATAATCTAGAACCGTCATAACCTCAACCTGGTTCTTTAACTTCGAGGCATGCAACTCCTCAAATACCGGAGTCTTGCTGTTTAGCATTAACCCACCTATTTCAGGTCGCGATGCTTTTCTTGTAGTTCCTCCGCTACGGATGTAGCTATCTTCAATTGATTTTGAGGCTAGGTGAACGGGCTTTACAGCACTTTCTTTAATATGAACGAATAGCAAAGAGACACCAGAATACTCTTCGACGGAATGGTCAATCACTACCAAGGGTGTTACTCCGTCTCTACAGAGACTCGCCAGTTTTTCTACTATGATAGCAGCTTCATTTTGATTAATCCCCTTTGGAAGTGCTGTTTTGTCTTCAATTCCAAAAACTAAAAAGCCTCCACCTGGTAAGTTTGCAAAAGCGCAGATATGCTGACAGAGCTTATCATTTTTTGGTGAAAGAGTTTCTTTCCAATCTAGTTCGTTTACTTCCTGCGGAACTTTACCCAAACTATGATCTAGAAATTCTTTTGCTCTCCTTATCCAAGGTTTCATTCGTTCCGACAATTGATTGATTGTACAAAGATATCTTATTCATAATAAGGTTGCGAATAGGTTAAGTGACCTCATCTTCGCAGGGTAAAATTTCTTTAGGAAATCCGACTTCGGAGGATTTTCGCAATGAGCAAGATTAGTTTGTCCGACAAACGTACATCTTGCTGAAGCCCGACAATCAGGGCTTCTCCCCGAAGGCAAGATTCAATTGTGTAACAATTGTACATCTTGCTGAAGCCGCAACACGAGGCTTCTACCTGGAGGGCAAGATCCGATTGTGATACAATCGTACATCTTGCTGATACTAATATTTCATCTAAACATTACTTGCTTTTCGCGATTGCATGCGACTTCTTAAAAGGGCCATATCCTCACCAATTTTCTTTTCGAGTACTCTTGCATAAATTTGTGTAGTTGCAATTTTCGTATGTCCTAACATCTTACTCACCGTCTCAATTGGAACTCCATTTGTTAAGGTTACGGTTGTCGCGAATGTATGTCGTGCTAAATGGAAAGTAAGGTTCTTATTGATACCGCATAGGTCAGCGATCTCTTTTAAATAACTATTCAGTTTCTGGTTCGAGATGCAAGGGAAAATAGTTCCGGTAGAGTTGGCCCTGGGATCATTCTTGTATTGCATGATAAGCTCCATAGCTTCAGGTAAAAGAGGAGTGGTAACAGAGGTCTTAGTTTTCTGCCTGTTTGTCTTTATCCAACTTTCACCATCAATGCCGATCTGAATGTTCTCTGGTTTGAGCTGAATCAAGTCAGAGTAAGACAGTCCCGTGTAACAGGCAAAGACAAACATATTCTTTACCATCTGCAAGCGCTCAATGCTGAATGTTTTCTTTTCAATTGCAGAAAGTTCTTCATCTGTTAAATACCCTCTTTCAACTCGCTGAAACTTCAGCTGATATTGTTGGAATGGGTCTCTCGCCAGCCATTCAAGCTTAATGCCCAAGCCTATCATTTTGCGCAGTCTTTCAAGGTGTTTCATTACGCCATTGTTGGCCAGACCTCTGCGATGGTCAGTTGGCGTATGGCTTCTAAGAAAACGCTCGAAGTCGGTTATAAACTGGTAATTTAACTCTGACAGGTGGATGTCTAGCCGCCTTCTCTTTTCCTTCAAAAATTTAGTGATATACTTTTGTGTGGTGTAGTAATTCTTAATTGTACCTAACGAAAGTATCTCCTTTTGATGGGTGTTGTGATACTCTATCAGAGTGCATAAGGTAAATTCTTCCTGTCCTTCTCCAAGATAGATACTTTTCACAAGGTCGGCGGTGATGACTTTTCCTTGTTGAACTAATTGATGATAGCACTCTGCAATTTGTGAACGTGTCCGTTCCAAATGATTGTTGAGGTTTTGAATGTCCTCAGTCTTACCTTTCGCAACTCCTTTCACATCGTCCCAGCATTCCGGATCTACTGTCCGTTTTGAGGAGATTTCACTGCGTCTTTGATTTACTGTAATGCGTGCATACACGCTTGCTGCCCGATGGGTTTTCGTCCTGGAATGTCTGATAACAAACTGAATTCCAAAGGTGTACCTGTTTCTCATATCAATTTACTCATTTAAAAGCCTGAAATTGTTCACCGGAACTTTCCTAAAAAGGGTAAAAACTGATGAAGTATTGCCTAAAAATGCACCGGTTTATAGCAGGTAAATTATTGTTTCACACAAGGTTAGATGCTTTCCGGTGAGTAAATCTAAATATTAAAAATGACTCACCGTTTTGTTCACGAGTTAGATGAATTCAGATAGACTCAGATGTATCAAAATAATGAAAAAAGGCCTCTGAACAGAGCTTTTTGAGGGTATTTGGTTTTACTTGAACTCGTTTATATTCAAGTTTGTCGGGATGGCCGGATTTGAACCGACGACCTCCAGCACCCCATGCTGGCGCGATACCGGGCTACGCTACATCCCGAAGATAATAATTGCAAATATAGTATAGAGTCTGATGTTTAAAAATCCTGATAGGATATCGACCAGCAGCACCGAAACGGGGTATCCCCATCAACACAATCCTCCATTTATCAGGATCTTTTATAGTTTCCCCTTGAGTTTTTCCAGTACGGTTTCAGGTTCTCCCTCTTGATAATGGAAAAAACAATATTTTTGTCATACCGGCTGCTGAATTATTGAATCACTTTTTCAACTGACTGCGCAACTCGTTCATTAAATCATCCTTATCAGGAAGTATCGTAACAGCAAAGTAATAACAATCTTCCAAAGGATATCCGGTGACGCTTACTCTCTTTTTACTCATTGCAGAAATAGTGGTTACATTTCCAACATGGCCATCCTGTATGTTTTTTATAAAGACTTTAAATTCGGTATCAACCTTCATTTTTTCATTCAGGCTTTCCCATAAGTTTTTACCGAAAAAGTCGGATCTTTCCTGGTTATGCACTTTGAAAGCACAGCTATTTGCAAAAAGATAATTCCAATCAAAGTCAATTAGATAGATAGAAAAGTTTTGCCTATCTAGTTCGTTTAAATCTAAATCAGAAAATCGTTTGTAATTATATATTGGAAACTTATGCATAGGCTGCACAAATTTAAAAGAATTAATTTTTTTAAACCATTCTAATAAATATGCGTTCTAACTTGATTTTAAATGCTGTCTCACCTGATTAATTGAGACATTTTGCTTTAACTTTTTCAATCGTTTGCCAAGTTTGTTAAAGTAATTTCAACATTAAGTTAATATAGAGTTAACGCCTTCAATAAAAGCGTGGAAACTATCAAATTTTCTTAAAAGTGATACAAGCTATTGAGTTATAATCTTTTAAGACGTTTATTGCATTTAGATATTCTAAATTATCAAACGCTCAATATGTTAATTATAGCTCTCTCAATTCTATTCGTACTATTTGTTGCAGGTGTGGCACTAACAATCAAAGATGCTCACACTATCGAAATAGAGGATGTTTACATCAATGAAACTGATGCCGGCAAATTCACAAAAAAACATCTTGTTCAAGAAATTCTATAACCAGTCTTAAACCCATTGTAAGAACTGGATAACATAACTGCAGTTCTTACTCCCCTACCAGCGGATCTCGCATCGAGCCGAAATTCTTAAAGCCAGCATAATATTTTATACCTGCAAACATCCCGTTCATCTAGGGTTATCACCCGTTAGTCTACTAAATTTTCGGCCTCGGTAAACTTCAGCTTTATTTGATCTATCAATTAAAGCAACATGAAGAAAGCACCTAACCCCGTATCACCGTTTTTAATTTTATTAATACCTGCCCTATTGGTTGTAGGATTCAAAAGCTTTAAAGGCGATCAACAGCAATCCGAAATTCAACGTGCAAGTGTACATTTCCAAGTTCCAACATTAAAGGGAGTTATAAAGGTTCTTTTCTAGTTGGGTACTAATTGCTCCATTTGATGTTGCTTTGGAATTACTACATCCCTAAATCCAGCATTTATCAAGCGCTGTTTAAATTTAGTCTGTACATCGAACTCACCGTGAACAAGAAAGATTTTTTTTACTAATTCGGGAGACTGGCATGATAGAAAACGCAGTAGGTCTTCATAATCGCCATGAGCACTCATCGACTTTATAACTTTCACCTCTGCTCTAACATCATATTCTTCACCAAAAATTCTTACCACCTTATTTCCAGAGACAAGTTTACCACCTAAAGATGAAGGCTCGCAATAGCCAACCATCAATATGGTGTTTTTTTGATTTCCGACGTTGTTTCTGATATGATGTTTCACCCTCCCTGCCTCGGCCATGCCCGATGAAGAAATAATTACGCAGGGCCTGGGATCGCTGTTTAAACTCTTTGACTCTTCTACCGATTGAATAAATTTTAAGCCCTTAAAGTGAAAAACATCGTGGTCGACTTTCATCACCTCTTTTACCCTATTATTGAATACTTCGTCGTGTTCTTTAATTACGTTAGTAGCTTTTTCTGATAAGGGGCTGTCTACATAATATGCTACATCAGGCAAGATTCCTCTCAACTCAAGCGAATTTAAGGCATATAAAAGTTCTTGCGTTCGGCCAACACTAAAGGCCGGTATAATCAATTTTCCACCTTTCAGCACACAAGTTTGGGTAATTATTTCTTGTAGTTGCCCTTCAATAGCTTCCAGATCTTTGTGAAGAGAATCTCCATAAGTCGACTCCAGGAGAATATAATCAGCTTGGCTAAAGGCCTGAGGACTATTTAATAGCGCATCGCCGTAACGGCCAACATCGCCACTAAATGTTATTTGTTGATATTTTCCATCTTCAAGAATGGTAAGATGAACAGCAGCACTTCCTAAAATATGGCCTGCATCTGTTAATCGCAATGTAATTCGGGGTTCAATTTCAAAGTCGGTATTATAATCGACTATTTTGAATAGACGTAATGCTTCCATTACATTTTCTTCGGTATACAATGGTTCAACTGATGATAAACCCTTTCTCCCGCGTTCTTTATTTTCATAATCAGCGTCCTGCTCTTGGATATGTGCCGAATCATTAAGAAGAATGCGGGTAAGATCCATTGTTGGAGCAGTACAGAATATTGGTCCGGCAAAGCCTTCTGCTACCAGCCTTGGTATTAAACCGCAATGGTCAATGTGGGCATGCGAAAGAATGAGGTAATTCACCTGATCCGGCCTGAAGCCAAAATGTTCATTTAATCCGTGTGTATCGTCGCCGAGGCCTTGGAACATTCCGCAATCCAATAAGATTTGCGTTCCATTATCTAAACTAATTAAATGCTTTGTGCCGGTTACATTTTGTGCGGCACCGTGGAAGGTTATGGTCATGTGTGGAATTGAAACTGTATAACATCTAAATTCAATTTAAGTTTATTTAAAACAACTATAAAAATAGTTGTAAAACTAAAATATTAGTTTTAAGTTTGATTAACAAATGATTTATGGAATTAAAAGAACTTACCAAAGCCGAAGAGCAACTAATGCAAGTGTTATGGACACTAGAAAAAGCGTTTGTAAAAGAAGTTATTGACGAGCTCCCGGAACCCAAGCCTGCATATAACACGGTTTCTACGATCATCCGGATATTGGAGACAAAGGGGTTTGTAGAGCATGAAGCTTTTGGGAAAAGTCATCGATACTTTCCCGTTGTAAGTAAAGAACAATATAAAACATTTGCTACCGAAAAGCTTTTGAACGGCTATTTCGAAAACTCTGTAGAAAGTATGTTTTCTTTCTTTGTGAAAAAAGAGAAAATCGACTTAAAGGAGGCGGATGAAATTTTAAAGATGATCGGAAAACTTAAAAAGAAATAGTATGGAATGGTTCAACTACCTCATCCAGGTAAACATCTACCTGATTTTATTTTACGCATTCTACAAGTTAGTTCTCGAGAATGAAACTTTTTTCAATTGGAACAGGGCGTTTCTGGTATTGTCAGGCGCATTGTCTTTTCTTATCCCAACCCTGCGATCTACCTGGGTAAAAAGCTTATTTATAAGCAAAGAGATTGTTTACGTCACGAAGGCAATTACTTTAGAGGAGATCAAAATTTCATCAGCAGAGGAAGTTCGTTTTGCCTGGAGCCAGATCGTTTTTGCAATATACCTGCTCGGAGTGGTAGTTTTCCTTTGCAAGTTTCTATGGCAATTAAGCCAGATCTTGAAAAGCTTTAAACAAGCAAACCAAGCGCTGTCCTTTTTCAAGAAGGTAAGCGTATCAGAAAATTTATCCTCAAGAGAGTCTATTATTAAACATGAGGAGGTACATGCTGCGCAACTGCATTCGGCAGATGTAATCATTTTTGAAATTATGGGCATCATCAATTGGTTCAACCCGGTTGTCTACGCTTACAAGAAATCAATAAAATTTATCCATGAATTTATTGCTGATGAAGTCGCTTCCGCGGAAGCGGACAAGTCGGAATACGCCTTATTATTAGTAAGTAATGTTTTTGGAATCCAGAAAGAACAGCTTGCTAACAACTTTTATAATCAATCACTACTTAAGAAACGAATCATGATGTTACATAAGAGAAAATCCCGGAAAGCAGCAATATTGAAATATGGGCTTTCCGCACCGTTATTTGCGATGATGGTTATTCTTTCATCGGCAATTATTGAAAATCAAGCTAGAAACGGTCTTCCAATTTCGAAAGTTGCACAATTGAAGAATGAAATTGCTACCGTACCATCTAGGGCTGACACTGAGTCTAAGACTAATAGACAATTATTAGAAGAAATAAAATTTCCAATGCCAGTCGCAAAAGAAGTTTATAGCACTGAAACTCGGTCTGATACGTCTACCGCTATATCAGTGGCGGATGTCGATGTCATGCCTGAATTTCCGGGAGGAATGCAGGCGTTTTATAAGTGGATAAGTGAAAATTATAAGTTTCCGAAAGAGGTTAAAACGAAGGAGTTGTATGGTAGATTAATGATACAATTTATCATCGAGAAAGATGGTAAGCTTGTCGATATTAAACCTTTAAATGATTTGGGTTACGGAACCGGCGAAGAAGCGGTAAGGATGCTATCTACTTCAAAAGCCTGGAAGCCGGGAATGAAAAATGGCAAGCCTGTGAGAGTGAAATATACGTTGCCAATCATGTTAAATAAGCCGATTGAAGTTGTATCACAGGTAATAATTAAAGATAGTGATTCAACCACTATCAAGCTTAATTTAGTTAAATCTGATAAAAGAGCTTATTTCCTGAATGGTAAAAAGACAACAAGGGAAGAGGTAGATAAATTAGATCCCAATAGCATAGAATCCATTAACGTAATTAAAGATAAATCTGATTTTGGAAATCATAAAGTCCCCGAAGGAACAGAAGGTATAATCTTGATCACGTTGAAAACGTAATAATGTTCAGAATTTTAGTTCTGATATGCTCTATTTTATTTCTTTCCTGCAAAGCTAAATTAAATCAATTTAAAAACGGCAAAGAACATGGCAAATGGATTATTAAATCTGATCCCGACCTGTGGAAAGATAAATTCAGATACGGAGCCGAGATTGGAACCTGGAAATCGTTTACTAACGGCCGACTATATAAAAAGGAACGATATAAAAAGAACACATCATACATTGAGTTGATTACCCCAATGGGAGACTAAAATCTTGTGGAAAAGCTAGAATGATCAGCGACAGCAAAGAAATCCACTGGTTTTACACCGGTAAATGGAAATACTTCAATGATCGCGGAGAACTAACTGAAACGAAGATTTATGATAAAGGTATTTTAATTGAATGAAACAAAAAGGCCCTGATATAAAATATCAGGGCCTTTTTAGTACAACAGTATTGCGTTTTATGCAATCATTCCATGCGGGTCTAACACATATTTCTTAGCCGCTCCTTTATCGAAGTCCATATATCCTTTAGGTGCATCTGCCAGTGAAATCACTTCTACGTTTACTGCTTTAGCAATTTGAATCTTATCATACAAGATAGCCTGCATTAGCTGACGATGATACTTCATCACCGGGCACTGGCCAGTATGGAATGAGTGAGACTTGGCCCATCCTAAACCAATTCTTATTTTCAGGTTTCCTAATTTAGCTGCGTCGTCTACTGCTCCCGGGTCACCGGTCACGTATAATCCCGGGATACCGATTGAACCTCCCGCACGGGTAATTTCCATCGCAGCGTTCAATACAGTAGCAGGATGTTCGTGACCGCAGTCACTACCATGCCCGCGAGCTTCAAATCCTACACAATCTATAGCTGCATCGACTTCAGGAACGCCTACAATCGCAGCTATCTGGTCTGCAAGGCTGGCATCTTTACTCAAGTCAACAATCTCACAACCAAAACTTGCAGCTTGAGCAAGTCTCTCAGGAATCATATCGCCTACAATAACTACTGCCGCACCTAATAAATGGCAGGAAGCAGCGCATGCAAGTCCTACTGGTCCGGCTCCGGCTACGTATACGATTGAACCAGGTCCAACTCCAGCAGTTACCGCGCCGTGATAACCGGTCGGGAATATATCTGACAATAGAGTTAAATCTTTTATTTTGGCCATCGCCTGATCGCTATCAGGGAACTTCAATAAGTTAAAATCTGCGTATGGAACCATCACATATTCTGATTGCCCGCCAACCCAGCCTCCCATATCCACATATCCATAAGCAGCGCCCGGTCTGGCCGGATTCACGTTAAGGCATATTCCGGTTCTTCCTTCCTTACAGTTACGGCATCTTCCGCAAGCAATATTGAAAGGTACCGATACAATGTCTCCAACTTTGATAAACTCTACATCACTTCCAGCTTCAATTACCTGCCCAGTAATCTCATGGCCTAAAATCAACCCTTCCGGTGCTGTGGTTCTACCGCGGACCATGTGCTGATCGCTACCGCAAATATTGGTAGAAACTACTTTTAATATTACGCCGTGGTTGCATTTACGATTTCCAATAGCAAGTTTCGGATAGTCGATGTTTTGTACTTCGACAACCCCGGGTTTGATGTAGGCTACGCCTTTATTGGTACACATATAGTATAAGTTGGTTTTATTGGTTCAAAAGCAAATTATAAAAATTGTATCAAATCAGGAAACTTATTAGCAAAACCGGAGCCGATTTTAAATAATAATCTTTTGGGCGTTCGGGCGGGCTTTCCGCTACAATCTTTTTGCCGAAAGAGGGACAAAAAGGATTTTCACTTCAATCCCTAACGCAAACCCCTCAAAGTTCAAAAAGGCTACTCCTGATGCCTTTTAATTTTTATAATAACCATTTTAGAAGTCGGGGTGTTACTCCGGTCGGCAACACTATCAATCGGTACTAAGACATTTGTTTCAGGAAAATAAGTTGCCGCGCACTGAATCGGAATATCAAATTCAACCACTATAAATTTTCGGGCTACTCTTTCTGCGCCATTATGATAGTTAAATAAATCTACCACATCTCCCGGATTTAAGTCTGCATTTTTAATATCAGCGATATTCATCAGGATAACCCTGCGTTCATTAAAGATTCCGCGGTAGCGGTCGTCGAGGCCGTAAATGGTTGTGTTAAACTGATCGTGACTGCGAATAGTCATCATCATCAATTCATCAGCGGCTAAAGTTTGCTTAGTAACGTTCGCCACATTAAAATGCGCCTTCCCAGTAAAGGTATTAAATTCGCCTTCTCTGTTGCAATTTGGCAAATAGAACCCTCCCGGTTTTCGCACCCGGCCATTGTAATTCTCAAAGCCGGGAATAGTTTTTTCAATGGCATCGCGAATGGCATCATAATTCTTCTCATATAAATACCAATTTATCTTTGAGTGGTTTCCTAATGTCGCGGCAGCAAGCTTGCAAACAATTACAGGTTCACTCAGCAAGTCACCAGAAATAGGCTTCAAATTCCCTTTCGACATTTGCACCACACCCATCGAATTTTCGCAGCTGATGAATTGCAGTTCTCCGTTTACACTATCCTTATCGCTTCTTCCTAAACAGGGTAAAATCAATGATTCCTCGCCATGTATTAAATGACTGCGGTTTAACTTTGTAGACACCTGCACGGTGAGTTTGCACTTTTGCAAAGCTGCGGCGGTAAATTTAGTATCAGGCGTAGCCGACAAAAAGTTACCTCCCATAGCAAAAAAGACTTTCGCTTTGCCTTGGTACATGGCATGGATAGCCTCTACCGTATCATAACCATGATGCCTTGGCGGTTCAATCTGAAACGCCCGTTGTAAGTTATTCAGAAATGCTTCAGATGGCTTTTCATAAATTCCCATGGTGCGGTCGCCTTGCACATTGCTGTGCCCGCGAACAGGACAAGTACCGGCCCCGGGTTTACCAATGCTTCCTTTAAGCAAAAGCAGATTTACCACTTCCATAATGGTATCAACAGCATTTTTGTGTTGTGTAAGACCCATGGCCCAGCAGGCAATAATTTTATTTTTGTGCTTTAATACCTCAACAGTTTCGTGTATTTGAGCTATAGAAGTTCCCGCGGCTAAAGCCAACTCTTGCAGATTTTGGCTTTTTAAATGGGCAGTCAATTCTTTATATCCGCTGGTGCGGGAGTTTATAAACTCATGGTCGAATACAGTGCCCGGAGCTTTTTCCTCTTCCTCTAACAGGAGCATAGCAATCGCTTTGAGCAAAGCCATATCACCATTTAACTTCACCTGCAAGAAGATGTCGGTGAGCCCGGAATTTCTCCCGATAGTTCCATTAAAAGTTTGCGGATTATTAAATCCAATTAAACCCGTTTCTATTAAAGGGTTTACCGAGATTATTGTTGCACCTTTTGCCTTCGCCTTTTGTAAGGCCGTCAGCATTCGTGGGTGGTTGGTTCCGGGATTTTGACCAAGTATGATAATTACTTCTGCTTCATAAAAGTCTTCCAGCTTCACTGAACCTTTACCAATGCCAAGCGCGTGATTTAATGCCACACCACTCGACTCGTGGCACATGTTCGAGCAATCGGGCAAATTATTGGTGCCGTATTCGCGTACAAACAATTGATATAAAAAGGCAGCTTCGTTGCTGGTGCGCCCTGAGGTATAAAAAATTGCTTCGTCCGGCGAACTCAATTCATTTAAGTGTGATGCTACTTTTTTAAAGGCGTCGTCCCAGCTTATAGGCTGGTAGTGTGTTGCGCCTTTCGGCAGATACATGGGTTCTGCAATGCGGCCTTTTTTCCCAATTTCATAATCGTTTAGTTCGGATAAGGAACTCACTGAATTGGCCGCAAAAAAATTAGCAGTAAGTTTTTTAGTCGTTGCTTCTTCAGCGATGGCTTTTGCTCCGTTTTCGCAATATTCACCAAGAGGAGAGCGCTCATCATCAGGGTCTGGCCAGGCACAACCGGGACAGTCAAAGCCAGTTTTTTGGTTCAAACTAAACAATGCCTTTGTGCCCCGAGCAACATCCATCTCGCCAAAAACATGCTTCATGCTTGATACAATTGCGGGAATTCCTGCAGCTACTTTACCAGTCTTTGAAAGTTTTAACTTCAACAGCTCTTCTGGGTTCTCGGCGTTTGGCGATGTTTGTTTATCCATAGTTCAACTGTAGAAAAAATCAATAGTGTTTCGTTAACAAGATTACTGATCCTGCAAATTCCAAAACGAGCAAATGTGCAGTTATATGCGGTTTTACTTGTCTGCATAACTCATCCGCTTTAATAGTCGCAGATGTGAATTGATCCCACCCCAATATGTTGTTTGATTTGGTATTATACCGTGTTTTATAAGAATGCTATATAATATTTTGTTTAAAGATGGGTAATGAATATGATGGTAATGTGGAAATAGATGATGGGCGACATGATTATTGAAACCCCCTAATATAAAATTCGCCATTTCACTAAATGGGTGCATATCGTTTGAACTTTTGATTTGATTCATAAGCCAGGATGTGTTTATGAAGCCACTCTTATCTGTGATGGGGTATTCAGTCTCTTCTACGTGGTGTGTCATAAAGAACGTGAAGAGCAAAAACAAAGATTGTGAAAGATGCATTGACAGAAATCCTATCAAAATCGTAGACCAAACCTGCTGAGAAAAAAGTAGCGGCAAGGCAAGTATAAAGCTTAGGTAGAATGTTTTTTGAGTCCAAAAAGAAAGATGGTATTGGAATCCTTTTTTCTCGGTGTATTCATCTTTTGAAAACAATATGATAAAATCTTTTATGAATACCCAAAATAGGGAATAAGTTGTATATGCAAAAGGCGCATAGATATGCTGGTAGCGATGAAACCAACAATATTCACTATTCGGGATTACACGAATAAGTTTTGAAATTTTCAAATCTGAATCGTAATCTTCAACATTTGGAGCGTAATGATGTGAGTTTATGTGTCGTTGTTTCCAAGCTTCTGCGTGCGCACCAACAATTGTGTATATGGAAATAAAGCAAAGGTTGTTTAGTTTTTTACTTTTAAATATTGTATTGTGAGAAAAGTCGTGAGAAAAATTAAACGCAAAAAGCAAGGCTATAAAGCCATATAAAATGAAACTTATGACAAATACAATTGGGCTATTTACAATAAACAAAAGTGAGTAACAAACGGCAGTCAAGGAAAAGTAGAATAAAAACTTTGTCCAAATTTTAAAAGTAAAAATTTTGGTTGCGCTGAGTTGCTCCTCCACTTGTTTGTAAATAGTTTTTAGCAATTCGCTGTCTTGAGCAATATGTACGTGTCTATCTTTCAAACGGGATTGGCATAAATTGTTGATGTCGTCCCATTCCTTTTAGAAACCTAAAATGCGATGCAATGGATTTTCTGTAAGACATTTCCATATAAGTTAGACCGTGTTTTTGAGAAAGTTCTCTAAACATTGGCAGTATTTCTAAATAATGAACATGGCAAATATTAGGCAATAAATGATGTAATGCGTGGGCATTAAAACCACCCAAAGTCCAATTAAAAAATGTGCTGTCTGCGTTGTAGTCAATTGATGTGCACATTTGCAGTTTCGGCCAACTCATATTTAGTTTATTATCCTTATCGGGAACAGGATGTTCCACAAAGTCTGATAGATGAGAAACGCCTAAAACACCAACAAATATTAGCGAAACAAGAAAGTGATTAAGTAGAAAGGCTAACACAATAGTTGTCCAGCCAAATGGCAAAAGGAAGGTTGGAAGAATTATCATATAGCTTATGTAGAGCAGTTTATAAATAATAAGCTTTATGACTTCCATTCTCGGAATTTCTATTTTAATCGTGCGACTGGAATAATTGACAAGCATCAATGTTTCTCGGAAGAAAAACCAATTTATCGAGTAAAGTAGATAAAGAAAGGGGGCGTAAATAAATTGGTATTTGTGAAACCATTTTAGTGGCTGGCTTTCGGTCATTCTGAAAAGGGGATTGTTCAATACATCTATGTCGCTTCCCTCGACGTTTGTGTATAGGTGGTGTGATTCGTTGTGATTCTTTCCCCAAACGTAGGCATTGTTTCCTTGCAGATTAAAACTCAGAGAAAATAAGAATTTGTTCCAAAATTTACTTTTAACTGCTACACCGTGAGCCGCATCGTGTGAAATATTAAATGCTGTTAACAAAACAGAAAGCCCCGTTAGTAAATAGAATGCATAAAAACCAATTGTAGTAGTACTTGAAATCATAAGTACATAAAACAAAATGTCAAGGCTAAAATAAAGTATGATTTTAAAGATCATTGTCTTATCGCCACTCTTATGAATTCCTTTTTCTGTAAAATGCTGGTCGATTTTCTCAATTAATTCTTTGTAGAATTCAGAACCTTCATCTTTTATGAATTTTAATTTGTTCATCTTTTAATTGCTTCCCGGTTCTTCGTGAATGGCTTATAATTATCCTTCACCCGTTGCTCCCCCGAATAGACATTAAATCG
>DASWMZ010000121.1:0-1679 GCA_036399495.1 Pedobacter sp.
CGGATAAGTATGCAGAATCTGGGAATAACTCATCTTTAGTGATGGATACGTAGAAAGCATCGGATCTAATTTGCGATCATTCAGGTTGCCTTTTAACTGTTCTCTATACCACTCTTCCAAACCAACTTTCAGCACATGATCGATTGCCCCTGCATCCGCTCCGAAACTTAATCGATTTAGAAGGTGCGTCGTTGCCTCACGCTCGGTAAGGCCGGCACTTCTGTAAGGAAATCGAATTGCTTTATGTTGTGCTATTGAGTTTGAAAAAAATGAAATCAGAAAAAGGTGGAGGAAGATTGCTGTGAGTTTCATTGTGATTAACGTCGTATGGTTGAGACAGATCTGGTCCTTCAAGGTTTAAGCGTGAATTATAATCTGGTGTAATATTTTCTGTACCTATTTGTGCTAATGTCGGTGATTTCCTGGGACTTCCATGTTAACATTGATACGCGTACTTAACATAATGATAATATCAGGTTAACTTATGGATAACCTGATTTTGCGCTTAAGAAAGCAATAATGAAACAATAACAAGGATGCTATTTCAGAAACTCAATCAATACTCATAATAGCTTCCTAGCCATTAAAACAATACTCTGATGAAAAAAAATACAATTAAAGCTCTGTTTAAATCTGCCAGAACTTCTGCCAGGAAATCTCTTTACCTCGACATTTGGGGTTTACTCGAATCCAAGTTGGGCGAACACAACCAAGGCTCAAAAAAATTAAAAAAGGAAATTAAAAAAGCATCGAAAAAGCTGGCCAAAAGATTGACCAGAAATTTTGAATATGATAAGGAAGCTTTGATTGCGATGCAGAATGAGATAGAAGTTACAGCGATCAGTGGACCGGTAAAAACGGCAGACACCAAAACTCGAAAATCAAAAGCTGTTGATGCGGAAAAAACTGATTTAATAAATAACTCTTATCTTCTTAGTGATGATGCTGCTGACAATAGAAACGGCGTCAGCTCTGAGACTGAACAAGATTCTCAGCAAAAAAGACCTGTAAAAGCGACCGGATCAATAGCAACTTCGACGGAGAGCCCAAGGCCAAAAAACGATGAAGTAATAAATTCTGTTTCGCCTACGAGTGAGTAAACAAATTTAAGAGATCTGACGGAGATTGGGGATATGGAGATAAATATGACAACTGACAATCAATCGCGCTTGTTTAAAATTTACTTTGATTTAAGTATAGAAATCTTACCATAGTGGTGTTACTTGTGACGACACCAAAGGCGGAAATTATGTAATTAAAAAAATCTGCTGAGCGAATGTATTGGCATGATATTTAAAAGATATAGTTCACAAAATATATCTATCATGAGCAATAAAAGTAATAGTGGCAATCAAGGTGTAGACGGCACTAAGCCAAAGAACAAGGGAGACATGATGCAGAGCCGCCAAAAAGGGGCTCCTAGTGTAAGCAAAAAAGGATCAGGAAAGCACTTTAAAGACAATTCCGGAGGCGAAGCCATTAAAGCGATTGATCCCGAAAACACTACGAAGAAACAACAGAACAGTATTTGATTAATGAGAGGCCGTCTCATAAGCAATTATGGGACGGTTTTTTATGCAACATTTCCAAAGCTTTACTGGACTACCTTTTAAAAAGCAGCGTTCGTTAATAGGGATTCTGATAAGCTTAATGGGGAACTTAGGGGCGGAAGAAGTTAA
>DASWMZ010000122.1:0-5287 GCA_036399495.1 Pedobacter sp.
GTTTTCTTTCCATTGATGAAAATCTCACTTCCGCGGACAGCGAGCTTGTTCGACTCATACACTTCGATTACGCGCCTGTATAAAGGTAGGTTTGTGGTATCGATTTTAAGTGTCATGTTCCTTGCAGGAACGGTTAGCGGACCAAAATTATCCTGGTTCCATTTGTAATTAGGATGGTGTGGAAATACTTCTGGCGAATGCACGCCTTTATCCGCAATAGCGGGAATGACTTTTTTTACGTTTGTCCAGTTTTTTATAATCTCAGCCTGATTATAAGTCATGTATAACCGATATACACCGTATGCTTGCTCGTGTGCATCTATATTCATATCCTGCAATGTCGCTGGATTTAAAGAAGATCCATCCGTGGCAACGTAAAAAGAGATCTGACTTTCAGCAGCGTTTTCATTTGGCTTTCCGTTTACGTAAACCTGAGCGTTTACTATGGTAAGAGTATCGCCAGCTACGGCCTGGCATCTTTTGATGTAATTCTCTCTTTTATCGATAGGGCGTTCTACTATCGTAAAACCCTGATCAGTTCGAACTGCGGATCTGCCCATTGCCCGAACCAGTTGATAGTAACTTGCGGTCTCCTGTGTTTCGAGCACTACGGTATCACCCGCTGGGTAATTAAATACCACCGCATCACCACGTTTAATGGCAGAATATGCCGGCAAACGACGGTAATTTAAATTAATACCATCCCAATAAGCTTTAGTATTGATAAGGGGAATTGTATGATGTACAAAAGGTAGTGCGAGTGGCGTCATTGGCACCCTTGGACCATAATCTAGTTTGCTCACGTAGATATAATCACCTATCAATAACGATTTCTCCATCGAACCTGTTGGAATAGCATAAGCTTCAAATAGAAAACTCCGAATAAGCGTAGCGGCGACTACGGCGAAAAGTATGGCATCAGCCCATTCTCTGCCCGACGATTTTTGATAATCGTATTTCTGCCTGAAGCTTTCGCTTGCGGATTGGCCAAGGTATTTAGTGTTTCTTTCGAAGGCCCAAACGGGGTAAGCTATATAAGGCGCAATGATGCTTCCCAAATGAGACCCAAAACTAAACTTGCCAAAGCCTTTAGAAAAGTCTATCAGAACTCCCAGCCCCACGATTACGTTGATAACCGGAATAAAATAAAACACCAGCCACCAAACCGGTCGGCCGGTAAGTTTAAGCATGATATATGGACTATAAACGGGAATTAGCGCTTCCCATCCCGATCTTCCGGCCTTTTTAAAAAGTTGATACAATCCAATATGGTACCCTAAAACAATAAGACCTATTACTAAATAAAACGGGAGGTTTTCCATATAATCTTGGTTAAGCCCACATACAGTCGAAGGCTTTATATCTATGTTAGATTAACAGCCAAACGATATGTTACACCGAGATTTCACTAATAAAAAAGTCCGAAAGCGTTTACATTTCCGGACTTTCTAAACTTCCGTCTTCCCGACTTTGTAACTTCCCGACTAATGTATCCCTTTAAATATCCTATTCCATCTTATTTTCCCAAAAAAAGAACCATTAGCATCAAAACTCATCCAGATGAACTTAGCCTTCCCTACTATATGGTCTTCCGGCACAAAGCCCCAAAACCTTGAATCTAATGAGTTATGACGATTGTCGCCCATCATCCAATAGTAATTCATTTTAAAAGTATAGGAGTTAGAAGGTTTGCCGTTAATTAAAACTTCTGCACCTCTTTGTTCGAAGGTGTTTCCCTCATAAACTTCAATGGCTCTTTTGTAAAGTGGAAGAGTTACGCTGTCGAGCTTGATGGTCCAGCCTTTTTTAGGGATAATTATTGGCCCGTAATTATCTTCATTCCAACTGTAACCAGGATTTTGAGGATAAACCTGAGGGTTGGACACCCCTTTGAGAGTGACTCGAGGAATAACAGATTTGACAGTAGGCCATTTCTTAATAATGTTTGCTTCCTCTTTAGTCATATAGAGAAGATACTTATCAGCTGCCTGCAATTGAGCTTCAATATTCATATCCTGCAAAGTGTTTGGATTAATCTCGCCTCCATCGATAGTAACATCATACGTAGACTGACCAAACTCAGGATTTTCCGCAGCTTTCCCGTTAATAAACACTTGAGTATTTACAACTGACAGCGTGTCGCCGCTAATACCAAGGCAGCGCTTAATATAGTTTTCACGCTTGTCTACAGGGCGGTTATATGGTTCGTCAGCATCCATGGGATAATTGAAAACAACCACATCATTCCGCTTAATATCTGTGAATCCCACAAAGCGATGGTATTTTAATTTGATACCTTCCCAGTAAGCTTTTGTTCCGGTAACCGGCATTGTGTGATGCGCGAACGGAAAAGCAACGGGTGTCATTGGAACGCGAGGACCGTAATCAATCTTGCTCACAAAAAGAAAATCGCCTATTAATAACGACTTTTCCATAGAGCCTGTCGGGATGGTATAAGCCTCAAGTAAAAAGCTTCTGATTAGGGTTGCTGCTACAACAGCGAAAAGTATAGCATCCGCCCATTCTCTGGTTGCTGTTTTTCTAAAAGGATATTTTTTCTTAAATTCTTCGGTAGCCGACTGCCCGAGATAACGGGTATTCTTGTCGAAACCCCATACTGGGAATGCGATAAAAGGGACAACAATGCTAGCCATGTGTTCGAGAAAAGTAACTTTTCCATAGCACTTTGCAAAATCAATCAAAATCCCGATGTAAACAATCTGATTAATAACAGGCAAAAAATACAGCACCATCCACCACATGGGCCGACCTGTAAGTTTGAGCATTAAATAAAAGCTATATATTGGGATGAGTGCCTCCCAACCTTTTCGGCCCGCTTTTTCAAATAATTTCCAAAGCCCAATATGATAGCCGATCAGAATAAGAAATAACACACTATATAATCCAAGATTTTCCATTAGAGAATAATTGTTTTTAATGGTTATGAAGCTGGCATGAGCTTTTACTATTTGTAAGCGGTAAGCTCATGCAAGCTTTCCATCAAATCATTTTAACTGTTAAAATCAAACATATCTTTTACCGAATAAAAGCCTTTTTTACCCTGCAACCACTCCGCTGCTAACACGGCACCTAAAGCGAATCCGGCACGTCCGTGAGCCTTGTGTTTAAACTCAATATCATCAACTTCCGAACTATAAACGACGGTGTGTGTACCGGGCACATCTTCAATGCGATGCGATTCGATAAGAAGCTGTTCCGGTTTGGTTACAAGATCCTCCCCGTTTCCAACTAATTCGTTTACCCAGGTTTTCTTCCGGTCTAATCCTTCTAGTATCCCTTCGGCTATTGTTATTGCCGTCCCGCTTGGCGAATCCAGTTTTTGTGTATGATGAATTTCTTCGACCAGCACATCGTATTGAGGGTACCGGTTCATTATTTTTGATAATACTTCGTTCACAAAAAAGAAAACGTTTACCCCAACGCTAAAATTCGAGGCGTATAACAACGCATTATCAGTGGACAGGCATTCTTCTTTAATGTCATCGAGTTGATCGTACCAGCCAGTAGTGCCAACCACAAGCGGCAAGCCCGCTTCAAAACAGCAATTGATGTTAGAAATTACAGAATTTGGGGTGCTAAAATCTATAGCAATATCGGCGTTTTGAAGATTCTCTATAGTTCTTTGATCAAGACTGTTTTCATCGATTTTAAGAACTATTTCATGACCGCGATCTAAAGCAAACTGCTCTATAATACGGCCCATTTTACCGTAACCAAGAAGGGCTATCTTCATAATTTTAATTGAATTTTTATGGCCGGTACCGGCGAAGTATAAGCGTAAGAACCTAAAGGCATAAGTGAAGGTTGTACTTTGAAGCCTAGCTTATCGCTTATATCAAACCTGAAAAATTTAGCATCGATATACGCATCAATAATTTGGATCGCATATAACCCAACTCCGGCTAAAACACTTAAATCGCGATTACGCCTGTAATAATCACGATAATCAATTAATCCTTGCTGATCTTTGATGATTTTTAGTTCAGGATCACGGGTTTCTTTCGGAAACTCATAACGAAACTGCAATTCACTAATAAACTGTTTGTACAACTTTTGGTTAAAATCTACCGCAAGCCCGAGACCAACAAATCCTCCATAAATAATTGGAACCTTCCACCACCTGCGGTTTGTGACCTGACCCCACCCTGGTATAATAGCCGAACGCCTGATCGCCACTTTAGGCATTCTTTCCAGAGCTAGTCGTGCAGAATCTTTAAAAACCCCAACTGGTTTTTGATCTGCAATTCGCAAGGTTGCTGAAGTATCCTTTGGTGCATTAAATATGGGATTTCGTTTTGCATCAGGGTTACGCAAAGTTGAATCCACTACCACAACATTAGAATCTGTTTGCGAAAAAGCAGACCATGCAGAACAGCAGCAAATCGCTAACAAAACTATGCGCAGACAATACATTACCAATCTAAAAGTTCAAGGATACGGCTTAAATCATCTTCCGAAACAAACGGAATCTCGATAGCACCTTTACCATTTTGCTGCACCCTTAAAGTCACTTTAGTTGCAAACTTCGAGGCCAGGTCATCTTGTATCTTCCGATATTCAAAAGAAACAGGTTCAACTTTAGTCCCATTCTTTTTAAGGCCGGTTTTGTGTATATCGCGAACAAGCTCTTCAGTTTTGCGTACCGAAAGGCCGTTCTTAATAATCTCCTTATGTACGTATAACTGCTTGTCGACTTCTTCAAGTCCTAAAATGGCTTTGGCATGGCCCATTGTAATCTGGCTATCGCGAATTGAAGCCTGAATCGCAGGGGGCAATCTTAATAATCGCAAATAATTAGTTACAGTAGAACGATTTTTACTCACCCGATCGCCTAACTCTTCCTGCTTCAAATCACACTCATCCAGCATTCGCTGAAAGCTTAATGCAACTTCTATCGAATTAAGATTTTCACGCTGAATATTTTCGATAAGCGCCATCTCCAGCATCTGCTGGTCGTTGGCAGTGCGGATATAAGCAGGCACTTCGGTTAATCCAGCCAACTTGGAAGCTCTTAACCTTCTCTCACCAGAGATTAGCTGATAAGCATTAGAGCCAACTTTTCTAACTGTTATAGGCTGTATTAAACCCTGCAGCTTTATCGAATCTGCTAATTCCTGTAAAGCTTCCTTATCAAACTCAGTTCGAGGCTGAAAGGGATTAACCTCTACCTCGTTTATTCTGACATGTGATATCTGGCCCGGATATACTGATTCACGTTCTTCACGAATCTCTGTTTGAGGTTTGGCCAATTGAACTGAATCATTAT
>DASWMZ010000123.1:0-12634 GCA_036399495.1 Pedobacter sp.
TCAGGAACTTGTTACTCTGGCATCGCAAAATGGCCTTACTATTACCGCTGGTATGACCAAAGAACAAACTGAGATGTATAATACGCTATCTCAACAAACCGGTGTAAACTTCGACAGAACTTACGCTCAAATGATGGTGGACTCGCATCAACGTACTGTCAATATGTTTGCCGAAGCCGCAGAAGACCTGGAAGATCCTGAGGTGAATGCTTTCGCATCGGCTAAATTACCTGTTCTTAGGGCCCATCTGGAAGAAGCTATGGAACTTCGGACCAGTGTTCAGTAGCTCTGGAAATTAAAGCCCTGTTGGCGAAGATTCGCCGCAACTTATAATCTGATACAAGTGCCCTCGTACTGATCAGGTTAGGTTGTAGCTAATTTTTTCGATGTGGCGGTGATTACTCCAGCTGACAGGTATAAGCCGTTGGTTTAACTGCTATAACTACCTTTTTTATTTTTGTCAAAAACCATGATATCTGCCAGAAGTTATGCCCGAAAAGGAGGGATAGATTATGCAACATCGGGATAACATGTCAACTGTTATGGAGGCTTTTATGAAGCAGCTTCCAGACCCCAGGCTGAGCAATGCTCCGGCAATATCGGGGCGTTTCATCGTGCAGGGCGAACAAGTAGAATTAATAGCCCAACGTATAAAGGGTGATTCGGGATTTACCTGGAAAATATTTAGGAAACCTAAGCATCAGGGATGATCGGCTGCTTTTGGCCGATGAATTTGCTTGTTGAATTAATTATATCAAAAACGTAAACTATGACGACCGATCAAAAGTACGCCCTTATAACTGGTGCGACCAGTGGAATAGGGTACGAATTGGCAAAGCTATTTGCCCAGGACGGCTACAACCTTATCGTTGTAGCCCGTAACCGGGAGGAACTGGAAAGAGCTGCCGGAGAACTGAACGAGCAGCATCACATACAGGTAGTACCAATTGCTAAAGACCTGTTTAAACGAGAGAGCTCTTTCGAAATTTATCAGGAAGTGCAAAGCATGGGAATTCAAGTGGATGTGCTCGTAAACAATGCAGGCCAGGGCCAGTATGGCGAATTTGTTGACACAGATATCAACAGAGAACTGGATATTATACAACTAAACATCGGCGCATATGTAATACTAACAAAGCTCTTCCTGCAAGACATGGTAATCCGCGATCAGGGGAAAATTCTGAATGTATCGTCAATCGGCGGCGAAATGCCCGGCCCGCTGCAGGCTGTTTACCACGCCACAAAGGCCTTCGTTACCTCATTTACCGAAGCTATCAGAAGTGAGAATAAAGGTAGAAACATCACCATCACCGCTTTACTGCCCGGAGTAACCGACACAGATTTCTTCAGAAAAGCCGACCAGGAAGATGCTAAAATGGTAAAGGAAGGGCATCGCGCTGATCCTGCTAAAGTTGCTAAAGTTGGATTTGAAGCCTTGATGGAAGGAAAGGATAAAGTTATCCCCGGCTTTGCCAACAAGGCGATGGTTGGAAGCAGCATGATAATGCCCGACAGCAGTGTGGCTGATATGATGCATAAGAGTATGGAATCCTCGGATGAAAGGTAGTCTCGGACAGCCCTTCAAGATGGAAGGATTACCAGAATTCTAGGTAGTTTCCATGCAAAATGTAGCGGCTAAGCTGCGAATTATCAGCCGACTTTGAATACACAGGTAAAGAATTTAGCCAGTAACACCATTAGAGCCAAGAATATGAAACTTCCTAAAGAAGAAGATAACAGCACTACACAAGAAAATCTACAGGACCCTGCAAATGACGTAGAAACAGTGGCGAGCAAAAATGATAATATGGAACCTGTTCCTGATCAGGAGCAACTGGATCAAAAGAAAACATAAACGGGAACATCAAATTCCTGATGTTAACCCTCCAAAGCGAAGCTCAGGGATTGATTCAGGCTTTGACGGTCATCATTGATAGCTTTAATTAGGGTGGCAGCTGATTCAGCCGCCACCCTGTGGGGTTTAACCGGCAATTTTGTTCAAAATATAACTTTCGTTCCGCGATTCCAAGAAGCGTTCTATCGCCTCATCAATCGGCGGCAGGCTTAATCCTTTTTCACTTGTTAAGGCGCTGTATTTTGGCCGCGATGCTCTGTAGTTCATTTTCATGGACGGAACCCCAACAACCAAAGCTGGGTCATATCCGGCCATTTGCGCTATGCTTTTCGCAAAATCCGCCCAGGTACATACACCTTGATTGGTTAGATGTAGAATGCCGCTTTCACCGTCGAGCATGCAATTCAGGCACTCGTTTACCAAATCGGGCACATAGGTGGGGGATATATAAACATCATTAGCCGCATGTACTTTGCGACTTTCTTTAAGCGCCAGGAGCGTAGTAAATGCAAAGTTATACTCATCCCAGGGGCCAAAGAAGCTACTGGTTCTGACCACCAAAGCATCAGGATTGAGTTCTAAAATTTTGGCTTCTGCCTGCGCCTTGCTTTTACCGTATATGTTTAGTGGAGATACCGGGTCGCTCTCGGTATACGGACTTTTTTTGTTTCCATCGAAAACAAGGTCGCTTGAAAAGGTGAGAAACTTAATTTCTGCGTTTGCACATTCCTTCGCTAAAATAGAAGGGCCCTGACAGTTGGCCTGGTAGCAGTCGGTAATCTCAGTTTCAGCTTCGTCCACCTTTACATACCCCGCAGTATTGATAATTGCCCAAGGTTTAAGAGCAGCAAGTATCGCTTTTACGTTAGCTTTATTTCTGATGTCAAGTTCATCACGACCCAGCAACACATGATGAATGTGTCTCTCGTCACAAATTTTGCTGAAGGCAGACCCAAGAGTTCCGGTTCTTCCCAAGATAATAACTGGTGCACACGAGGGCTTCTTCTTGCCGGGGTTAATGTTTATTACCTTGTTAGAGTAGTAGGTGGTTCTGGTTTCACGCTTCCACCATCCAACTGCATCCAAAACAGGGTGGCTGCAACTTCTGTTCTCTGTCAAATCTTTGATGTATCTGGCAAGTGCGGTTGGACGGGCAACTCCTGAGCTTATGTTGAACACTCCTGGTTCATAATCACCAAAGGGCTTTGTACATAAAGTGTTCCAGCCATACAAACCAAAAAGAGCCCACGCAGTAACCGCCCTGATGTCTACACCCTCAGATTTAAGCTGGTTAACCGTTTGCCACATTTCGTTAAACCAACGCATTTGTTCTTCCCGCTGACTATGTAAGTGACATTCGGTAATTGCTAAAGGTCTGCCAAGACGTTCCCACGCTTCCTTCAGTAAAGTAGAAGGCCCTCCTTCAAGATCGAGGTTTACCAGAGTGGTATGTACATCGGCATACTTGTGGAACTCGTTGCCACCATGAAATTCCTTCGGATATCGTGATAAATTTTCATCCAGATACCTTTCGGAGGTCAGATAATAGTTGAAGCCACATACATCAGGCGGGCAGTTGTTGTCGAGGAAGTAGTACAACTCATCCTCCCCGATTCCAGCTTCCAGCATGTAGTTCCACATAAACTTAGCAGGAGTCAACTTTCCGCAAAGAAGTTCATAAGAAATCCAGCGCCGTTCGTTCTCAAGGTCGGCCTGATATTTTAAGGAATCGGTGCTATGGCATTTTCCAAGGTCATCTGTTTGAATGAGCTTTGCATGCGGGTTTATTTCGCGAATAGCCTTCATTGCCATTACAGTTGCTTTGCATTCGCTTAAAAGGATTTTAAAGAAATCATACTTACTGCTTTTATGTGGATACCAATGGCCATATAATCCACAAAACCTGGCTGTGGTGAGCGGCTCGTTAACAGGTGTGTAGTATTCAATCCAGGGATACCGCTCGGCCACCTTTTTTGCATATTCGGCCAATCCACTCTCAAAGCTCCCATCGTAAAAATTCACGAACTCCGGCCCACTGCCGTGATGAACAAGTCCAGCGATCGGACTAACGTTTAATGCTCGTAAACGGTTAAGACTTCTGTCAGCAAAAGACCAGTCAATCTCGGTGTCTTTTCTTTTTTGATGCTTTTCCCATAGAACCGGATATCTTAATGTTTTTATACCCAGAGAAGCTACCAGGTCCAAATCGCTTTCTCTTGTATATAGTCCGGAATATTCTAGCTGATCGAGGTATTGATCTTTTACTCTATTGATGGTGCATTCAATTCCGCCCCAAATCTCGACTACATTATCATTGATCAATTCATTCTTTAGATTCATAATTACTCCTAATGGTTATCATCGGTTATTGAACAAACGCTTAACCATTTATTAGGAATTAATCCAAAACAGGTGTTTTTTTTGATTAACAGACGTGCTTTTGGGAGTAATCAGGTAAAAATACCTGTTCAAAAAACCTTCTTCTGACGTGCTAATTGCCGCGCCTTATTTGTCCTATCAACGTGTGACACGGAGCAGGTATAAAAGAACAAAACAAGGCAAGGCCTTCAGCAATCGCATTGCAAGCTTCTGTCCGGTCCTGCACTATCTTGCAAGTGGAAACAACCGCGGTTACTGAATCTGAAACTTATAGGTTTATTAATTTGGAATGTGACAAGGCAGATACATCAGGAAAGCAGAAGCTTTTAACAAGAGCAATAAAATAATTTATATCAAACGGCTTAGCGAGAAAACCATCCGCCTTACTCATTTCAGAAATGTGCTCGACACCCGTTGTTGTCGACGATAAGATAACTGCTCGATTGGCTGTCTTCATATTATCTTTTACAATTCTGCAAATTTCACATCCCGTTCTTCCTTCAGCGAATTCGTCAACTATTAACAGGTCGCAATCTGCTGGCATGTTAGTAACTGCCTGATTGGTGTCAAGTGCAATAACCTCAAAACCCTCTTGTTCCAAAATGTAGCGCATAACTTCCTTACAATCCAAATCATCCTGAACTAATCCTACTTTCTTACCCATCTTTCCCTTGATTTAATCTATAGCGTTTAAAATATACATGGTCCTTTCTCCCAACCATTTTCGATACCAGGTAATTACACTCAAGATTTCTTCTTTGGTACCCAGCGAATGTGTTATTTCTTCAAACACCCGAACGCAACTCTCAAGCACACCACAAATTGTTGTTCCGGACAGTTCAACGTATTTGGCCTTCTCGATTTTTGAAACCCGCAGTCTTACTCTTCGGTGGCAATCACAAATGAAATTGTATCCGGTGTATCTTAATGAAAAACTACGAGGTATTCGAGTTAATTGTCATATAAATACCAATACAAAAGTATGCGTTGAACTTTTATCATAAAAGGTGCGAAGTACCCTATTCCCTATAACGAACTACCTGTTTAAATGGTTAACAATCTAAGGTGGTTCTCAGTTTAATACCTGCCCAAAGTTGTTTTGAATTATGCAGGCGCGAATTCCTGTTTCTTGTTTTCCTTAACACTGTCTATAACCGCATTATCCCACTCCTCAGTAGCACAATTAGTACACATATTATCACTTTGCTGCTTTTCATTCCCGCAGTTTTTACATACCATCACATTGGTGAATTTCATCTCATTTACAAAATCTTCATCCCAGGCTGGTAATATGTTTAAGCCTGGTTTAGGTTCCGGATTTTTAATTAGGGTAAAAGAACCATCCGCTTCCATATACAAGCGTTCAACAGTACCGAGGTGGGTTACCTGCTCTGACCTTAGATGGGCGCAAAGGCGGTCTTTTGTGATTCTCGTCTTTTGCATTCTATCTAACTGCAATACAGAATCCTGAACAAGAGTATCGAGATCATCCTGTGTAACTTCTTCAAATTTTTCATTTTTCGAAGCGAAGTAGGAAACACCTCTTTCAATTCCCACTACCATAAGCGCAATAACCAAAGCAGGCAGAATTCCTCTGTCCGGACTTTGGAGCGGCACCCCGATAGCTGCAGCCAAAGAAACCATAGCCGCCATTTCAATCCGGCTTAACTGCGACGCCATCCGTCGCCCCATCAGGCGCATAGAAGCGATCAGGATAATATAGATTAACACTGACCTAATAATTATTTCTATATAAAATACTCCCGGCACTTCTCCAATAAAAATCCGTTGAAAATCCCAGAGATAAATTTGAAACTCTTTCATATTCCCGTTATCTTAAATAATTGCTTTAGTCCATTCTTCATTTCCGCATAATTCGCATTTCCGACTGTTAACACTGTTCTCGGAGAGGGTATTACCACAATCGCAACAACATATCAGGTCGCTTTCGTTGTGTTTTCGTTTCTCATACAGGTCTGTGTCTCTAACAGGGAGCACCGAGAGTCCTGGCCGCACATCGGGGTATTCGTAAATACTGAATACTCCACAGGCCTCTAGATACATCCGCTTTACCTTGCCCAAATTATTAATGTTTTTTTTGCGTAGCTGGGCGAATAATTGCTGCCTGGATATTCTTGATAAAGCCATATTACCGGTCTTTATCACTCCATCTTTAACCAGCAAGGTCATTTCGCCCTGTGTAATTTTCTCTACTTTTCTATTTTTGAATTCCCAGAGATTGAGTCCCCGCTGCATTAACAAAACTGTAACTAATATCACTATGCCCTGCAGCACGCCTCTGTCGGGCATTTGCATCGGTACTGCTAAGATTGCCCCCAGTGTTAGCATAACTGCGAGCTCTGAGATGGTAAGTACGCCACCCATCCGTTTTCCAATCAGCCTTAAAAAGACCAGCAAAGCCAGGAAAATTATCAGGGTCCGAAATAATACTTCCATAAGAAACTCTGGTGGAGCTTCACCGAAGAGTATCCGTTGAAAATCACTTAGTTTAATGTCTGCCTTCTCCATTTTATTTATTCCTCCTCTTTTGTGCTTTTCTCTCTTTTCTCTCCTTTTTCATTCGAGCCCTTACTCCATCATCAACGCCCCTGCCTGATTCCATCGGCTCGAACGCAGAACCAGAGGTTGGAGGTGCCGGAGGCGCGTTTTTTATTTGGTAGCGGTGAATGATATTTGCCGACAACCATTCGGTAAAGTGTGGGAACAGATGATGTGAATACCAGGCTCCTTTAGCCTTCCAGCCAACCGGGAGTTCCTGCCTTGGCCTTAGTGAAGCTCTAATAACGGCGTTTACTACTTTTGAGGGCGGATCCATTGCGGCCATACGAGCTGTGCCGCCACTATAATTCGCGGCATGCTGCCAGAATGGAGAATCTGTGGCCCAGGGCTCAACTGTTACCACTTTGATTTTCTTTTTGCCGCTTAGCCTTAATTCATGATTAATAGCCTGTCCCAAATGTAAAATACCGCCTTTTGTAGCGGCATAAGAGGCATGGTAGGCAAGGGGGTTTTCACTTTCAACCGAGCCCATATTAATTAAAGTACCATATCCCTGTGCATTGAACTGGTTTAGTGCAGCGTGGCTACCATAAACAAATCCCTTCAGATTTACATCCACAATCCGCGCCTGATCTGCTACGGGAATCTCCCAAAAGCGACCGATTGCTCCAACGCCGGCCATATTGATCCAGACATCGATTTTTTGATATTTGTTTAGGGTGGCTTGTGTGAGTCGCTGCACGTCCTCAGGTTTGGTTATATCCATAGTAACTACCAGAGCTGTTCCACCTGCGGTTTGTATTCTTCCGGCTATTTCTTCAAGCAGATCAGTGCGACGGGCAGCCAGTACCACATTGGCCTTGTAAGCTCCAAGTTGTTCTGCAACCCCGCGGCCGAAGCCGCTCGAGGCGCCTATTATCACAAATGTCTTACCGGCTAACTTTCGTTGCCCCGAAGAGCCCAGCCTTGTAGTTGCGCAACCTGATATCAACAGCGCTATGCTGGCTATTATACAAAATAGGCACTCGGTTCGATGGTATAAAGTTTTTTCCACTAGGTCTGTCTCTGTTATGTTGGTACCGTTGCATTTACAGTCATGGTACAACCGACCATTAATTCGCTGGTTTAGAGTAATTAAAGAAAGGGTAGTTCTCACGTAGTATTACGGTTTTTACCTTATTTGGAACAATAAAAAACATGATTTTATACGTGATGTTAATTGAATCATTAAATATCTAAAGCCATGGAAAACAATCAAGACAATCTGCAAAATGCAGCCGAAGAGAGAGACGATAGTCAGAATGTTATTACAAACAACCCATCCGACCGTCGGCCTGATGAGCAAGAACAGAATGACACGGGATACGCTGGAACCACAAACTCGATTAGTCAAAACCATCAGGAATCTGATGAATACAAGACAGCCATCGAAGATACGATGATTGGCTATGACGGGGATGAAAGCGACCTTGATATTGAACTGGGTAACGGAGACGTTAATACCGAAAATACAAGAGGTATTGATGATAACGATTAATTTATCAGGATGTATAGTGCGGGGTTACAATCACTAGCTTGTATTAATTGCAATAAGCCTGTACAACGAGCCATTCTTGACAATGTATTTCCCAATTTATTTGTTATGCTGCTGGCATTCATTGTTTTGGGAATTATAGTTACCTCATTAATTTACCTGGCTAATAAGAAAGAGCAAGCAGGAGGCTGGCATGACAAAGGAAAGAAGAGCATCGTGCCGCTTATATCAACATCCGCAATTTTAGGGATTGGTATAGGCGGCTTCATTGACGGAATTCTCCTCCATCAGATCCTCCAGTGGCACGAGATGCTTTCAAATAAGCTTCCGCCGATTGACCTTGTTGCAAAGTCGGTTAACATGTTTTGGGATGGGGTTTTTCATGCATTTACATTGATTGTGACTACTATTGGCATTTTCTTCCTTTTCAGCCTATTATCCCGAAGGGATGTTATCATAAGCAAAAGGCTTTTTATCGGGGGTATGGTGCTTGGTTGGGGATTATTTAACATAGTGGAAGGGGTCATCGACCACCATATCTTAAAACTTCATAACGTCAGGGAAATTAGCGACAATGTGGATGCATGGAACTATGGTTTTTTGGTGGTTTCTGTTTTTATGATAGTCGGTGCTGTCTGGGCGATCTTTTCTGATTCCAAGTTGAGCAATAGTTGATTACAATATACTCTGTGATTTTTACAGTCGGCTTTCAATCAAAGGAAATGTGCTGGCAACTCGTCGTACTCAGAATGCGCTTACGAAGACTTAAATACCTGCGTTCATCGCAGCACGTCAACAGTCCTTAATGCTCGTGGCTTGTCGATATTGAGATGGTTGGGTAGATGCTGTTTATTTATATATTTTAACCTCTAAGTTTCCGTCAGCACCAATCCAAGCCCTGTGCATCCTTTCGCAATTAAAGGCAATTCCAATGTTCCCTTCCCCGTCTACGCTGACCACCCCAATATCTGCCCCACTATTGCTATTTCGCTCAAAAATAACCTCATCACAGGCTTCTTGTAGAGAAATCTGTTTCAATTCCATTAGCATGGATATACTATGTGCAATAACACCGGTTATAATAAATTCGCCATCTCCTGTTCCGGATACTGCACAAGTTTTATTGTTGGCGTAGCACCCCGCACCAATTATGCAGCTATCGCCAACGCGACCGGTCAGGCTGCCGGCAGTGCCACCGGTAGATGTAGCCGAAGCTAAGTTTCCGTCTATATCTAAAGCAACGGCACCCACTGTTCCTTTTGTCGGCTTTTTTAACTGGTCTTCAAACGACGAGCTTTCTTCCTGTAGAAGTTCCCGCTCTTGATGAGGAGTAATGAAGTAGGATTCATCTTCTAATGGTAATGCCATCTGCTTTGCAAATTCAAGGGCACCATCTGAAGCAAGCATGACATGATTGGTTTTTTCCATCACCGCACGTGCCAAAAGAATAGGATTTTTAACCTGAGTAGCCATAGCAACTGCACCTGCCTTTGAATCAGCGCCGTTCATGATAGAGGCATCCAACTCCACCCGGCCTTTATTTGTCAAAGCAGCGCCTTTCCCGGCATTGAAAATCTCATTGTTTTCCAGAGCCATAACTGCACTTGTTACGGCATCTATTGCTGTTCCGCCGCTTTTAAGTACTTCATATCCGGCCAAAGCCGCTTCTTTTAAACCAGCTTCATAACGCTCTAGATTTTGTCTTATAAAAGTCGAATCTTTGGATGCGCCTCCGTGTATTGCTATTGCTATTTTATTCATAGTTTTTATTAGATGGTGAAACTTTGGGAACGGGCACAGACATTTCACGGGTTTTGAGATTGAATTTACAGTACTCGATAAGCAGGTGGACTTTGAGATTCTCCACATAAACCGGACATCCGCTGTCAGCCTCACTTATATTGGTTTGTTCAATTTCAGAACCGTCGATTACCACTACCATGCCAGTGCCCCGGCAGGTAGCATCATTTCCGTTGGTAATAATTAAAGCAGTATCTTCTCCCAAGCCTATTCCCAGGTTTCCCGGGTTAATTATCACAGCATGCGCAAGCCTGCTGAACCGTCCGCGTTTTATAAAGTGAGTATCAACTATACAGTCTCTAAGCAATCCAAAGCCGGAAGCGGTATGTAGATCAGACCCTAAAAGTGCTTCATCTGCTCCTCCACCGCAAATCATAATTCTCGACATCACCATTGCCCCGGCACTTGTACCGGCTATGGTAAAGTTTTCGTCTTCGATGTATTTCTTTCTCAAAGTATCCGCAAGCCTGGTTCCTCCAATAATTGTGGATAGGCGTAACTGATCGCCACCCGTAAAAAAAACGGCTTTTGCGTTGTCGATCCGTTCACACAGTGTCTCTTCCCGGGCCTGCATTTTGGTCATGATATCCATATAGCCCACATTTTTATACCCAATCTCGATGAAGGTATCATGATAGGTTTGCTGCATAACATGAGGACATTGCGAGGCCGTTGTAATGACTTCAATGCGGGCATTGAAATCACTGCTGGGAAGTAATTCCTTAAGTATCTCGAAGCGTTCAGACTGACTATTTCTTTTGCGCATAGCTAATTCACTACCGCTTTTGTCTTCCGCTCCGCCGATAATTAACAATTTTCCTTTAGGTACCATACTTGGCGAATGTGATTTTTTCAGCTGATTTTGCTTTGGATAGAAAATCAATTACTGACGTAATATCATCACCTGTTATGAAAATTAGCGCATCATTCTGCGCGTGGTCCATTGCATGTTGAAGGGCCTCTAGTTCATCGGATATAACACGAACCGGCTTTGCAGGATGGCTTTTTTTAATTCCCTGTAGAAGGAGAGCAGTAAGATCGCCACTGCTTTTGCCACGGTTATCTCTGTCGTGCCTGATGATTATCTCATCGAAGATTTCTGCTGCTACTTCGCCCAGGGAAACAATATCCTGCTCTCGCCTGTCACCTGTTGCTCCAATTATTCCGGTTTTTACAGAAGCTTGTTGTTTGTCCATGTACTTCTGCAGCTCTTTAAAGCCGGCTACATTATGTGCATAGTCCAGAATCACTTTGAAGCGGCTATACTGAAATATATTCATCCTGCCAGGGTTTAGTTCTGTTGACAAAACAAAAGATCTTAAACCCTCTATTATGCTGGCGAGGCTAAAGTTTGAGATTACGGCAGCAAGAACTGAAGCTAACGTATTTTGAATCATGCAATCCGATTTCCCCTCGAGGGTAATGGGTATGTCGGTAACCTCAACAAGTTTGGTGGTATTCGTGCCGTTTTTTAATACAAGCCAGCCATTTTCCACGGTTGCCGATAGACCTCCGGCGGAATTATGTCTGGCAAGCCGTTTACTCTTTGCATTTAGACTGAATAAGGCAACCTTGCAGGTGAGATTCTTAGCCATTCGGAACACAATGTTGTCATCTGCATTAAGAATAGCGTATCCGTTTGCCTTCGTGCTTTCCGGCACCACGCCTTTAACTCTGGCCAGTTGTTGTATCGTGTTTATGCCTTTTATGCCTAAGTGGTCTTCGGAGACATTGGTAACAATGCTGATATCACATTTGTCAAAACCCAATCCTGATCTTAATATACCCCCGCGCGCACATTCTAAAACAGCATAGTCGACAACAGGGTCTCTTAGAACTGCTTTCGCACTTGAGGGACCGCTGCAATCTCCGTGCACAATAATGTTATTGTTGATATAGATGCCTTCGGTCGTGGTGCAGCCCACGGAATGGCCGGCAGTTATTGCAAGATGTGCCAACAAACGCGCTGTGGTCGTTTTCCCATTCGTGCCGGTAATTGCAGTGATAGGAATTCTCGAAACACTTCCTTCGGGGTATAACATATCTACTACTGCCCCGGCTACATTTTGTGCCTTTCCTTCGGTAGGAAACTGATGCATCCGGAACCCCGGCGCGGCATTGACCTCAAGCACACCTCCATTGCTGGAGGTGATGGGGATAGATATGTCTTGTGTGATAATATCGATCCCGCAAATGTCAAGATTCATTAATCTGGCTGTGCGCTCTGCAAGTATTTTGTTTTGCGGATGAACTAAGTGAGTTACATCCTCCGCTGTACCTCCCGACGACAAGTTGGCTGTATCTTTCAAATACAGTGTCCGTCCCAGAGGTAAGATTGAGTGTAACGTTAAGTTATTAGCTATCAGAATCGACTGGGTGTTTTGATCTACTTTAATGGACGTGAGCACTTTTTCATGTCCTTCACCTCGTATGGGATCAAGGTTAACCTGTTCGATTAACTGCATAATGGTGGAGGCACCATCACCCGTTATCATCGCCGGTGTTCGCTTTGCAACAGCCACAAGCTTGAAATTTATCACCAGCAT
>DASWMZ010000124.1:0-19386 GCA_036399495.1 Pedobacter sp.
GAATACTACCGCTATAGGGTTATAGATTTTATTAAGTTTATGCGATTAGAACGTATTCTTCCACATCATACTCTCAACAGGTTTAGTGGTTTTTCGATTGTATTTGGCATTCCCTTTAGTGTTATACATTGTCTCAATCTCTTCGTGTAAGGAAACTGAATTGGCGGGCACTATAAAAAAGCCACTAGTAACACTCCTACTATACTAGCAACTCCTAAAAGCCCTACAGGCACTTATAGCTACCTGGCTTTGGGCGATTCTTATACGGCAGGTACAGGCATTTCATTTAAAGAATCTTATCCTACGCAATTGGTGGATTCTTTGGAAAAAAACGGCCTCACAACAAACTTTAAAACGATTTTGAAACTCCCGGCTGGACTACCCGTGATCTAGTCAACAATTTAAATGCAAAACCTATTACCAGAACTTTCGATATTGTAACTTTATTGATTGGTGTTAATAACCAATACCGAAACTTCAACGAAAATATGTACCGTAATGAATTTGAGGAATTATTACAAAATGCTATAATGTTTGCTGGAGGAGATAAGAGCAGAGTGTTTGTACTATCAATTCCGGATTGGGGTGTAACCCCTTTTGCGCGCACTTTTGGGAACGGCGATATCGAAACTATAACCAAACAGATTAATCAATATAACAATATTAACAAACAGGAATCCGAAACCCTCGGTGTAACTTATATTGATGTTACACCCATTTCACGCCAGGCGGCCAATGATTTGACTTTATTGGCGAATGATCACTTACATCCATCCGGAAAGATGTATAGCATGTGGGTAGAACTTTTAGCCGGCAAGGTAGTGGCGGAGTTAAAAAAGAATCCTTAGTAACGGTATTCTTCTATAGAATATATTTGCTCTTATGTTACCTTGCCCAAGTAAATATATTATTCGTTTTGATTGTCCGGGGTGTGGCTTTCAGAGATCTTTTTTAGCATTAGTAAAAGGCAACTTTTTCGAAAGCCTTCAGCTTTATCCGGCGACTATCCTGATACTCTCTTTTGTAATACTTACTTTATTAGAAAATCAAATTGTCTCTAATCAGCTAACGCGATTGAGAAAGATAACTTTAGTATTTTCTGTATTGACGGTAAGCGTATCGTATTTATTAAAGCTTTATCATTATGCTTCCGCATGAATTGCCGCATAGTTATAATCAGTAATTAAGGTTTGTAGAAAAGTTAAATCATCCATTTCTACAGGACTAACAATATTCAAGTGCTTTTTCAGTCGGGTGGCCGTACTATAAACCAAGGGGTAATTATCACTAATCTTAAAATTTTGAAGAACCTCATGAATAAGAACCACTTCTGAATTAGTGAGCAAACTTGCCTCTGAAAAGACAGGTTTGTAATTCCCACTTATTGGTGCAAATCCTACCTGATCAAACTTTGTGGAAGGTGTAGTTTGTACGAGGACTGTGCCGGCCACCATATCGCCAATGCGTTGATTCTTCTCGGTTGATACTGCTGCTATTAAGCCTCCAACCTGAAAAGTAATTCCAAAGTCCACAATCCTGAAAATCCACCTCATGAGGTATTGCCCCAAAGATGGCTGAGCGCCATCAAGGCTAATCACTCTTATTTTCATTATCCGTTTACCTACACTTTGTCCGTTAAAAAAAACTTCACAAATCAGGTCGTATAAAACATAAATCAGGAAATAAATTACCATGATTATTGGGATACCAGTTTGGAATAATTTAGATGCTCTATCGCCAATAAGATTTAATGAAATTATAGCTATAAAAAGCGCAATAAAAATTCCCCAATCGATCAGCCTGGCAAGTATTCGCGCACCCAAGCCTGCGATTTCATAGTCTATATCAATATTTTGAGCTGTAGTTATCCGGATACTTTGCATTAGGTTATTTTTCTCTAAATTAAAATATTTGTTTAGGATTTGAATATTGTTGCTATTTTACCCATCAATTATTCCTGTCTGGAATTACGATGAGAGAAGTTCTGTTTGTTAAACACAATTCCAAAAAATGGGAAGCGTATGAAAAAGTAAAAACTCAGGATCCTGATGAACTGGCTTTACAGTTTATTACCATTACTGATGATCTCGCTTATGCTAAAACATTCTATCCCAAATCGAAGGTAACAGCTTATCTTAACGGCTTAGCTTCAAAATATCATCAGTCCATCTATAAAAATAAGAAAGAAAAGAGCCAACGATTCCTTCTATTCTGGAAATATGAATTGCCGCTTTTATTTAAAAAGCATGAAAAACTTCTCTTGTATTCCTTTCTCTTTTTTCTAAGTTTCTCCCTTATCGGGGCGCTATCGGCTAAATACGACGACACTTTTGTAAGATTGATCATGGGCGATGGCTACGTCAACATGACTAATGAAAATATAGCAAACGGCGATCCTTTTGGCGTGTATAAACAAGAAGGCCCTTTTTTTATGTTTTTCGCTATTGCCGCAAATAATATATATGTCTCTTTCTACACGTTTGTTTTAGGCTTTCTTGTGTCAATTGGGTCTGTTTTTAGCTTATTAAGGAATGGCATTATGCTCGGTTCTTTTCAATACTATTTTTTTAGTCATGGCCTCGGCTGGCAAAGTGTTTTGGTAATCTGGATTCACGGAACTTTGGAGATATCTGCCATCGTAATAGCAGGCGCCGCAGGAATGATATTGGGAAACAGTATCTTATTTCCGAAAACCTTTAAACGAATTGAATCGGTTAAACGAGGAGCAAAAGACGGAACCAAGATCATCATCGGCCTGATACCCATTTTTATAATTGCTGCCTTTTTGGAGGGCTTTGTAACCAGGCATACCGAAATGCCAACCTGGCTTAGCATTCTGATTTTGAGCACTTCTCTTCTATTCATCCTCTGGTATGTAATCCTTTACCCTAACCTTATCATCAATTCAAATAATCAAACTAAAACTTATGGATCAGAAAATTGAATTACGCCAGGTGCGTGGTTTCGGTGAACTCGTTAATGATACTTTCGCCTTCTCAAAACAAAATTTAAAGCCGCTGTTATATTCAATACTCGTCATTTGCGGGTTCTTCTTTATTGCGCAGACAATTTCAGCTGTGTTTCAGGCAATCACTATGAATGATGCTATAGCTCAGGGCGATATTAAAAATCCTTCTAGGATTTTTACATGGGAATACGCAATCAACGCGATATTCTCTTCTCTTTTTTATTCTTCCATTGCCTTAACCGTTTTCTGTTATATCAAACTATACCTGGAAAACGGGAATCAAGCTCCCGAAGTTCAAGAGGTCTGGTCGGAATTTAAGCAATTCTTTTGGCGCTTTTTTGGATGTAATATTCTACTCGGCATAGTAGTAATTATAGGCTTTGCATTGTGCCTACTGCCTGGAATTTATTTACTTCCAATAATCTCTCTTATCTCGGCGATCATTGTATTTGAGAATAGCTCATTTCTTTATGCATTCGACCGTGGCTTTAGACTCATCAAAAATAACTGGTGGGTGACCTTCGGCGCTCTTGTTATTATCTTTATTATCGTTGGTGCGGCTTCTATGATTGTGGTATTGCCTGTTACCTTTATTGCCACTGGCACCCTACTGTTTACAAAGGTGTCTATGTCAGGTCCTATACTGATAGTTAGCACTATATTGTCAAGCTTAGTTCAAGTATTTATGCTTTTACCTTACGTGCTCATATCACTTAGCTACTTCAGTCTTGTTGAAGGTAAAGATGGAGAAGGCTTAATGGACAGAGTTAACAACATCGGGAATAGTGGCTCAGACTCTAATCTACCTGAGGAGCAATATTAATCATGCCTGGGTTGAAGTGGTTTATCTTTGTGCTGATCTTTATCGGTTATGGGTCTCTGGCTCAACCTAAAAAGGCCGTTAGATTAGATAACTCTTCTATTACCGTTCGCCATTTTAATAAAGAAGCCCTAAAAGAATATAAAGCTAATAAAGAGTTTATTTATACAGAAAATTCGCCAGACCTTTCCCCGTCCGTTTGGGATCGTTTTTGGACTTGGTTTTGGAGTCTGTTTAAAAACACTGTTTCAAATTCAAATGCTGGTGGATTCTTTAAAATCTTCTCTATTATTTTAGGTTCTCTTACGGTGATCTTTTTGATAATCAAACTTATAGGAATGGATGCCAGGTATTTGTTTATAGGCAAATCCCAGCAAATTGATCTTCCATATAATGAGTCGTTAGAGAACATACATGAAATATCTTTTGATGAAGAAATTGAGAATGCGATAAACAAGAAAGATTACCGACTAGCTGTAAGGCTTCTTTATTTAAAGTCTTTAAAAAGGTTAAGCGATACCGGCCGCATTACCTGGGTTCCTAATAAGACGAATTCAACATACATAAATGAATTAAAAAGCCTTGATGTTAAAGAACGATTCAAACTGCTAACTAATAAGTTTGAATATGTTTGGTATGGTGGGAGTGATATGGATTATGTGCTGTTTGAAAAAATCAATCAATCTTTCAAAGAATTTAACTTGAATGTTCGATGAAACCATCATGAGTATGCCGATCCCAAATAGAAGCGAAATACTCATGATAGCTTCATGTCCATTACATACAAATATTATCTGATGAAAGACTTAAAGATCTATTCATTGATTGCTTTTGTTATTCTGTGCTTTTACCTCGTTGCGCAATACAATAAACCTAAGCCTGTAAGTTGGAAACCCACTTTTTCAAAAAAAGATAAAATCCCGTATGGTACTTTCATTTTGTTCAATCGATTGAATGATCTTTTCCCAAATTCTGTAGTTAGAGCTGATCGCGAAAGCCCGTATTTAACGCTAACAGAAGGAAATCATGCTCCGGGAAATTATCTCCTGATTTCTCAAAAGATCAAACTTGATCAGTACGATTTTAGGGAGCTAGAAAAGTACATGAGGAAGGGGAATAATGTGTTGATAGCGGGATTTGACTTAAGTTCTTACCTTACCGACAGTCTTCATTTAACAATCAACTCGGAACTAAAGACAAAGGAAAATTTCAAGACACCGATACAATTTGTGAACTCCTCGTTGAAATCTACTCGGCCATATCTTTTTGAAAAAGGCATTGGAGACCAATACTTTAGCAGCTTTGACTCCGCGAAAGCGGTGATACTAGGCACCAATAATCTTAATCATGCAAATTTTATTAAATATCAGTATGGTAAAGGTTCTTTGTATTTAGTGGCCAGCCCTATGTTTTTTACGAATTACGGTATACTCCAAAAAGATGGTGCAGAATATGTATCGAAAGTCTTGTCACATCTTCCCGTAAAAGAAGAAATAATATGGGATGAATTTTTAACCCTGGGTCCTATAGACACAGAAAAATCACCACTACGAGTTATCTTGAGCATCTCTTCGTTAAAATGGGCTTATATGATCTCTATTTGCACGCTTATACTATTCGTTCTTTACGAAATGAAACGAAGGCAGCGAATAATTCCCATTATCGAACCCTTGAAAAACACTTCAGCTGAATTTATCAAAGTTGTTGGACAGCTATATTATCAGAAGCGAAATAATCTAAACATTGCACAGAAAAAGGTTTCTTATCTCTTGGAAGATATCCGGTCGCGATATGCAATTAAAACCTCTGCCCTAGATGAAGAGTTTGAAAAGCTTCTTACCACCAAATCTGCAGTTAAAAACGAACTGGTTCGAAACCTGGTCTCGCAAATCCTGCAAATCTCAAATTCCAAATCAATTTCAGATCATGAGCTAATTGCTCTAAATAAAAATATTGAACAATTTCATCAACAATCCAGAGCTTAATGGAAGAACAACCTTTTAACAACCGAATTGATCTCACGCAACTTAGTAACTCGGTAGAAGCAATACGCTCCTCTTTGGGAAAAGTCATCATTGGTCAAAGCGAAATGATTGATTTTATGATCGCGGGAATATTAGCGGATGGCCATATTTTGATTGAAGGAGTGCCTGGAGTTGCCAAAACCCTTACAGCAAAATTAATCGCTAAATGTGTTGATGCTAAGTTTTCCCGCATTCAATTCACTCCCGATTTGATGCCATCTGACGTTTTGGGAACATCTGTTTTTAATCCCGGCGGTGCTAATTTTGAGTTTAAGAAAGGGCCCGTTTTCGGAAATATCATTCTGATAGATGAGATTAATCGTGCCCCTGCAAAAACTCAATCAGCTTTGTTTGAGGTGATGGAAGAGCGCCAGGTAACGATGGACGGAAAGACTTACCAGATGGAAGAACCGTTTATGGTTTTGGCAACGCAAAACCCCATAGAACAGGAAGGCACCTACCGTTTGCCAGAAGCTCAATTGGATCGTTTCTTATACAAGGTCGAGGTGAACTATCCTACGCTCGAAGAAGAAACAGCAATCCTGGTGCAACAACATCAGCAAAAAACGAGCGACAAAATAAATGAAATTAATGCGGTACTATCGGTTAACGAAATTCTCGCGCTACGTGATCAGGTTCGAAATTTATATGTAAAACCAGAATTGTTGCAATTTGCTGCGAAGATTATTTGCGATACCAGAAGCAGCAAGTCGTTATTTCTCGGAGCATCGCCGCGAGCTTCACTAGCAGTTGTAAATAGTTCTAAAGCATTAGCTGCTATGCAAGGGCGAGACTTCGTTACACCGGAAGATATCATTCGTTCGATTTTTCCGGTTCTACGTCATAGAGTTATGCTTACCCCGGATAAGGAGATGGAAGGTGTTTCTCCGGATGAAGTATTACAACAGATTATAGATAAAATAGAAGTCCCCCGATAATTTAATTTAAGCTTTGGCCGACTTAATAAGGAAATACTACAGAGACCTGTTTCTGGCGAATAGATTATTGGCCGGAATTGCCATGGTTGTGCTCTCGTTTATCCTCTCTTTCTTTTTCCCTTGGTTGGGAGAGATACCATTGATTTCATTTTTCGCAATACTGTTGTTGCTGGCATTAGACCTTGTTCTACTTTATAGAACCGAGAATGGTGTTTTTGTGAGGCGAAGTACCCCGGATCGGCTAAGCAATGGCGACGACAATAAAATTGATTTGCATGTTGAAAACAACTATGCATTTTCTGTGCAGCTTGAAATTATTGATGAAATTCCACACCAATTTCAGAGAAGAGATGTTTGTTTTTACATTTCTTTACAGAGCCTGCAGCACAAAATAATAGACTATTATTTAAAACCCCTAAAACGTGGCGAATATAGTTTCGGAGATATCCAGACCTATGTCAAGTCACCACTGGGGTTAATTAAACGCCGGTATACTTTCGAACAGCAGCAATTATTACCAGTTTACCCTTCCTTTATTCAGATGCGTAAGTATGAGCTAATGGCTATATCAAATACCCTGACTGAAAGCGGGATCAAAAAGATCCGAAGACTTGGCCATAGCATGGAGTTCGAGCAAATAAAGAGCTATGTTCCGGGAGATGACTTTCGAACGATCAATTGGAAAGTAAGTGCACGGCGCGGAGATTTAATGGTAAACACATACACCGACGAAAAATCCCAGCATGTCTACTGTGTGATTGATAAATCGCGTGCCATGAAAATGCCTTTCGATGGTCTTAGCCTGCTTGATTATTCTATCAATGCAGCCTTGGCTTTGAGTAATGTTGCTATGCTAAAGGATGACAAAGCCGGCTTGATAACAGTTTCGGAAAAAATCGGCACCATCCTTCCCGCAGATCGAAAGCCTGCCCAACTACATAAGATTTTAGAAATCCTTTATAAAGAGAAAACACGATACCTGGAAGTTAATATGGAAGCTTTGTATTCCAGTATCAGGTTTACACTAAAGCAACGCAGCCTTATTGTTTTCTTTACCAATTTCGAAAGTATGTCTTCGCTGGAAAGACAATTACCGTTCTTAAAAAAGATAGCAAGATTTCATTTACTACTCATCGTATTCTTTGAAAATACTGAGTTGAAAGCATTAGCTAATGAACCGGCAAAAGATATTGAAGGGATATATATTAAAACCATAGCCGAGAAATTTGCATACGAGAAAAAACAAATCGTTCTGGAGCTGGCGCGATTTGGAATTCAATCGATACTGACCTCACCAAAAAATTTAACAGTAAATACGCTAAATAAATATCTGGAGATTAAAGCCAGTCAAAGGCTATAATGGCTGGGGCGTTATCATCCCTGGCAACACTACTCCCGCCTCTTTCAAATCATTAATCAGCCTTTCCTGAAAACTTAGTTTAGCATCGGCAAATCCATGAGGGTTAACCCATATGTGCACGAAAACTTTGTATCCGTCTATATCCAAAGATCCTACACCGATTCTTGACTCTGGGCTTTTGAGAATATTAGAAAAGCTTTTAATTACGCCTTCGATTATAGGTTTCACTGTGTTAAAGTCGGTACTATAATTTAGTTTAAGTTCGACGTCCAATCTTCTCTTTCCTTCCCTGCTGGTATTAATTATAATTTCGTTAGAGAGTTTGCTGTTAGGGATAATTACCGTTTTGTTATCGAATGTGGTTACTACTGTATAAAATATCTGGATAGAATTCACAGTGCCTTCTTGTCCCTGTGCTATAATATTATCGCCGACTCTAAAAGGTTTCAAAGCAAGAATAAGTACACCGCTAGCAAAATTTTGCAACGTTCCCGACAGTGCAAGGCCGGCTGCAACGCCAAAGGCACCAATTACCGTTGTGAAAATGGTTAGTGTAAAACCGGCAATCTGCATAATGCCGATGATGAGCATCACTTGCAGTGAAATAATGATAAGGCTTTGTAAAAAAGGCTGTAGGGAGGGATCCATATCTCTTCTCTGCATCCCGGCGACAAGCCATTTTCTGATAAACTTTATGAACCATAATCCGATAATAAGGATAATGATTGCTGTTAAAAGGCGTGGGCCGTTTAGTAAAATGAAGTCGTAGGCTTTGTCGTAAAATTTATCCCAGTTCATAGGCAGGCAAAATTAGTAATTTGAATTGGACCTCAATAAAAAACCCTTGAAGTGAATACTCCAAGGGTTAATATATTTAGTGGGAAATTGTTGTTACATCATTCCACCCATGCCGCCGCCCATTGGAGGCATACCACCACCGCCTTTATCCTCTTCAGGATCATCGGCCAGTACACACTCTGTAGTTAACAACATAGCTGCGATAGACGCTGCATTTTCTAATGCCACACGAGTTACTTTAGTCGGGTCGATTACACCGGCACCAATTAAATTTTCGTAAACATCAGTACGGGCATTGTAACCAAAATCACCGGTTCCTTCTTTAACTTTTTGAACTACAATTGAGCCTTCGATACCAGCGTTCTCGCAGATCTGACGAAGAGGCTCTTCGATAGCACGGCGAATAATTTGAATACCTGTATTCTCGTCTTCATTCACACCTTTCAGATCAGTTAAAGCACTTACCGCACGTATGAAAGCAACGCCACCACCTGCAACAATACCTTCTTCTACAGCTGCGCGAGTTGCATGTAAAGCATCGTCAACACGATCTTTCTTCTCCTTCATTTCAACTTCAGATGCAGCACCGATATACAATACTGCAACTCCACCTGAAAGCTTAGCTAAGCGCTCTTGTAATTTTTCTTTATCGTAATCAGAAGTAGTTGATTCGATTTGAGTTTTGATTACAGAAACTCTTGCTTTGATATTTTCCGGGTCACCAGCACCATTGATGATGGTGGTATTGTCTTTATCAACAGTGATTTTTTCTGCTTGTCCTAGGAAAGAAAGATCAGCGTTTTCCAGTTTGTAACCACTTTCTTCAGAAATTACAGTTCCACCAGTTAAGATAGCGATATCTTCAAGCATTGCTTTACGACGATCTCCAAATCCCGGAGCTTTAACCGCTGCAACTTTCAGTGAACCACGAATCTTGTTAACTACCAAAGTAGCTAGTGCTTCGCCATCTAAATCTTCAGCAATAATTAAAAGAGGCTTGCCTGTTTGAACTTGTTTTTCCAAAATTGGAAGAAGTTCTTTCATTGAAGAGATTTTCTTATCGTAGATCAGGATGTAAGGGTTTTCCAGTTCTACTTCCATTTTGTCTGCATTCGTTACAAAATATGGAGATAAGTAACCGCGGTCAAATTGCATACCTTCAACAGTTTTAACTTCTGTTTCAGTACCCTTTGCCTCTTCTACCGTAATTACACCTTGTGTTCCTACTTTTTTCATTGCATCAGCAATCATTTCGCCGATAACATCATCATTATTAGCAGAAATAGATGCTACTTGTTTGATTTTACTGAAATCATCTCCAACATCTTGTTTTTGCTCTTTTAAGCTTTCTACAACTGCTCTTACAGCTTTGTCAATACCACGTTTCAAATCCATTGGATTTGCACCGGCAGCAACGTTTTTAATACCTGAAGTAACAATAGCTTGCGCTAAAACAGTTGCAGTTGTAGTTCCATCACCGGCAATATCAGCAGTTTTTGAAGCTACTTCTTTTACCATTTGAGCTCCCATGTTTTCGATAGGATCTTTTAATTCAATCTCTTTAGCAACAGTAACACCATCTTTAGTGATAGCCGGAGATCCGAATTTTTTATCAATAATTACATGGCGACCTTTTGGTCCTAAAGTAACTTTAACCGCATTGGCTAAAATATCGACACCTCTTTTCAGGGCATCGCGTGCTTCAACATTATATTTAACTTGCTTTGACATCTTTAATTTATTTTAAATGTTTTGAATTATAAATAGCGCAAATACTAAATTCTGAGAGGAAGGCCTTCAAAATTTAATAAATGATTAGATAGTTGCAAAGATATCAGACTCACGCATGATAAGATACTCTTTACCTTCAATTGTAATTTCGGTACCAGCGTATTTGCCATATAAAACCTGATCTCCAACATTGTATGCCATTGGGATTAAGTTGCCGGTTTGCTCAGCATATTTACCGGGACCAACCGCTACTACTGTTCCTTTTTGCGGTTTTTCTTGTGCCGTTTCAGGAATGTAAATTCCAGATGCAGTCATTGTCTCAGCAGCAGCAGCTTCAACTACTACTCTGTCTGCGCTAGGTTTAATATTTAATGCCATAGTTTTGATATATAAATTTTGTTCTGAACCCTGATTGACACTTTTTATGCCAAAAGTAATAGATGGTAAGTTTTGACACTTAAGTTGTCAAAATATCATTCTGCCGACCAATCTTGATTTCGGTTTGAACTTGGGCAATGTCATGCTGTCAGTGAACTGTCAGCAAACAAAAAGGCCTTCCTTTCGGAAAGCCTTTGGAAATACTCTATACGTCAAACTACTTTTTCGACGTGTCTGCTCCTAAACCAGGTAAAGCCTGAGGTGCGATTGGAGAGACTCCTGCTGGTTTTGTTATTTCATTTTGAAGAGCATCTGAACTTCCTTCTTTTCCGCTCTGAGGAACAATATTGATAACCAATACAATCACCATTAAAGTGATGATTAAAACCCAGGTTCCTTTTTCAAGGAAATCTCCAGTACGCTGAACGCCCATCACGTTGTTGGATCCCGCAAAACCGGAAGTTAAACCACCACCTTTAGGGTTTTGAATTAAGATGATAAGCGCCAATAGTATACAAACTATAATTGCTATAATAACAAGTGTTATAAACATGATGATATCTTAGTTGAATTTCTTTTCTATTTCCTGAATTTGGGTTGCAAAGTAAGTGCTTTTTTCCGGAAATTTCAAACTTAATTTTTGGTAGGTATCAATAGCTTTATGAAACAACATCTGATCTGTATAGATTCTGGCAAGTGTTTCAGAAACCAAGTCCAAATTATCTTCAGAACTCTTTCTTGCTTTATTTTCGGTATCTAATTTATTGGCTCTGGGCGGTCTTATCTGTGGGTCTTCACTAATAAACTTTTCAATAATAACATCTTCCTTACGTTTTATACCGAAGCTTACAGGCTTACCAAATTGATTTTCAAAAACATTTATTTCCGGCTGTATGTGAAAGATGTTTTCCATAATCTGCTGCTGCAATGGTTGCGGATTATATTTTTTTACCTCTTCCTTACTTCCCGGGTTCTTAACCGCGGTGTAAGGCTGATGATTTTCAGCATGCTCTTTACGAGTTTTATTTAACCACCAAAGAAAAGAGAAAGGTAATTTATCATCATCGTATTGCGCCAAAGCCTGTTCAGGCTCTGCTTCAATGTTATTAACCTCAATGGTTGGTTCCGGAATGATTTCTTCTTTTAATAAGGGATCTATTGCGGATTTATCGAATACAAAGTAGTCTGTAGATGCTATGTTGCCTACAATTTCATTTTGAGCCGGAGCGTTTTCGGTGGGCTCTTTAACTTCTGCTTTCTCTGAAACTTCCTCAGGATGTGTATTGAAATTATCTACTTCAGCTTCATTCGAAACTTCCTCAGGAGGGGTATCGAAACCCTCTACTCCAGCTACCGCAGAGACCTCCTCAGGAAAAGTATTGGAATCATCTACTTTAGCTTCCTCCGAGACTTCTTCAGGAAGAGTAGTAGAACCATCTAACTTAGCTTGCTCCGAGACCTCCTCAGGAAGAGCATCGAAATCATCATGATATTCCGGGTATTCGAAATCAGGAATAACTGTTTCGATGGTGTTGTGAAATTCCTGAGCTGTAAAAACAAAAGGGCTTTCAAAAGTTTCTTTTTCCGGTTCTGTTTCAGCATCAACTTTAGCGTTGGGTTGTGTTGAAACCTCATCTGTCGGCTCAAATATTTCCGGATCCTTTTCTTTAGGCTCAGGCTCAGCGAATGTTTCCTCTTCAGCTTGGGCCGGATCTTTAAATTCTGTTTCAGAGACTTCTGTATGATTAAAATTTTCAACTTCCTCTAATTCAGAGTCTACGGGTTCATCAAGTACTGGCAAATCATCGATATCAGTGTTATCAGCCGGAAGGCTTACATCTTCAATGCTTTCAATTTCTTGCTGTAGCTCGTGGACAAGTGCAGGTTCCTCTGATTCAGCTACAGCAAATTGATCATTATTAGCTGCTTGCTCGTTTTCGTATTTAATATTACCTGTGTGATCTATAACTTCTACATGAAGGTCTTGAACTTCATGATCAACAGCATGCTCATCTCCGATTAATTCAGCATCCGAATCAACTTCTGTGGCTTTGTCTTCCTCTGCTATAGTTTGTGGAAGGCTTTCAGTTTCATAAGTATTCTCTGGTTCATCGCCTAATTCTTTACCTATTTTTAAGGCTGACTGTTCGTCTGAATTAGTCTCAGCAAGTTCTTCGGTTTCATCAGTTTGATATTCCTCTACCTTATTCGGCTCAAGTGCAGTTTCTTCAGAATTTAAAGTAGGCGCCTCTTCAACTTCATCTTCAACATTAAAGGTGGAACTACCAAAGTGAGTATCTGTTTCATCAGAAACAATTATCTCCTGCTGTTCGGAGGTTGGCAAATTTACATCCGGATCAGGAATAACGTATGGAACAGCAATTTGAATTTCTGCTTTCTTATTTTCAAAGCTTTCTGTGTTATTAATTACTTTATAAAGAAGAGACCTGTCAGGCGTATAGATGGCGGCTTTTGACAGATAACTTTCGTAATTTTCGGGCTTATATTTTTTAAGCGTATAAGCATACGAAAGGTGAAGAGGAGTTGAGAAGGGATACAATTCAAGTAGATCCTCCAACATGGCCATATCAAAGACCGTTAAAGTGGAAGGTTTAGAGATTAACCTTGAAAACTCTCGGGTGTTAACGAAACTTAAATCTGCCACTTCCTAATAAAAAGATGAAACTAATAAACGCATTACCAATTTGCAAAAGCTTTATTGAAAATATCTTCTGTAAGTCTTCTGGTAATAATTGGAATAACTTTAGGCTCTTGTTGTTGAACAGAACCTTGATCTAGTGAAAATTGTTCGGATTGACTGAACGATTGTTCAAAGCTATCCTTCGCCTCTAAGGCACTCGTATATTTTACGCTGACAGTAATTGTTAATCGAACAAGGCTCGACCGTTCGTTTGCAGTAACCGCTACGTTGCCAATGTTATAATCGGTAATCCGACCTTCAAAATGCCCGTCGGCATTCTCTTTAATAATATTGAGCTTGCTTTGGGTTCTGATACGCGTTTTTAGTTCTTCAGTGAAAGCCTGGCTAAGCGTTGGAACTACTATTGGTGCGGCATTTTCAAAAAAATCGACCGAAACAGTTTTCATGCCATCAGGGATTGAGGCTCCGGCCAATGAATAAATCCCGCATGACTGAAAAAGAAATACTAAAGGCAGAGTAGCAACTAGTATTCTGATTGATAACTTGTTCATTAAGTGAGATCTAGTTCTTTAATCTTGCGATACAATGTTCTTTCGGAAATACCCAATTCCTGAGCAGCAAGCTTGCGCTTACCTTTATGTTTTTTCAATGCTTTTTTGATCAGGTCGGATTCCTTTTCGATTAAAGATAACGATTCTTCTACTTCTTCGGTATGATGGCTGTAATCAAAACCTTTATTATCGTTTTCCGGATGGTGAATGGTTACCATAGGTGGATTTGGCTGCGCAGCAGGTAAGTCAATATCTCTGTAAAGCTGGTGAATTAGTTGAGGGTTGGCTGATACTGCATCGCTACTGCCACCATTCTGGATGATCTCTGCAACTAACTTTTTAAGTTCAACCATGTCGCGCTTCATATCAAAGAGCACTTTATAAAGAATATCGCGTTCTGAAAAATCTTCTTTACCGCCATTATTTAATCGCATTGGAAGATTTCCTGCCTCTTGCGGAATGTATTGTTGCAAGCTTAATACTGTAAGATTCCTGTCTTTTTCAAGAACAGCAATTTGCTCAGCAACGTTTTTTAACTGCCTAACATTTCCGGGCCAGCTGTAATTGATAAGCATTTGCTGCGCATCTGCATCTAATTGCACGGAAGGGCTCCGATACTTATTTGTAAAGTCGGCAATGAACTTCCTAAAAATGAGATGTATATCATCCTTCCTTTCGCGCAAAGCAGGGATTTTTAGAGGAACAGTATTTAGTCGGTAATAAAGATCTTCTCTGAATTTTCCATTTTGAACAGCGTCAAACACATTCACATTAGTGGCAGCCACAACACGCACATCTGTTTTTTGAACTTTGGACGACCCTACACGGAGATATTCGCCGGTTTCCAAAACTCGTAACAACCGCGCTTGAGTTCCTAAAGGTAATTCGGCTACTTCATCCAGGAAGATTGTACCGCTATTCACTACCTCAAAATACCCTTTACGTGCTTCGTGAGCGCCTGTAAAAGAGCCTTTTTCATGACCAAATAATTCAGAATCTATCGTCCCTTCAGGGATTGCTCCGCAGTTTACTGCTATAAAAGGGCCATGCTTACGAGCACTTAATTGATGTATGATGTGGGAAAAAACTTCCTTCCCGCTACCGCTTTCGCCTGTAATTAATACTGAAATATCAGTTGGAGCGACCTGGCGCGCAACATCAATAGCCCTATTTAACAGGGGCGAATTTCCTATTATGCCGAAGCGGTTTTTAATGTCTTGTATATCCATAAATTAGAGACAAGAGTTGAGAATCAAGAGATAAGAGTTAAGAGTTGCCATCATTAAGAACTTTTTCTCTGAACGAGAATATCATACGTTGAATTTCTGAAATCAGTTCAAGACACTTATCGAGCTTTTCCTTTTGTCCATATTGTCTTCGTTCGCAAATCAATAGCTGCGTTTCGGCTTCAAATGATGATGTAAGTGCTGTAGTTAAATATTGAGCAAAATGCAGCTTCGTTGTCTTTCCTGAACCTTCCGCTATATTGGAAGGTATTGAACATGAGCATCTATTTAATTGATCAATAAGATTAAACCGCTCGTCAAGTGGCAAGCTTTTACAATAATCGTAAGTTAAATCCGTAAAATCCATTGCTCGCTGCCATATTTTAAGACTTTTAAAATTATGCTTCATACCAGTTCTTGATTCTTGGATCTTACTTCCTGTCTCCATCAACAATGTTTCCTAGCAGAGTAGCCGTTGTACATTCCTCAGCAAGAACATATGCATATTCACCTGGTTTGTAGTTTTCATCAATTGGGAAAACCACCATGGCATTATGATCATTTCGTCCGGCATAATGTAACTTTGATTTTTTTGAAAACCCTTCGATTAATACCTTTTGGATTTTACCTAATTGCAGTTTTAAACGACCGTGCGAATGCTGTTGCTGTTTAGCGACAACTTCTTGTAGCCTGCGCAACTTGACATCTTCTGGAATATCGTCCCTATAACGCTTTGCAGCTAAAGTACCAGGCCGTTCAGAATACATAAACATATATGCGAAATCATATTTAACATAATCCATCATGCTTAGTGTCTCTTGATGCTCTTCTTCCGTTTCAGTACAGAAACCCGTAATCACATCTGTAGAAATAGCACATTCGGGTATAATTCTTCTGATGGCAGCTACACGTTCCATATACCATTCGCGGTCGTAGGTACGATTCATTAAATCCAGTACTCTTGAGTTTCCAGACTGTACAGGAAGATGGATGTAATTGCAAATATTATCGTGTTGGGCGATGACGTGTAAAACCTCGTCAGTAATGTCTTTTGGGTGAGAAGTTGAGAAGCGAACACGCAGATCCGGGTTTACAGAAGCAACGAGTTTAAGGAGATGGGCGAAGTTAACCATTGAACTTTGGGTCGCTGCAGAAATGGAATCGCCTTCAGCATCTGGCACCCACTTATACGAATCCACATTCTGGCCAAGCAACGTAACTTCGCGGTAGCCCTGAGTATATAATTCCTTTACCTCATTAACAATTGAATGCGGATCACGGCTTCTCTCCCGTCCCCTTGTAAATGGAACCACACAGAAAGAACACATATTATCGCAACCACGCATAATCGATACGAAAGCAGTAATTCCGTTTGAGTTTAAGCGTACGGGACTAATATCTGCATAGGTTTCTTCACGCGAAAGCAATACGTTTACGGCTTTATTTCCATCATCTACCGTACCTATCAGATTAGGCAAATCACGGTAAGAATCCGGACCAACGACAACATCTACAAGTTTTTCTTCTTCTAAAAATTTAGCTTTTAAACGTTCGGCCATGCAGCCAAGCACACCTACAATAAGTCCGCGATTAGTTTTTTTAACAGCCCCAAATTCACGCAGCCGGTTTCTTACCTTTTGTTCTGCGTTTTCACGGATGGAACAGGTATTAATGAACACCACATCAGCTTCCTTATAATTCGCCGTTGTTTCGAATCCCATATCCGTCATGATGGATGCCACGATCTCGCTATCAGAGAAATTCATGGCGCATCCATAGCTTTCAATGTATAATTTCCGGCCATTGTGTTTAGATGCCAGAGTTTTAATTAGCAGTGCTTCACCTTGCCTTGCTTCATCATGATTCACAGCTTCGATCGAAGCAACTTCAGTTTCACCTATCAGCGGATTGTACATTATTGTTATATTGGGATGCAAAAATACATTATTTTTCAATACGGTGACAGTCTGTCAGTATGGAAATGACGTAAAAATTAGGCTTTTAGTAGAGAGAAAAGAGCGAATGCCCATTAATCAAATTACAAAAAAAACCAGATTAAAACTCAAGTGGCTAATTGTAACCACACTTATCATTGCTGCACTAGTAGTTGGAGTATCAGCATATATGTATTCGAAAATCGACCCCCTGGTTGCGGCGCGCCTTAAAGAAACGATCAGAACTTCATCAAACGGGCTATATTCAATCTCCTTCTCTTCATTAAAAATTAATCCTTTTTCAGGGAATGTTACGGTAAAAGATATTGTATTTCAACCAAACATGGAGGTATACAAACGCTTGAAAATGGACCAGATTAACCCCAGCCACTTGTTTGTAATAAAGGTAAAATCTTTAAAGCTAAAGCGTGTACACCCCATAAAAGCTTACCTTAAACACGATCTTGTGATTGATGAGATTCTTATCGGGAAACCAACTGTAAAAGTGTATTACGAAAAGGCGATTGAAAAAGACTCGACAAAAGTGGATAACAGAACAGCCTGGCAACGGCTATCCAAGTACCTTCATTCTTTTAAAGTTAAGCGAGTATCATTCAGAGACATCAACTTTCAGTATATAGATCGTCATCTAAATAAGCCTGAGATCAACAGCATAAAAAATCTCTCCCTAACTATTAATAATATCTTGGTCGATTCACTTAGCCATCTGGATAAATCAAGATTTTATTACACAAAGGATATTCTGGTTGAAATTACAGACAATCAGTTTGCGAGTAAAGATGGAATGTATACTATCAAGTTTGACAAGTTTGAAATGTCTAGCCTGAATAAATATGGTATTATTAGAGGATTGAAAGTTATACCAAAATATCCTGAAATTGAATTCTCTTTAAAATGGAAATACAAAAAAGCACGATACGCCATCGGTATTAACGAAACGAAATTAAACGGCATCGACTTTAAGTCGCTGACTGACAAAAGGCAATTATTTGCTTCTTCACTTGTTTTAAGTAATGCGAGCCTGGATGTCTTCATGAATAAACAAATGCCTAAACAACCCGGCGATTTGGGAAGCAATTTTCCCCAGCTCATGCTGAAAGAATTAAGGCTAACCTCTACGATTGATACAGTGAAAGTGACCAATTCCAAACTGAGCTATACCGAATACGATCCTTACACGATGAAAAAGGGTAGAATTAATTTTATCGGTTTAGGCGGTGAGGTGCTGAATGTAACGAATGATTCTACATCCTTAAAGAAAAATCATTGGTCGAGAGCCAGGTTTACTGGCTACCCTTACGGGAAAGGTCGGATCGACTTAAAGATCAATTTTAATCTTACCTCAGCAGTTCAGGAATATAATTACGCAGGCAAATTATATAAGATGCAGGCCAGGCATTTCAATCAAATTGTACGCCCATTAGCATTGCTTGACATTAGTTCAGGTACAGCCAAAGAAGCTACCTTTTCCGTTAATGGAGATTATCGCAACGCCAAGGGTGGGATGACAATCATCTATAACGATTTAAACATAGGTATTCTGAAACTCAATAGGAACAAGAAGCTTCAGAGGAGTACGCTTTTATCACTCGTTGCTAATAATTTACTGCTCAAAGAAGATAATCCTTCTCAAGGAGAGCCCTTAAGAAAAGGCAAAATAAGTTACTCAAGGCCTGATTCAATTTCTTTCTATAGCATGATCTGGAACAGTCTTTTTTCGGGCATTAAAGAAAACATCGGCATGACCGCCGAACGTGAACGGGCTCTTAAACTGAAGTTCGAAAGCTTTAAAGGTGATGGTCCGGTTAAAACAAAGGAACAACGCAAATTGCAACGAGAGGAGAGACGTAATAGACGACTTAACAAAAAGTCGGGCAAATAGAAGCACTTCTCAATAATTTTAAGCTTTCTAATTATATTGCCCCTTTCAATTAAAAGACACGTAAGAAGCATCCTAAATAATGAAGACTTTTTT
>DASWMZ010000125.1:0-2692 GCA_036399495.1 Pedobacter sp.
GAATACTACCGCTATAGGGTTATAGATTTTATTAAGTTTATGCGATTAGAACGTATTCTTCCACATCATACTCTCAACAGGTTTAGTGGTTTTTCGATTGTATTTGGCATTCCCTTTAGTGTTATACATTGTCTCAATCTCACCCTCTACCTCAAAATAAATTAATTGCCCTATTGGCATACTCGCATAAATCTTTACAGGCTGTGTGCAGGAAATTTCTAATGTCCAGGTATTGCAAAAGCCAACATCTCCTTTACCTGCTGTAGCATGAATATCGATACCTAAGCGCCCGGTGCTTGATTTTCCTTCAAGAAATGGTACATGAGCATGAGTTTCTGTATATTCAACGGTTACACCCAGATAAAGTGTATTCGGCTGGAGAAGAAATCCATCTTTTGGTATTTCGAAATGGTCAATTTCGTTATGTAGTTTGGCATCTAGCACCCTATTTTTGTAAGTGGCGAGATATTTTCCTAAATGCACATCGTAAGAATTGGTGCCCAGACACTCTCGTTTAAAAGGTTCGATAATGATGGTTCCTTTTTCAATTTCTTCTAAAATGCGTTTGTCTGAGATAATCATAATAATGGGAGGTTTCGTCTAAATTATAACTAATTTGAGATAATTTTACGTGGTATTTCAGATTTTAAAAAAACCACTAAACAAACCTTCTTTTTGAAGATTGTATTGGGAGCATTAAAAGAATGGCAATTGCTTATCATAAAATTCTGAATGAAGAGACCGAATTCGGTATTTGGAAAATAGAGGAATCTGCAGACGATCTGATTTCTCAATTACAATTACGTGATCACGAAAAGCAAATTATTGATGGGCTCAATAATGGTAAGCGAAATTTGCATTGGCTAAGTACGCGGGTATTATTAAGAAAGCTACTCAACACTTCGGAGTATATCGACTGTAAGGTTGATGAACATGGAAAACCATATCTTCCTGATTCGCCCTATCACATTTCGTTTAGCCATTCATTTGACTATGCGGCTGTAATAATAAGTAAGAATAAACCTGTTGGTATTGATATTGAAATTATTAAAGACAAAATAGAACGCGTTTCTAAAAAATTTTTGGTAGAAAGCGAGCTCAACTTTATCGATGATGAGAATCGGATAAAACACCTTTATGTATGCTGGTGTGCTAAAGAAGCCATTTATAAATTACAGGGAAAAAGTAATGTTTCTTTTAAAAATCATATTAGGTTACAGCCATTTGCATACAATGAAATAGGAAGTTTAACGGCTACTCTTCAAACCGACCAAGATTGTAGTTTATTCGAAGTCTTTTTTGAAAGATTTGAAAATTATATGATAGGTTTTGTTGCTGGCTATGTTCCCATTGAACGAGTTGGCCAGCCACTAAGCAGCATACAGGAAGATGCAAAATAGAAAGGTGTATTTTCAGGATTGGGGAACTCTGGATTACAAAACTGCGTGGAACAGACAGGAAGAAATACTGGCAAACACTGTTGAGGTAAAGACCAAAAACCGCACTGATGGCACAACTATTCCTACAGATAATTATCTAATATTTGTAGAACATCCACATGTTTATACCATTGGTAAGAGTGGAAAGCAAGGAAATCTCCTGCTTGATAATTCGGAGCTTGAAAACATCAGGGCTACCTATTATAAAATAAATCGCGGCGGCGACATCACCTATCATGGTCCGGGTCAACTCGTAGGGTATCCTATTTTAGATTTGGATAATTTTTTCACTGATATACATCTGTACCTCAGAACCCTTGAAGAAGCCATCATATTGACCCTTGCCGAATACAAAATTCAGGCTGGCCGATATCCCGGATATACCGGGGTTTGGCTTGATGCTGACAACGAAAAAGCCCGTAAGATTTGTGCGATGGGTGTGCGCTGCAGCCGCTGGGTAACAATGCACGGTTTCGCATTGAATGTGAATACTGATTTGGCTTATTTCAAAAAAATCGTTCCTTGCGGGATTGATGATAAAGATGTTACCTCAATGGAACGGGAACTTGGGTATAAACTGGATATGGAAGACGTTAAAGTTCGCCTTAAAAATAATACTATGCGGCTATTCGAAATGTTTGACGCCTGACATCCAAGTGCCCATATTTCTCGTATTTTCTTAAAAGAGTAATAAAATGATGAAATATCTTCTGTTTTCGTTTATTGCCATTATAAGTTCGTGTAAGGAAACTGAATTGGCGGGCACTATAAAAAAGACACTAGTAAACACTCCTACTATACTAGTGTGATAATTCCATAAAAGTTAACTAATTTTCAATGGATATCCAGTATAAGTCCATGCAAAAGGTTTTGCTCTCGTTTTATTATAAGTTTTATATATTCCATCATTTACGAAGTAAGTTGTTCGGTTGATTTCCAGACTCATCCTTTCAATACGTCTTTTGACAGGATATTAAACCAGATTTCAACTTGGTTTAGCCATGATGAATATTGTAAGGTGCCCACCATTCTTCCAGTATTTCTTAAATTACATCGGGTTGATGCGGTTGTACCGAAAAGGTAAGATTTCTACGCAAATTGATTTTACTTTCATGCCATACAATTCTGTTGTATTGAATATTTCTGCATCCGCTTTACAGCCAAATTTACAACTGACTCTTGTTTGGCTACTTCATCAACTAAGCCAATGGCCCAAGCTTCCTGTGGCGACATTAATTTCCCTTCAAGAATAT
>DASWMZ010000126.1:0-25716 GCA_036399495.1 Pedobacter sp.
TGCGGCCCGCCAGAGCTACCGGTATTACCAGACCATGCAATCACGTCCCCTTTCTTTACTGGTATTTCTATCGGAAGCAGGGGGAAATCGACTACAAAAGATTCCTTTCGATATTGTAAGTCCTTGACCGTTTGAGCCACCCTGGTATTGAATCGTTGCAAATGTGCGTATACCGAAGTGTACCCATTTGGGTGGCTGATATAAATCGCATTTCCAAAGCCGCCTATTTGTACCCGCAATCGGGAGATAAAGCCATCAGCAACAGCGTAAACAGGATAACCCTCGCGTTGGTTGGTTCTATAATCGAGGCCCGAGTGAAAGTGATTACCCCTTATTTCTCCAAAGAATCCGGCCAGAGTAGGGCGGATATCCAGCGGAGCTCTAAAATCCTGCGGATAATCTATGCTTTTGATAATATCTTGCGAAAGGATATTTGAAGAGGTTATTAAGAAAAACGTGAGTAATAGTAGTGCTTTATCTGATCTCAAAATCTAAAAGTTTTTCATTTTCCAAATAACCCGTCAACCTGTCTCCTATGTTAACCTTCCCAACACCAGCAGGTGTTCCCGTAAAAATTAAATCGCCTTTTTTTAAGGTAATATATTGCGAGATGAAAACGATTAATTGTTCAAACGAAAAAAGTAGGTCTTTTGTGTTTCCCTGCTGTACAGTTCGGCCGTTAACGTCGAGTTTCAAATTTAAATTATAAAGATGTTGGTAGCTTACTTTCGGGATAAAACGGCTAACTGGTGCAGAATTATCAAACGACTTGGCTAGCTCCCAGGGAAGGCCTTTTTCCTTGTGCCGTTGCTGAATATCCCTTGCGGTGAAATCGATACCTAATCCAAGTTCTTCGAAATAATTACCTGCAAACTTTTCTGAAATATGCTTTCCCTCTTTTGACACTTTTAATACAAGCTCAATTTCATGATGAATTTCCTCAGAAAAGTCGGGTAAATAAAATGGTTTATTGTCTTTTAAAACTGCGGTATCAGGTTTCATAAAAATAACAGGGGAGACTGGCACCGGATTATTTAATTCTTTGGCGTGTTCTGCATAATTACGCCCCACAGCAATTATCTTCATAACAGCTAAGGTATCAGAATAAGCTTGTTTAATAAGTTAGAGAATGGAAATTCTTTTCACAACGCTTTCCTTGCCAACTATAAGCCTGACAAAATAATAGCCGCTATTGAACGACGACGAAATAGGGAAAGAATTCATTTGCTCGCCTGCAGATAGACGTTGCGATAATAAAGTGGTAATCTCATTACCTAATACATCCATTATTTTTATAGTAACGTTGGAGTCTTTATTAACAAAGAAAGATAGATTAAGATGATCCGCTACCGGATTAGGAAAGATTTTAACATTGCTTAATACTTTCAGATCTGAAGCAGCATTCTTTATGTTGCTTTGCTGAGATGAGGGTGTATTATTCGAAGTTGCTTTTTTCGGTTGAAAAGGAGGCAGTACAATTTTAACTGATTTAAAGTCTGATGGTTTCCCAGGGCGTGTATCAGTAATCTTAGAAATATTCTTTTGCGAACGTTTCGCCGTATCAACAATTTCATCAAACTCAGTCTTTTTTAATAACATAGATCCACCAACAAATGCCGCTTGGGCAGTCATTAATAGAAAGCTAAATAAAATTACAAGTGAGTAAAATTTTTTCATTCAAATTGTGTAATACAAATTTATAGATAATAAATTATAATATAGTCTTCAAACGTAATATTTATAGCGGTTTTAACACTATTTAACACTCAAATAGCATACCATAAGTAGGATTATTTTAAGAATTATCGCTTATATATTCCAGAGTGGTTCCTGCTTTGTTTATTCTATCTCAAGCTGTACATTTGCTGCCTCACAAAAACATCAAAAGTGGCACATAATAAAGACCTTCATAAATTATCTGCGGCCGGTTTACTGGTTAGTTTAGGCATTATTTACGGAGACATTGGTACCTCGCCATTATATGTTTTCAAGTCGATTGTTGGAAAACGAGAAATTACCAGCGATCTTATATTGGGAGGATTATCGTGTGTGTTCTGGACGTTGACGCTGCAAACCACCATCAAATACGTAATTATAACGTTAAGAGCTGATAATAAAGGTGAGGGTGGTATATTCTCTTTACTTTCTTTAGTTAAAAGGAAGGCAAAATGGTTGGTTATACCGGCCATGATTGGAGGTGCTTCTCTACTTGCTGATGGGATTATCACTCCGCCGCTTACTGTGTCAGCTGCTATTGAAGGTTTAAAGATTTATAATAACGATCTGCAAACTATTCCGATAGTAATTGCAATTATATCTGCGTTATTCATCGTTCAGCAATTTGGAACTTCACTTATAGGCAAGGCCTTTGGTCCAATTATGTTTGTGTGGTTTACCATGATGGCTGTTTTAGGCTGTTCTTACATTGTAGATTACCCGGCCATTTTTAGAGCTATAAATCCATACTATGCCTATAAAATTATTGTAAGTAGCGTTGATATTGCTAGTAATAATTATGGGGCCTTACATATAATTGCAGCCGTGTTCCTATGTACTACAGGAGCAGAGGCACTGTATTCTGATTTAGGGCATTGCGGGCGATCGAATATCAGAACAAGCTGGATGTATGTTAAAGTCTGTCTGCTGTTAAACTATTTCGGACAAGGTGTATGGCTGTGGCAACACCAGGGTACTACACTTGAAGGTCTTGATAACCCATTTTTTAAATTAATGCCAGAATGGTTTTTGATTTTTGGAATTGCGATTGCAACTGCCGCAGCGATCATTGCCTCACAAGCGATGATCTCCGGGTCGTTTACGTTAATTTCTGAAGCTGTTCGCTTGAACTTATGGCCCAAGGTTAAAATTAACTACCCTTCTAATTTGAAGGGTCAATTGTATGTTCCATCTATAAACTGGCTGCTTTGGGTTGGTTGTATGGTTGTGATATTCATTTTCAAGGAATCAACCAATATGGAGGGAGCATATGGGTTAGCAATTACGCTGACCTTTATGATGACCACAATTTTAATGAGTATTTACTTGCAGCGTAAGCGGTTTCCGACTTATTTGATTGTGATTTTTGCTTCTGTTTACGGGCTGCTCGAACTTCTGTTTTTGGTTTCAAACCTTTCAAGATTTATGCATGGCGGCTGGTTTACTTTGCTTTTATCCATGCTATTCTTCTCGGTGATGTATGGCTGGTCGTCGGCCAGGAAAATCAAAAACCGTTACGTGAAATTTGTAGAGGTTGAAGACTATTATCCAATTTTACAGGAGTTAAGTGAAGATACCTCGGTACCTAAATATGCATCTCAATTAGTTTATTTAACTAGTGCAAACTTTAGTTCTGAATTAGAATCGAAGATTATTTATTCGATATTACAGAAGCAACCCAAGCGGGCCGATGTGTACTGGCTGGTTCACGTAGATGTAACCGACGAGCCTCATACACTTGAATATAAAGTAGAATTTTTAGTTCCGGGAAAACTTATCAGGATAGATTTCAGGTTAGGATTTAGAGTTGAGCAACGCATTAACATTTTATTCAGGTTAGTGGTTGAAGAGCTAGTTAAAAAAGGCGAAGTTGATATTACGAGTCGTTATGATTCTTTAAACAAGAGACAAATTATTGGAGATTTCCGGTTCGTAGTGCTCGAAAAAGTGATGTCGCGGGCAAATCGTCTTACTTTTAAAGAGCGTTTGATAATGGATTATTACTTCATCCTAAAACATTTCAGTTTATCTGAAGAAAGTGGATTTGGATTGGATTTAAGTTTTGTAACAGTTGAGAAAGTGCCTTTAGTAGTCTCTTTTAATGAAAGCATTCAACTCAAGAGACTTAATTGATAATACCCTTAGTTGCTATGACCCTTATTCAATTTGCTGTTTTTATAACTGTAGGTGAAATAAACAATAAGACCAACGGCCAGCCAGATTAAAAACCGTTCCCAGCTTTCATAGCCAAGCTCAGTCATCAGGTACAAGCAGCTTAGCAATCCCATAACAGGGATGAGCGAAAGGTTTTTTAAGAAGCTTAGCACTCCAATAATTATTGCCACGATAAAGAACAGAAAGTACGGCAGCGTTTCTTTATAATCATGCCAGTCTCCCTTGAATTCAAACAGGCCTATTATAAGCTGCCAGAATGAAATAAGGGCTGCAATAAGCAATCCGGGTACGATATATTTTGAATTGATGTAAGGGATCTTGAATCGACCAGGCTGTACGTTTTCATCTTTCTCAAGCACTAAAACTCCTCCACAAACCAGAACAAAAGCAAAAAGGGTTCCGATGCTGGTCAGGTCTGTAACTTCTGTTAGGTTCATAAAAAGAGCAGGTATCGCTACCACAAATCCGGTTACGATAGTTGAAAAGCTAGGGGTTTGATATTTAGGGTGAATCCTGGAGAAAGCCTTCGGTAATAGTCCGTCGCGGCTCATACTCATCCAGATTCGCGGCTGACCCATTTGAAAAATCAGTAACACGCTGGCCGTGGCGATTACAGCACTTACAGATATAATGTAACTGATTTTATCCAGACCAACCCGTTTAAACACAAACGCAAGCGGATCTGCAACCTCTAACTCTTTATAATTGACCATCCCGGTTAACACTAACGCAATGAGTACATAAAGCACCGTGCAGATAACCAGCGAGTAAATCATTCCTTTCGGTAAATCTTTTTGCGGATTTTTACATTCTTCAGCGGTGGTAGATATAGCATCGAAACCGATATAAGCGAAAAAAACACCTGATACACCCTTCATCACTCCCGAAAATCCATTTGGTACAAACGGACTCCAATTAGCAGGAGTAACGTAAAAGAATCCCACTAAAATAACGCCGATAACCACCGCTATTTTAAGAATTACCATTGCGTTAGTTGCTTTCTTTGTTTCCCGAATCCCAATGTAAACCAGGTAGGTAATTAAAAATACAATGGCCAACGCCGGAATATCAGCAATAAGTTTAAAGCTGCCTAGCTGCGGCGCCGTATTCCATGCCAAAGCCTGATAGCGTAGATTTTCTGTGATTTCTGACGTATTCCCTGCCGCTGTAAGCTGGCTTAACGTTTCGTTAGCTCGCATGGCAGAAAGATAATCCATGGTGAGATTCGCCGGGATATAAATATTAAACCCTTCCAGAAGATTGGTGAAGTATTCACTCCAGGAAATGGCTACCGCGATGTTACCAATGGCATATTCCATCAGTAAATCCCAGCCTATAATCCATGCGACTAATTCTCCAAATGATGCGTATGCATAAGTATAAGCACTTCCGGAAACGGGAATTCTTGAAGCAAATTCGGCATAGCATAAAGCGGAAAAACCGCAGGTAACCGCTGTGATGATAAAAAGTAAGGCAACTCCCGGTCCCCCTTCAAAAGCAGCCTGACCAATAGTTGAAAAAATGCCGGCTCCAATAACCGCCGCAATCCCCATAAATGTGAGATCTCTTACGCCTAAAACTTTTCTTAAATGAGTGATGCCTGATTTTGCATTCTCGGTGTCGGTAAACCCTTGTTGTATATCTGAAAGAATGGTCGATATCGCTTTTTTTCGGAAATAGTTATGGGCCATTGGTAAATAAATGTTTCCCTAAGCTAATAAAATAAGTGTTTAATAGAAGTAGACTAGCTATTCCCTTTTTCTTTTTCTCAAAATAAGCATTATCGCAATGATAATTACCGCCACCACCGCTAATATGATATAGAGCTTTGTATTGCTGGCAGGTGTCTTCCCTGTTGTGGTTCCTTCTTTTGTGAATTGACTTGTTAAAGTAGCCGGTTTAGTGAGCATTATTGATTTGAAAAACGATTCACTTTCGGGCATGGCGTATTGGCTGTGCATATCCTGATATAAATATTGGAAGGTATAGGTAGCACTATTTTCGTGCAGTATTCTGAAGTTTCGGTATTGCTTACCGCTGCCGCTATCAATGGCTAAAGTGAAGTCTTTAACCCGCAGATTCCCGAGCAAAGTGTCTTTTCTATCGGAGATGATTCCTTGCTTGGACGATGCACTGATGCGTTTGATAAAATCGTTATAATACCTGTTTAGATGCTTAACTTTTTCAATATCAGGAGTGCTATGATTATTATCCGGTTGTTTTGAAATTTGGATAAATCCGAAGCTGGTTCTCGCAGTTATTTGGGTTTGACCCAAAGTATCAACCTTTTTAAAGTCGGCTGGTAAGGAAACCTGGATGGAGTCATCAATATTATAAGGCTTAAACTCCTGTGAAAACAGAAGGGCCGGAAAAAGATAAAACAGGACTATTAAGAAGTTTACTTTCATTTCCACATAACTGGAAATTGAAGGAAAGGTTTTTTACGCCGTTGGGAGGTACTAACGAAGAACGGTTGGAGATATCACCAACCGGGGATAAAATGATCAGTTCGGCTGATGGAATACTAACCGAGAAAAATGCATAAAAATGTTTTAACGGCGATGTCTCACGAGCATTGTCCTTTGCCCATCAATCTTCAATCTTTTCAAGCTCTGCCTTAATAAACTTTGCGAGTTCATGCACATACTCCGAACTGAAATCAAATTCGATACCGGCTGTTTTATAGATCTCTTTTATCGTTCTTGAATAGCCAAGCTTAAGCGCGGCTAAATAATTTTCTAATCCCCTCTCAGGATTCTCTTTGTAGTTTTTCCAAACGGCGATAGCTCCTAACTGTGCAATCGCATATTCGATATAGTAAAAAGGCACTTCGAAAATATGCAGCTGTTTTTGCCATAAGTTTTCTAAAGCTTCTTCATAGCCGTTCCAGTTTGTGAAATTGTTTCCAAATGGTTCAATGATTTCCTTCCAGGCAATCTTGCGTTGTTCAGTGGTGTGGTCCGGATTGGTGTAAATCCAATGCTGAAATTGGTCTACCACTGCCACCCATGGAAGCGTTTTCAATACATCGCGCAGCTGATCTCTTTTTGCGCGTTTTAAATCTTCTTCATTATCGAAAAATACATCCCACTTATCCATCGAAATTAACTCCATGCTCATTGAAGCAAGCTCGGCAACTTCCGAAGGCACATGTTTAAAATCGTTAAGCTCTAGCGAAGAACTGATGAAAGTGTGTACAGCGTGACCACCTTCATGAACCATAGTGGTTAAATCCCGGAAGGTATTTGCCGAATTCATAAAAATGAATGGCGCACCCGTTTCGGATAAGGGATAATTGTAACCACCCGGCGCTTTTCCTTTGCGGCTTTCTACATCGAACAGTGAATTCTCTTTCATGGTTTCAAGACATTGGCCGATGTACGGGTTCAACCCTTTGAAGCATTGTATGGATTTATCGATCAAATCCTGGCCGTTTTGAAAAGGTTTTAATGCAGGCTTTCCGCTAATGTCAACGTCCATATCCCAGGGTTTTAATTCTGGCAGACCTAATGCTTCACGCCTTTTTTCTGCCTGCTTTTGCAGGATGGGTACGATTTCTCGCTCAATTGCCGCATGGAATTTATAGCAGTCGTGCTGGTTGTAATCGAACCGGCCAAGAGCCTGGAACATATAATCGCGGAAGTTTTCAAAACCGGCGTTTAAAGCCACCTGATGGCGAAGCTTTAAAAGCTCGTTGAAAAGTTCATCGAGTTTTTCCTTGTCTTGTAAACGACGTGCGGTAATTGCTTCCCAAGCTCGCTGACGCACTTCTCTATTAGCATCTTTTAAGAAGACAGATGCTTGTTCGAGTGTAAATTCTTTTCCGTCTATCGTAACGCTCATAGCGCCGGTAATAGACTGATAAGTTTGCTGTTTAACCTGAATCTCGGTTTGCAGAGGGATGTTTTCTTCTCTGAAAAGCTGTAAAGCATTCTTTACTCCGCGGATAAAAACGAAATATTTTTCCTTATCGAGTTGATCGGTATAGGGACAATCAATCAATTTTTTATTTAACTCATTGCTTATCGGGGCAATTTTAGGCTCAATCTCTGTTGCAAAGTATTGAAAATCTTCTAAAAGCTGTTCGTTGGTTGTATCGCAGGTCATGCGGATATAACGCCAGGCAAAATTTTCTTCTAAAGCTGACTCCAGTTCACTGCGATCTTTTAGCCAATGCTCCAAGTCCCCTCTTGAGCCAATTTCACGATCTTTCAAATCAAGGAGTAAAGGTTCCAGATTTTCCCATTTAATTTCAAGGTCTTGAGGAACAAAGGTTCTTGGCTTTTTGGTTAGCATGATTTACGGTTTTTATCCTGCTAAGTTAAAATTGGCCTGGTTGTTTTAAGAATTTTTGTGAGAATAGTAAGTATTAGCCAAGTATGTGATACCTGCTTTATATGATACGGGCTTTTGGTTGAATGCTTTCTCAAACTTAGAAGAGTCGAAATGATAGTCGTGTTGATATTGGTAGTACATTTCTACTGTGCTTTTAATAAGGGGATTAAATAGGCCAATCAATTGCAGCATTGCCCTATTAATTTTCATGTATTTAGATGGTCTGTTAAAAATTTCGGCTGCAAGGTTAATCAAATCTATTCCCCTTTGCGGGGGTGCTGTTGGCATGTGCCATATTTGATTATCGCTTTCGCGACTTTGCCCCAGAAGAAATACTCCTCGTGCGGCATCAGGAACATAAGTAAAAGAATGTAATGAGTTTGGATTTCCAAGCCATTGCGGCGATTGCTTTTTTGAGAGTTTATCAAGAATCATCATATCGAAAAAGCTATTCATAGACTCGGTTGCTCCATAGAAATCGGCTGACCTTGCAATACTGGCTTTGATATTTCCTGCTTGAGCTTCATCCATAAGTTTGCCCGCTATTCGGGCTCTAACTTCCCCTTTAGCGCTATTAGGGTTGTAGGGGGTATCCTCTGTCATGGAGCCTTTCACCAATCCGTACATATAAACGTTATCGAAAAAGATTAGCCTCGCACCGGTTTCCCGGGTCGCATTTATAACGTTTTCCATAATTTTGGGCCATTGTTCCTGCCAAACAAACATGTCATATTTAAGACCGGCACAAAGGTAAATAACATCCGAGTCCCGGGAGGCATTTAGGACTTCCTGCAAGTTTAGTAAATTACCTTTCTGCCAGATGGTTTTTCCGGATGTAGCGATCGGCTTACGACTTACCAATCTTACCGAATGATTGTTTTCTGCTAATTGACGTTCCAATGCATTACTTATTGGTCCGCCTGCTCCTAGTATAGTGTGCATATTCTACTTATTTGTTCCATACAAAGCTATGCAGCCAACGCTGTGGGAAACGTTAACAAAAGATAAGAAATTGATGAGCCTGATTTGAGCGAAAAAGGTCAGCGCAAGGATTTAAATCGAAATTTTCTTCTCAGATGCGCCCATAATGCGTTTCCTTATCCGCGAAAGAGAAACCGGTGTGATGCCGAGAAAGTTGGCGATGTAATGTTGAGGAATGCGTTTGATAACGTGCCTGTTGTCTTTCAAAAGTTGCAAATACCGTTCTTCAGGCGTTTGAGTTACGAAAGAAGTAACCCGGTCGTCATAGCATATCAGATAATACTCGGCAACGAGTCTTCCGAAACGTTCGATTCTTAAATTTATCCTTTCATCTTCCAATAATTTTTGAAGGCCTTTTTTAGAAAATACAATGAGAAATGTGTTTTCAAGTGCCTCAATATAATTTGTAGCAGGAGCACCCGTAAGGAAACTTTTATAGGCACTGATCATATCGTTTTCCAGGGAGAAATAACCGGTAACTTCTTCTCCATCTTTTACCATAAAGTATCGTACCGAGCCTTGCGTAATAAAGCCTACTTCGTTACAAGTCTTGCCGTGTTCTGCAAAGAACTCTTTCTTCTTGAGAGATTTTCCATAAAGTTGTTCGCAAAAGATCTTCCATTCCTCATTGGTGAATGTAATGAAGGTTTTTAAGTAGTCTCTAAAGAGCTTAAGCTGATTATCAGTTAGTTCTTCCATCTACCCTAATTTATTAAAATAGACATCAAGCAGAAAAAAAACTGCAAAGATTACGGAAGCAACTCCATTTGTTGTAAAAAATGCCCGATTTACCTTACTTAAATCATTCGGTTTCACCAGCAGGTGCTGATAGATGAGCAGACCAATAAAGAAAGCGATACCCGCTATATAAAAGCCCCCAAGTGAAATGTAAAGCATTGGAAGCGCAAGAAAAATAACCGCGAAAACATGCAAAATCGAAGAGACCAGTAAGGCATTTTTCGATCCCAGCCAGGCCGGAATAGATTTTAAGTTATTTTGGCGATCGAAATCTTCATCCTGTAAAGCATAAATTATATCGAAGCCGCTAACCCAGCATAAAACCGCTAAAGAAAAAAAAACAGGAACAATATCAAACCTGTTTGTAACTACAAGGTAAGCCCCGATTGGCGCTAGTGATAAGCCTAAACCTAAAATTAAATGGCAAAGCGGAGTAAATCGTTTTGTGAAACTATAGCCTAAAATTACCGCCAGTGCAACCGGTGAAAGATAAAAGCATAGGGTATTGATGAAGTAAGTTGTGATGATGAATAATGCACAATTAATCAGCGTAAATGTTAGTGCGTTGCCAGCCTGGATTCTTCCGGCCGGAATATCTCTTACCACTGTTCTTGGATTTTGAGCATCGATATTTCGATCAAGGTAACGATTAAACGCCATAGCGGCATTTCTGGCAAACACCATGCAAATGATCATAAAAACAAGCTTCAGCCAGTTAAATGTATGAGTTGTAGTGGTAACAGCTAAGAAAAAACCTATAAATGCAAAGGGCATCGCAAAAATAGTATGGGCAAAAAGTACGAGGGATAGGTATTTCTTCATCTAAAACAGATGTGAGATATGAGACATTAGATTTGAGAGGAATCTGTGATAACTGGTGCCACAAACTGTTTATTTATTCCATCAATAAGTACCAGTATATCATCCCGTCCTTCTTGAGTTTCTGAAGAAGTGATAAACTGCTGTGGAACTTCCTCGAAAGAGACCAATAGTTCCTTTTTGAATGCAGCGACCGTTTGCAACGTTTTATGCTTCGATTGCTTATCGGATTTTGTGAAAACCAGCAGGAACGGAATTCCATGTTCGCCCAACCAGAAACAAAATTCAAGATCGGCTTTTTGCGGCGGCACTCTGCTGTCTATCAACACAAAAACACATTGCAGGCTTTCGCGATTTTTAAGGTAGTATTTAATGAATCTTTCCCACTCGCCTCGACTGCTTTTAGATGCTCTGGCAAAACCATAGCCAGGTAAATCAACAATATACCATTTCTCATTAATCAGAAAGTGATTTATAAGTTGTGTTTTCCCGGGAGTTTGAGAAGTTTTTGCCAGCCCTTTTTTTTGGGTGAGCATATTTATAAGCGATGATTTACCGACATTTGATCGTCCGATAAACGCATACTCGGGCAAGGTGGGAGCGGGCAATTTGTCGGTACGGGTGTTGCTGCATTTGAATTCTGCGGTATGTATAATCATCGCCGCAAAGGTACAATTTTATAAAAGATAACATTAAGACATGAGCACTTATACAGTTCCGGCCAGTACTCGAATAGGGCATGTTCACTTGAAAGTTTCAGATCTGGAGCGTTCGTTAGCATTTTACCAGGAAATACTTGGCTTTGAAATTACTCAACGTTACGGCGAGGGTGCGGTTTTTTTATCTGCCGGAGGCTATCATCATCATATCGCTTTAAATACCTGGCAAAGTAAAGGTGCTGAACCAGCTTTGGCACGAGGCGTCGGGTTGTATCATGTAGCTATTTTATATGCAGAGCGGAGTGAACTGGCAGAAGTAGTAAAACGTGTATTGGATAACGAGTACCCTTTAAGTGGTGCTGCAGATCATGGCGTTTCGGAAGCGATTTATCTGAATGATCCTGATGGGAACGGCATTGAACTTTATTGGGATAAACCCAAATCAGAATGGCCATTCGACCCTGAAGGAAACTTGCAAATGATTACCGAGCCGCTTAATATTCATGGCTTATTGTCATTAGAAAGAGAAAGTTAGAGGTATAAGATTATCGAAATTAAATAATTGCCATCTTTGCGAAGCATGTCAGGACCGGTTACTCCATATAAGAATGAAAACGCTACCAAGAAAGAACAGGTAGCAACCATGTTTAATAATATTTCTAAAACGTATGACTTTCTGAATCATTTTTTATCGTTGGGGATAGATATTATCTGGAGAAAAGAAGCGATTTCTGAGTTAAAAGCTGATGATCCGAAGCAAATACTTGATGTAGCCACCGGAACCGGCGACCTTGCTTTTGAATCCTTGAAAATTCTAAATCCTGAAAAGATAATAGGAGTAGATATTTCGGAAGGGATGCTTGACATCGCAAGGCAAAAAATTGAAAAGCGGAATCTTAGTAAAAGATTTGAAGTTAGGCTGGGCGATTCCGAAAAACTTCTATTCGATGATGACACATTCGACGCCGTAACTGTAGCTTATGGGGTAAGAAACTATGAAAATCTTGAGAAAGGCTTGTCTGATATGTTAAGAGTTTTAAAGCCCGGTGGTAAGGTGGTGATACTCGAATTTTCAAAACCTCGAGCTTTTCCGGTCAAACAACTTTATAGCTTTTACTTTCATTACATCACACCATCAATAGGTAAGATTTTTTCTAAAGATAATAGTGCTTATAAATACCTTCCGGAATCTGTTGCGGCATTTCCGGATGGGATTGATTTTATTAACCTGATGAAAAGAGTTGGATACCAAAATACCAAAAGCCGTTCCCTGGCGTTTGGTATAAGTTCGATTTATACCGGCGTTAAATGAGGAAACGGTTAATACTGTTATTTTCTTTTTTTTTCATAAGCATTTGTTCGTTTGCGCAAAGTGGCGAGGCGGGCAACTGGGGCGGCGGTGTAGATGAACAAATTTTCTCTCCGGGTTTTACATTTCAATATCTATCTTCTGAATATAAAATTTATAAAAAGATCGATTGGCAAGCCGCTTATCCGAACCCTGATGTGGCGGGAGATTTGCTTAAAGGGCCACTAAATAGCATCAGTTCAAAACCATCTCCGGGTTTCGGTATTGGTTTTGTAGCGGGGTTTAGGTTGGGAAAGAATACAGATTTAAGAATTACTCCAACCCTGGTTTTTCTTGACAGGCTTATTGACTACGAATACGCAAACCCTGCTCAAAATGATCAGCAGAAAATCCCCTCAACTACAGTTGAATTTCCTGTCGGAATCAAACTGAAATCGAATCGCAGGTTAAATTTCAGGTCTTATATTTTAGCGGGGGGGAAGTTTTCAACGGATATTGTTTCAAAAAAGAAAACGAATGATGCTCAATCAATTCTAATTGAGAAGTTTGTTAAAAATCAAAAAAACATACTTTCTTATGAAGTAGCAATTGGCTTCGATTTTTATTTTGAATTTTTTAAATTGTCGCCTGAGCTTAAACTTTCTAATTCTATTAATAGCGTTCTGAAGCGCGAGGATCATCCTTACTCCAGGCCGTTAGACAAACTCTTTATTCGCAATTTTCAATTTAGTTTATACTTCGAATAAACTGAGCTGGTCTTTTTTATAAATGCTTGTGGCATTTGTAGTAATTTCGCCTTGAATTCTATGTCGAAAATTGCACTCATAACCGGAGCTACAGCAGGCATTGGTGAAGCCTGCGCCAGGTTGCTTGCCCGCCAAGGTTACAATCTTATATTAACCGGGCGCCGTACCGACCGACTTTTGAAATTAAGCGATGAACTTGCAGAAGGGTATGGAATTGACATTCAGACTTTAAGTCTGGATGTCCGTAATCGCCTTGAAGTTGAGAGCCAACTCGAATCTCTGAGCGATGAATGGAAAGCAGTAGACATTTTGATAAATAATGCAGGTCTAAGTTTAGGTTTGCAGCCTATCAGCCAAGGTAATATCGACGACTGGGATAATATGATCGACACCAATATAAAAGGCCTTCTTTATACCACCAAAGTTGTCTCTAATTGGATGATCAGCCATAATAAAGGTCATATCATTAATCTGGGATCCATCGCCGGTAAGGAAACTTACGCCAACGGAAATGTTTATTGCGCAACAAAGCACGCAGTCGATTCATTGAACAAAGCCATGCGAATTGATCTTTTGCCTTACGGGATAAAAGTAACAGGTATCCATCCCGGTGCTGTAGAAACTGAATTCTCTGAAGTGCGATTTAAAGGCGACATCGAACGAGCAAAGAATGTTTATGCCGGATTCGAAGCATTAAGTGCAGATGATATTGCTGAAACGATATGGTTTGCAATATCACGTCCGGCTCATGTAAATATTAATGATCTTATAATAATGCCCTCGGCGCAAGCGAATACAGCACATTTAAAGAGGAATGAATGATAGAATAAACGCGGAACAGCAGTCATTTATTCATTCTCTCATTCACCAATTCAAAAATTAGACAATGTTAGAACAAGAAATAAACCAAGAAATTAAAGCAGCAATGCTTGCTAAAAATCAGGTTCGCTTACGCGGATTGCGGGCCATTAAAGCGGCACTTTTATTAGCCAAGACAGAAAAGGGCGCATCAGAGGATCTTACTGAAGAAGCAGAAACCAAAGTACTGCAAAAGCTATCAAAACAGCGGAAAGAATCAGCGGAGATTTATAAATCGCAAAACCGGGAAGATCTTTATAATATTGAAATAGAGGAGCTAGAGGTAATAGAAAGCTTTCTCCCGAAACAATTAAGCGCACAGGAAGTTGAGGCTGAATTAAAGCAGGTGATTGCAAGTAGTGGCGCTTCGTCTATAAAAGATATGGGGAAAGTTATGGGTTTAGCCAATAAACACTTGGCCGGAAAAGCTGATGGTAAATTGATTTCTGAAATTGTGAAGCAATTACTCTCCTGATCATTAATATGATTGTTCTTTGCTATCTTGCAGCATTATTGTAAATCAAACTAATAAAATCGACTGAACTGCTGTTTAGATATATGGCTCTTACTATAAAAGAAGAAAACGGTTATAAATACATAGAAGAAGGTGAAGGCGATGTTATTTTGCTGCTTCACGGTCTATTCGGAGCTTTAAGTAATTGGGAAGATGTTACAAACGAGTTTAAATCGCAATACAAAATTATAATTCCGTTGCTTCCTATTTACGAATTGCCGCTTCTTACCACCGGAGTAACCAGCCTTTCTAAATTCTTATACAAATTTGTAAAATTTAAGAAGCTAAAGAATATTACATTATTAGGCAACTCTTTAGGCGGACATGTAGGTTTGATTTTTACGATAAGTCACCCTGAATTTGTAAGAGCATTAATCTTAACAGGAAGCTCAGGTTTGTACGAAAACTCTTTTGGAGGAACTTTTCCTAGAAGAGAGAGCTATGACTTTATTAAAGAAAAAGTAGCCCTTACTTTTTACGACCCTAACTTCGCAACTAAAGAGTTGGTAGACGAAGTGTTCGCAACAGTGAATGATAGGGGGCGTGTAATACGAATTTTGGCGATGGCGAAATCAGCCATTAGACATAATATGTCTAAAGAGATTCATAAAATCACCATACCTGTTTGTCTGATCTGGGGCAAGAATGATACGGTAACTCCTCCGGATGTTGCGACAGAATTTCACAACATTTTGCCAAATTCGGAGTTAAATTGGATAGATAAGTGCGGTCATGCACCAATGATGGAACAACCACAAGAATTTAACGCTTATCTTAAAAAGTTTTTAGACCGTGTATTACTAAAATAGAAAATATGGTTGCACAACAACTTATATCCGATGTGATACCTCCGTTAAAAACGTCTGATACACTTCAGACCGTTCTTGACCGGATGTCAGAGTTTCGTGTTAGCCATCTTCCAATAGTAAATGAACTTCAGCTCTTAGGTGTAGTTTCCGATACCGATCTTATCGAACTTCAGGATTATACCGCGGCGTTGGGCTCGGTTACCCTATCAGTGAGTAATGCTTGCGTAACTAAAGAACAGCATATTTACGATGTGATAAGGCTTTTTGCCGAAAAACGTCTTAGTCTTGTTCCAGTTATTGATGAAAACAAGAACTACCTCGGTTCGATATCAATAAATTCCATAGTAGAATACATTGCCGATTTAACTTCAGTTAAAGATCCGGGAGGCATTCTGGTTATCGAAATAAACAATCGTGATAACTCGCTATCTCATATTTCGCAAATTGTTGAATCAAATAATGCGCAAATATTGAGTTCATATATTACTTCTTTTCCAGAGTCAACCCGTCTGGAAGTTACTTTGAAACTTAACCGCACCGATCTGTCAGCTATAGTAGCATCTTTTTTAAGGTATGATTATACGGTAGTGGCCACTTACAATGATCTTAAAGCAGATGCCGGATCGTCTGATCGGTATGATCAGTTAATGAACTATCTTAGTTTCAAATAGCAAAGAATGAAGATTGCAATCTACGGCAGGGAATTTAGCAATACCGCACTCCCGTATGTACAGCAGGTTTTCGACTGTTTAATCAAGTTTGGGATTGAGCCTTTTTTATATGATAAGTTCAGTCAGTTTATAGCCGGTAAGGTTTTCTTTCCTAAAAAGCTTCAGATATTTAGAAACCACAATGACATAAGAGGTCAGGTAGATGTGTTAATTAGCCTTGGCGGAGATGGAACTATTCTAGATACGGTTACACTTGTTAGAGATTCAGGTATTCCCGTTATCGGGATCAACTTTGGTCGCTTAGGATTCCTGGCCAGTATTAACAAAGACGAAATCTTATCAGCAATAGAACGCTTAGTCAATAAGCAATTCACATTAGACCCACGAGATTTAATTAGTATTGAGTCTGAAAATGGTGTTTTTGCTGATGAGAATTTTGCTCTGAATGATATTATTATTCATCGTCGTGATAATTCTGCAATGATGCTCATACACGCTTACCTGAACGGGGAATTTCTAAACTCTTATTGGGCAGATGGTTTGATTGTAGCTACGGCAACAGGTTCTACCGCTTATTCACTTAGTTGCGGTGGCCCAATTGTTTTCCCTGGATCAGAAAATTTTGTCATAACTCCCGTTTCCCCTCATAATTTGAATGTGCGCCCGGTAATTATTTCAGATTCAAATACGCTTTCATTCCAACTCGAAGGCCGTAGCGCGAAATACCTTCTTTCCTGTGATTCGAGGACTGAAGTGATTGATTCTTCTTTGAAGTTCAGCGTAAAGAAGGCGAGCTTTCAATTTAATCTTATCCGTCTTAATAATGAAAGCTATTTATCTACGTTAAGGAACAAGTTGCTTTGGGGGATTGATACGCGTAATTATTGATAAAGCTTCATTTCTATAAATTTAAGTGAATCTGTGATTGCAAAGCGTCAAAAATATTTGAATCAAAATCTCTCTGTATTTCTCCTTGCCTTTAGCTTCTTATTACCAAGCCAGTCAAAATCGCAATCCCTAGAATTGGGTGGCTTTGTCGGCACTGCCGGATATATGGGAGATTTGAATCCGGTTAATCCATTTAGTCTTAACAAGGTTGCATTTGGCGGACATGTCAAAAAACATCTCGACGGATATTGGTCTATTAAATTAAACGGGATGCATGGTGAAATTCAGGGAGCTGATGCGGAATTGAAAAACGATTATTATAAATCACGTAATCTAAGTTTCTTTTCGCCTATTACTGAGCTGAGTCTCCAAACGGAATTTAATTTTTTCAATTATATTCCCTCAGTGAGTAAACGACGATACTCTCCTTATCTATTTGCTGGTGTTGGTGTAGTGTCGTTCAATCCAAAGGCGAGATCTATTAACAACAAAGTATACGAACTGCCCGAGCTTAGAACTGAAGGTCAGGCAAGTGCATATAAGCAGCTTGTTTTAACCATTCCATACGGAGCAGGCGTTAAATATAATTTCTCAGGCAAATGGACGCTCGGTGCAGAACTTGGCTACCGAACTGCGTACACTGACTATCTTGATGATGTTAGCAGAACGTATCAGCCAGATGAAATTGCAAAAGACGCATTTGCCAAGGAAATAAGACAAACATTTGCCGACAGATCTTTTAACCAGCATTCAAACGGTACCCAAAGAGGTGATTTTAGGAAGCACGACACCTACCTGTTTTTAGGCTTTACGATATCCTATACTTTCTTTACCTACAAGTGTCCGGTTGTAGATAATTAATCCCTATTAAGGCTGCCCTTTCAATAAATTATCTCTTAATACAAATTAGCTAATTTTCTTACCTTTGAGCCCCAACGCAAAAGCCTATTGGGCTTGATAGAGATGAGTTTACTTCAGCAGATTGATAAAACTAAGTTGCCTCAGCATATAGCTGTTATTATGGATGGCAACGGCCGCTGGGCGAAAGAGAAAGGTAAACTACGTGTTTTTGGTCACCAGAACGGAGTTAAATCGGTAAGAGATACCGTTGAAGGGGCTGTTGAAGCTGGTATCCCATATCTTACTTTATATGCATTTTCTACAGAAAATTGGAACCGACCGAAATTTGAAGTCACCGCATTAATGGAGCTTTTAGTATCGACAATAAATAAAGAGACCAAAACACTAATGGAAAATGGTGTGCGTTTAAATGCTATCGGGAATCTAAAGGCCTTACCGGCAAAGTGTTATAAAGAATTGCAAGAAGCTATTCAAAAAACTTCTGGTAATACAAATTGCACTTTAACCCTGGCTTTAAGTTATAGTTCGCGTTGGGAGATTGTGGAGGCAGCACGTAAAATAGGAGAGCAAGTTAAGGAAGGATTATTAAATCCCAAGGATATTGATGAAACTCTTTTTGCAAGTCAGCTTACAACAGTGGGTATTCCTGATCCGGAGTTGATGATTCGTACCAGCGGTGAGCATCGAATAAGTAATTATCTTTTATATCAGCTTGCCTATGCTGAACTATATTTCACAGATAAGCTCTGGCCGGATTTCCGCAGGGAAGATTTATTTGCAGCAATACTGGACTTTCAAAACCGCGAACGCCGTTTCGGAATGACAAGCGAGCAGGTTAAAAATTTACCTTTTAACAAAAATTAACAAGTCATTGCGCTACTTTAGCACCACATAAGAATTAAATGAACAAGCTTTTTATTACATTATATCTCCTTGTATTTGGAACTGTTGCCATGGCCCAGATAGGTCGCCCGGCATCTCCGGGGCAACGCCGTCCGGTACCAACCAGCTCTGATGAAGTTAGTTACCTGAATCCAAAAGAATATGTTATTGGAGGAACAACAGTTACAGGTACAGAATATCTTGATAAGGATATTTTGGTTCAGATATCCAAGTTAACGAAAGGCGAACGTATAGAAGTTCCTGGCGAGGCTACAGCAAATGCAGTTAAGTTTTTATGGGCCCAGGGATTGCTTGACGATATTCAGCTTAGCATTACCAATATCCGTGAAGACAGTATCTTTTTTAACATTAATGTTAAAGAGCGCCCGCGTTTAGCCCGAATAGAACTGAAGGGATTGAAAAAAGGTCAGAGAGATGATATCTCCGAAAAGTTAACTGATCGAAAAGGTAAAGTTGTCAACGAAGGCCTGTTAAGCACGAGTACCGCTATAATTAAAAAATATTTTAGTGATAAAGGATACTTATATACCGATATCAAGTACGACCAAAAGCGTGATACAACCCTTACAAATGATGTTGTATTAACCATTACGGTTGATAAGAACGAAAAGACCAAAATTAGCGATATTGATTTTTCAGGCAATTCTAAATTTAAGGATAAGGAACTAAAAAAGCTTTTTAAGAAGACAAAGGAAAAATCTACACTTAACGTTTTACGGTCTGCAAAATTTATAGAGACAAAATACGATGAGGATAAGCTTCGCCTTATCGCTAAAATGCAAGAAAAGGGTTATCGGGATGCGGAGATTATTTCTGATACTTTGATGCTGAACCCAGATAAAACGGTCAAGCTTGCTTTGAAAATTCACGAAGGTCCGAAATACTACTTCGGAAATGTTTCTTTCGCAGGAAATGCGGTTTATTCCTCAAGCACTTTAAATCAAATTCTTGCCATTAGTAAAGGCGATGTATTTAGCGAGGAAAAATTACAGAAAAAAATAAATGGAAGTGCCAACGGATCTGATGTGTCTTCTTTGTATTTAAATAATGGCTATCTCACATTTAACGCAGATCCAGTACAAACCCGGGTTCATGGTGATACGATTGATTTAGAAGTACGTATTTACGAAGGACCACTTTATACTATTAATAAGGTTACTTTAAAAGGGAACGACATCACTAATGACAAGGTAGTTCTGCGTGAAATACGTACAAAACCTGGTGATAAGTTTAATAAGGAGGCCGTTGTTCGTACAACACGTGAAATTGCGGCACTAGGTAATTTCGATGAGAAGAAAACCGGCGTGAACCCAACTCCAAATCCTGCCGATGGAACTGTTGATATTGAATATACTGTAGCTGAGCGGCCATCAGATCAAATAGAACTTTCCGGTGGTTTTGGCGGAGGGAGGGTAATTGGGACTTTAGGTCTAACCTTCAATAATTTCTCTTCAAAGAATCTTTTTAATATTAAGCAATGGAAACCAGTGCCTAAAGGTGATGGGCAAAAATTGAGTATACGCGGTCAAACGAACGGCAAATCTTATCAGTCCTATAGCTTTTCTTTTTCTGAACCCTGGTTAGGTGGCAAAAAGCCTATCTATTTCGGTATTAGTGCGTTTACGTCTTTACAATCGAATCAAGATCAATTTCGTTTCAGAGGTATTGAAGCAACAGACAATTTAATTTCCCGAATCCGTTTAAACGGTATCACTTTTAGCTTAGGTCAGCGTTTGAAATGGCCTGATGATTACTTTAGGGTTAATCATTCAATAAATCTTCAGCAATATAAATTACAGAATTATCAGGGGTTTGACTTCACAACAGGTACTGCTTACAATACTAATTTAACTCAGGAAATAAGTCGTAATTCGGTTGATGCGCCAATTTATCCTACAGCTGGTTCACATATCCGGTTAACGATTCAGGCAACGCCTCCTTATTCTTTATTCAATAATGTCAATTATACTACTGCTACAGATGTACAACGCAACAAATTTACAGAGTATCATAAATGGAAATTTGAGTCGCAATGGTATCAGCGTATCTACGGAAAGTTGGTGTTAAAAACACAGGCTCAATTCGGATTTTTAGGCAGATTTAATAGTAATGCCAAGCGTTCAACGTTCGAGCGTTTCAAATTAGGTGGTGATGGAATGCAGGGCTTTGACTTTTTGCAAGGTTCAGAAGTTATCGCCATGCGTGGGTATGAAAACAACAGTGTAATACCTGAAGGTTCAGATCCCAATATTGCACAACGCTCAGGTAGCCCTATCTTCAATAAATACATAATGGAGTTAAGGTATCCTGTATTAAATAGCGATCAGGCTACATTATTTCTGTTGACTTTTGCAGAAGGTGGTAATACATGGAATAGCTTCAAAGACTTTAACCCCTTTAATGTTCACCGTTCTGTTGGTGTTGGTGCCAGAATATTTTTACCAATATTTGGTTTATTAGGTATTGACTATGGATATGGTTTTGATCCCGTTCCCGGAAGCTCGAGTAAGGGGCAGTTTCACTTTAGTATAGCACAGCAGTTAAATGGTGGGTTTTAAGTTTTAATTTTTACGACAAAATATTTTTAACCATATTAGATCGTTAATTATGAACACACACTTAAATTTTACTGTAATGAAAAAATTAACCTTTTTATTATCATTTTTGTTATTTGCCTCGGTATCCACCTATGCACAGCGTTTTGCTTATGTTGATACCGAATATATCTTAAAGCATATACCCGAATACAATGCGTCGCAAAAGCAGTTAGATGCCCTGTCGCAACAATGGCAAAAAGAAGTTGATAACAGGATGGGTGAAATCGAACGCTTATACAAAACCTACCAGGCAGATCAGGTTTTACTGACTGGAGACATGCGCAAGCGTCGTGAAAACGAAATTTTAGAAAAAGAAAAAGCGGCTAAAGAATACCAACGTACTAAGTTTGGATTTGAAGGCGAACTCTATCAGCAACGTATTAAATTAATCAAACCTATACAGGATAAAGTTTCAAAAGCTGTGGAGGCGGTAGCCCAAACCAGTCAGCTTGATATGATTTTCGATAAAAACAGCGACCTTATACTCTTGTTTGCAAGTTTGCGTTTAGATAAAAGTAATGATGTAATAATCCGCTTAGGATATAAGCCGGGAACACTGGCAACGGGAACACCGTTAAAAGCAAAATAGAAAAGGATAATAAACAATTAAATTAAAATGAAAACATTTTTTAAAGTAGCAGTAATAGCAGCAGGTTTATTTTTTACCGGCAGTGCTGTAAATGCCCAGCAGAAATTTGCACACCTTAATTCTGCTCAATTATTAGAGGTAATGCCTGATGTAAAACAGGCAGATGCAAAGTTCCAAACTTTCCAGAAGCAGAAGCAAAGTGAAATTGAGCTGATGCAAACTGAGTATCAGAAGAAATTAACACTTGCTCAGGAAAAGGAAAAAACCTTAAGTGAAGCTAATAAACTAACTATTGGAAAAGAGCTTGAAACGATGGGTAAAGAACTTCAGGAACTTGGCAAACGAATCAATGATAGTGGTGAAAAAGCTAAACAGGAAATGGCGGCAAAGCAAGATGAGCTTTATCAACCAATCTTCAAAAAAGCTGGCGATGCCGTTAATGCGGTTGCTAAGGAAAAGGGCTATGCTTACGTGTTTGATGTTTCTCAACCAGGTGTAGTGTTTTTTGATGGTGGAGATGATATTCTTGCTTTAGTTAAAGCTAAATTGGGAATAGCGGCAACCGCACCAGCTACAGCTGCTAAGAAATAGATTTTTAATCATATTCAAAAGGGAGGTAATTCAAATTGCTTCCCTTTTTGTGTTTTAAGGGCTTATTCTTAAGCCCCGGTCAGGAAAATATCCTTTGTATTGTTTAAGTTTGCGGCAGGCTTAAAAACATTGGAATTCTACGTCACATATCTTTTCGTCGCGGTTTTATTATTTTCCTTCGTAGCTGTGTTCGCACTTTTTGCAGTGTATGCCGAGCGTAAAGTTTCCGCCTTTATTCAGGATCGACTTGGTCCGATGGAAGTAGGAAAATTTGGTAGTTTGCAAACGTTTGCTGATATCCTTAAAATGCTACAAAAAGAGTTTATTGTTCCGGCCGCAGCCGATAAAATTCTCTTTGCCGCGGCACCCGTAATTATTTTCCTTTCCGTGTATATGGGCTTTGCCACCCTGCCCTGGGGCCCCGGATTGGTTCCTTCCGCATTAAACTTAGGAGTATTTTATGTGTTCGCTATCGTTTCGATTGAGTCGGTTGGTATTTTGATGGCGGGCTGGGGCTCCAATAATAAATATTCTTTACTGGGGGCTTTGCGCTCTGTAGCCCAGGTTGTATCTTATGAGATACCCGCCGGAGTCGCGATTATATCAGTTGTGATGATTTCGCAGACTTTTGATTTGCAGCAGATAGCTATTCAGCAAGGCATTCTTTCAAATGATCCTATCAAGTTTTTGGGTTTTTGGAATGTAAAGGAAATTGGTGGTTTGTTTACCTGGAACATATTTCAGGCTCCGCATCTAATCATCGCTTTTGTAATTTATTTTATAGCTTCTTTGGCAGAATGTAACCGCGCGCCGTTTGATATTCCTGAAGCAGAATCAGAACTGGTTTCGGGCTTTCATACCGAATATTCAGGAATTCGATTCGCCTTTATATTTCTAGGCGAATATTCGATGATGTTTTTAACCGGGATGTTTGGTGTGCTACTCTTTCTAGGAGGATGGAATACGCCCTTGCCCAATATTGGTTCGGTCACTCTGGCAAATTGGACTACCGGCCCTTTTTGGGGAATATTCTGGATCGTTACTAAAGTGTTATTAATTGTCGGCGTTCAAATGTGGATTCGCTGGACTCTACCTCGTTTGAGGGTAGATCAATTAATGAATTTGTGCTGGAAGGTGTTAACTCCCTTAGCGTTTTTATGTATGCTCATATCGGGTGTTTGGCGGTTAATGGTAATGTAATTATTGTTCATTTGATACTTAAAACGACCATATCCGCGATTAAATCTACCTGGCTGGGAATGTCCCTAACCATCAAGCATTTCTTTGCGATAAATAAAAGAAGGAAGTCTGTCAATATCAAAGACGATAATTATTTCGAGCAGCAAAATGGTGTCGTAACAGTACAATATCCACATGAAAAAATGCCTGTTCCGGAGGTTGGTCGGTATCAATTAGATGTAGAAATAGACGATTGTATTGTATGTGATTTATGCGCCAAAATTTGTCCGGTTGATTGTATTGAGATTGAAAGTATAAAAGCAACCGGACCAATCGGGCAGACTTCCGACGGGACAACAAAAAGATTATATGCCGCCAAGTTCGATATTGATATGGCGAAATGCCTTTACTGCGGACTTTGCACGGTGGTTTGCCCGACAGAATGTATCATCATGACCGATCAATACGATAGGACCGTAACGCATATATCAGATTTAACTTATCAGTTTTCCGATATGTCTCCTCAGGAGGCTGAAAAGAAAAGAGAGGAATTAGCCTTACAGCTTGCGGAGCGCCAGGCAGTAAAAGATGCGGCTGCACAAGCAGCGCAAAACAAACCAGAATGAGTGTCGAGCAAATTATATTTTACATTTTAAGTGCGATGACTTTGCTTTCAGCAATATTGGTTGTCAGCCTTAAAAGCTTTGTACGCGCTGTCTTTCTTTTCTTTCTAGCACTATTTTCTATGGCCGGATTATTTGTTTTTGCTTTGGCGGATTTCGTGGCAATAACACAACTGGTTATTTATGTGGGCGGTGTTTTAGTTTTGATGATTTTTGCTTTCCTGTTATCAAACAAAGAACTTTTAAATAATCCTGATAAGAAAAAACCGCAAATTGGATTAGTGCATTATTTGCCTGGAATGGTAATTTCGCTTCTCTTCTTCGGATTATTAATCTTCGTATTTTCTGAACTGAATCCGGCAGAATTTGCATGGATTAAAGCTTCGGGTGGAAATACGTTTCAGCCTACTGATAACACCATTCATTATTTGGGTATCAACATCATGACACGCTACCTACTTCCTTTCGAGGTTGTTTCAGTTTTACTGTTAATGGCTTTGATTGGTGCCGCACATTTAGCAAGAAAGGAGCGGGACATATGATTCCATTATCGCATTTTATGTTTGTAAGTGCTGCGTTGTTCTGCATCGGATTATTCGCGGTATTAGCAAAGCGAAATGCAATTATGATGTTAATCGGTATTGAGTTCATGTTAAATGCCGCTATTTTAAACTTCGTTGCATTTAGCAAGCATGATAAACTAGCATCCGGTGGGCAAGTGTTTGCCTTGTTTGCGATCGTGTTGGCCGCTGCGGCCGTTGCTGTAGCTTTGGCGATAATTTTAAACGTGTATAAATATTATAGAACCATTGATCCAACCAGGATAGATCAATTAAGAGATTAAATTGGAAAACTTAATACAGGGAAATTTAAGTTTATTAGCCGTTATTGCTGCCTTGTTGCCGCTTTTAACTTTCTTAGGGATTGTATTGTTTCCTGGAAAGTCAAGCAGAGGAACTTCCTTAGCAATTTTCAACATTTCACTCAGTTTCATAATTTCCGTTCTGTTGTTTTCAAAGATCTGGAACGGCGAGACCGTTCAGCATGAGATCAATTGGTTCATCATTGGTCAAACGACTTTTAAGGCAGGAATTCTTTTAAACAATCTTTCTGTATTGATGCTGTTGCTGATTTCTGCTATAGCGTTATTGGTAC
>DASWMZ010000127.1:0-108143 GCA_036399495.1 Pedobacter sp.
CCAAACCTTATAAAATGAAGATTATCGTGAATTATTCACTATAATCATTAAATGCCAGATAATTTTTACCTTGCCGCAAACAAGATATTATGACGTATTGCCTGGCTATCAAAGTAAAAGAAGGATTAGTAGCCATATCCGACACACGCATTACTTCTGGCTCGGATACTACTATTAAAAAGAAAATACTTATTGAGCAAAAGGATCATTATTCCCTATTTATCATGACTAGCGGATTAAGGTCTGTGAGAGATAAGGCGATTTTATATTTTAGAGAACTTGTGGAAGAAGGTGCTGAGCATAATAAATTATACAAAGCGGTTAATGCTTTCGGCGAGCAAGTGAGGCGAGTGGCTCAGGAAGACAGGGTGGCGCTAGAAAAATCGGGTTTTAAATTCAATCTTAATACGATTATAGGTGGGCAACTTAAAGATGATGAGGAGCATAAACTTTTTCTTCTCTATCCCGAAGGTAATTGGGTGGAACTGGATCAAGGTGCTCCTTTTGTTATTATCGGAAACAGTGGCCATGGCAAACCCATTTTACAGCGAACCCTTGATAGTAATTCGAGCATGAAACTAGCTTTAAAAACCGGGTTTTTATCGTTCGATTCTACCCGTGCCAGTGCTAATGATGTTGATTTCCCGATTGACGTGGTGCTTTATAAAACCGATAGTTATGGGATGGTAGAGCATCGGTATGAGCAAAAAGATTTACAAAAAATTTCCGCTCAATGGGCAGATGAATTAAAAAGCGCCTTATTAAATATTCCTGAAGAATGGATGGATGCCGTATTTAATAAACTCCAGGTTAAACCGTGATAATAGAATTTGATGAGATTTAAGATATCAAGTGAGTTAACGTACCAGATATTATCAGATAGTACTATTATTTTAAATATTCATGCCCTTCGGACCCCTTCGCAAACTGTCCTGGAAGAATCGTTTATAATTGATCCATATATCAAGGGGGAAGAGCTGCTTTCTTCACATGGCGAAAATCGTTTTATCAGGATAGAAGTATCTGAGGGAACGCATTTGAATATTAAATACGAAGCAACTGTTGATAACGCGATTCAGTTGATAGATTCAAGTTTTTTGAATGATGTTTCTATTTCCGATCTTGACTCTTCCGTGTTAACTTATCTTTACCCCAGCAGATATTGCCAGTCTGACAAACTCTATCGTTTGGCAAATAATAAATTCGGAACAATTGCCAACGCCTTTGAAAAGGTTATCGCTTTAACAGAATGGATACATGATAATGTGGAATATTTAAGCGGCTCTACCAATTCCCAAACTTCTGCTTACGATACGGTTACAGAACAAGCCGGAGTTTGTCGCGATTTTGCACATCTTGGAATTGCTTTGTGCCGAGCTTTAACCATTCCTGCCAGATATTTTACCGGATATTCATATAAATTATATCCGCCTGATTTTCATGCATGCTTCGAGGCATATTTGGGTGGTCAATGGATAATCTTTGATGCTACAAAGCTTTCACCTTTAAATGGCTTGATTAAAATTGCCAGCGGGCGTGATGCAGCTGATGCTGCCATCGCAAGTTTATTTGGTAATGTAAATTGTCAGCTTGTAACCGTTAGCTCCCAATGCCTTGAAGATAATTTTGAACCTTTTTATTATAACTCTTCTCAATCACAGGGTTTAAATTACACATAGGCTACCAGAGCTGATTCATACCTTATCAAATAAAACTTTTTGAAACCAAATATTGGCACGGGCGTATAGGAACTCAGAACTATCTATCCTGCAGCAAGTTTGTATAGTCCTTGATACAAAATCTTGTTTAAATTTGTTAAAAGAATACACAAATAACTTGCATAGGATTTTTAAATCGTTAGTTTTGCAATGCTCGACATTAAATACTAATGTAAGAGGGCGTTTATAAGTCTGTTGTTTAACTGATAAACGAAACAATGTTTAAAAAAAATTTACTCTCGTTCCTAATTGTTCTCCTGTCTGTTACTACCCAGGCACAAAACAAAAAAGCCCCCGAAGATCCGGATAACCTTGCAAAAGATTATTTTTCTCAAATTATGGGAGTTGCGGTTTCTGCGACATCAAATGTAAAACTATATCAGTTTGTATATGACTGGTTGGGTACTCCTTACCGTTTAGGCGGCACTACCGAAAGAGGAATCGATTGCTCTGCATTTGCATACCAACTCTACGATAAAGTTTTTAATACCGTAATCGGTAATAATTCAAGAAATATATTTAGTATGGTTAATCCTCTAAATAAGGAAGAATTGAAAGAAGGTGATCTGGTATTTTTTAAAATCAATAGCAGGGCAATTTCTCATGTTGGTGTTTATCTGGGAGATAATAAATTTGCCCATGCATCTAGTAGCAGGGGTGTAATGATAAGCAACTTAAACGAACCGTACTGGAAACGCTATTATTATAAAGGCGGCAGATTACTGCAATCGATAAAAGACAATTTTTAAAAACTTAAAATGAAAAACTCGCTGATGCGGGTTTTTCATTTATAAAACTGTTGTTTACATTTTTGCAACATCTCTGGTATCTCTCACTAAACCAATTCCGGTAAAGAAGAAGATAACTCCTAACACGCCATATACAATAAGTTCTTTTGTAGATTCTGAGTTTTGAACAAACCCGATAGCTGCATATATTAATCCAACAATACCTAGTATAGTTAGAATTGTCCCGAAGGTTCTTTTTAGATTCATCAGTTTAAGTATTTACGCATATAGTACAAAGCCCTTGCCAAGTAATAATTTACGTTAGAAACCAACTAATATCTCACAAGTGTATCCTCAAGACTACAGTATTCTAAATTGGTGGTACAAAATACCCTATAAAAAGTTCTTTGTCATTTTTGCTACACGCTCTTCCAGCGATTCTGTAGTTAGTTTTTCCCGAAGCCTGTCTACCATAATCGGAAATGCAAAGGGCGTAGGTTTTGCACTTTGCGTGATAATCACTTTCAAATCCTTAATTCGTTTTAACGCTTCTCTTAATCTAAACTCTTCTAACTGGAATTGCAAAGCCTCGTTGTAAGCCTGTCTCACTAAAACATTGTCGGGCTCATATTCATTAAACACATCAAATAGTAAAGAAGTTGAAGCTTGTAGGTGTCGGTTCTTCATGGTTTTTCCCGGGAAACCAGTAAATACCAAACCGGCAATGTGAGCAATATCCCTGAAACGTCGTCGCGCCATTTCATTTGCGTTTAAGCTGTGTTGGATATCATCAAGTAAATTTTCGGATGTAAACAAATCAGCTGCCAAGGCTTGTTCAAGTGATATTTCTTCGTCACTCAATAATTCAAAGCCATAATCATTCATGGCAATTGAAAAGCTTGCTTTACGAATTTTAGAGATTCGAAAGGCAAATAACGAAGCCATTCCTTCATGAACCAGTCTTCCCTCAAAAGGATAAAAGAAAAGATGAAAGCCGTCTTTGGAATTAAACTTCTCGATCAGGAATTCATCTCTCATCGGAAGATGAGAAAGTTCAGCCTGCATATCAAATAACGGGCGAAGCGTTTTTATTTCAATATCTTTCTCATTATGATGAGCAACTTCGTCTAACTTCTGCCTGAACATTGCAGAAAGCTGTGAAGAAAGTGGAATACGGCCACCCATCCAGCTTGGTATTCTGCCATTATGCTTTGGCGATTTTTTGACAAAAGCAGTCATATCTTTAACCTTGATCAGTTCCAGACTTCTGCCTGCAAACCAAAAGGCATCACCAATTTTTAATCGGGCAATAAAATCCTCTTCGATGGAACCAAGGTACCCGCCAGTGAGAAACTTGATGCGCATACTTACATCGCCAACAATGGTTCCCATTGTTAAACGATGCCGCATTGCAACCTTTCGGCTATTCACCTTGTAAATCCCTTCTTCAATTTCAACTTTTAAATATTCATCATAGGCAGATAAAGTTTTGCCGCCTTTCGTGATAAAGTCAAGCGTTTGATTAAACTCCTTTTCTCCTAAATCAGCGAAAGCGTAAGTGGTTTTTATTTCTCTAAAAACCTCTTGGGCTTTAAATCCATTCGAAACGGCTAGTGTCACCAAATACTGCGTTAGCACATCCATTGCCAGTAAAATTGGGTCGCGACTTTCGAAGATCTCCTCAACAATTGCCTGCTTAATGGCTGCACCTTCGAGTAATTCGAGAGAATGTGTAGGTACAAACCAAGCACGTGAGGTGGCCCCGGGATGATGTCCACTTCTGCCGGCTCGCTGCATAAAACGCGCAACTCCTTTAGGACTTCCAATTTGAATCACTGTATCCACCGGCCTGAAATCGACACCGAGATCTAAGCTAGAAGTACACACAACCACTTTTAAAGCTTCTGCATGTAAAGCATTTTCTACCCAGGTTCGCAGCTCGTTATCAAGCGAGCCATGATGCATTGCCATGATACCGGCATATTCCGGGTATTTATCCAATATTGCCTGATACCAAATTTCTGTTTGAGAGCGAGTATTAGTGAAAATAAGGGTCGTTTTGCTTCGCGCCACAATTTCCATAACCTGCGGTAGAAGCTTGATTCCCAAATGCCCGGCCCAGGAGAACTCTTCTATATTTTCCGGAATAATGGAATTAATCACTAATTTTTTATCAAGCTTAGCCCGAACCAGCTTAATTTTTTCTGGTGGCATATCATTTCCAAGAAGAACTTCCGCGCCTTGCTCCAGGTTTCCGATGGTAGCGCTGATACCCCAGATTTTAAGTGAGCGGTTGATCTTATTGTCTGGGTTTGCTTGCAACGCTTTAAGTTTAGACAAACCCAATTCTAATTGAACACCTCTCTTTGTCCCTAAAAGCTCGTGCCACTCATCTGCAACAACTACCTGCAGATTTTCAAATATTTTGGGATAATCCTTCTGAGTAAGCATAATATGCAAACTCTCTGGCGTGGTTAGTAAAACTTCCGGCAAGCGCTTTTTAATTGCCGCCTTCTCTTTGGTGGATGTGTCTCCTGTACGCGAAGCAACCGTCCAAGGCAGGTCCAGGTCGTTTACAACCGTTTGCATCGCTTTTCGAATATCATTTGTGAGCGCCCGTAAAGGCGTAATCCACAGCATTAACAAACCGTTGCTTTTACGTTTCTGATAATCTTCGGGATAGGTGTTAATGTAGTCGGCTACAAAAGGAAGGAACATTGCAAAGGTTTTACCGCTCCCGGTTGGTGCGTTAAGCAAACCTGAATAGCCGGACAAAAAAGCCGCTTCCATTTCTTTCTGAAACGGAAATTGTTCCCAGGATCTTTCCTTAAACCAGTCTGTTATTATCGCCTCGCCCTTCATCAAGTTTAACTACGGTAAGCAATGTATTAGAGTTTTGTGACTTCATAAACTTGACAGAAGGTTAAAGTTGAATTATCAGTCAATGTTGGAATGATTAGGATCTGAGCGTAAGTTTTATACTCTTCAGCAAGTATGTCCGTACTATTAATCGATATGGTTCTCTCGCTTTAAATCCATAATGCAATATATTAAAAAGATTAGCCTGACAATCCTGGTTGATCTTAAAGCAATGATCGCAACGTTTCTAAAGTATCCGCTTCCCCCATTTTTTTATCCTGCCTCCATTTTAATATCCTCGGAAAGCGCAATGCAATGCCAGATTTATGCCGCGATGATAGATTGATCCCTTCAAAGCCTATTTCGAACACCAACTCGGGTTTTACAGTTCTAACCGGACCAAACTTTTCGAGCGTATTCCGCTTTACAAAATTATCCACCTGCTTAATTTCTTTATCGGTTAAACCGGAATACGCTTTCGCGAAAGCTACCAGCTTGTCGCCGTCCCATACAGCAAACGTGTAATCGGTATATAGATCAGCCCGACGGCCATGCCCTTTCTGAGCGTATATTAACACCGCATCAATGGAAAGAGGGTCTACTTTCCATTTCCACCAGTCGCCACGCTTTCTACCGGTTTGATAAATGGAATCCAGCTTTTTCAACATAAATCCTTCAGCATGATTTTCCCGTGCCTGCAGTCGAAGTTCAAATAATTCTTGCCAGGAGTTAAATTCAACAATTGGCGAAAGCTGGAAAGTATCTTGATGAGGATTTATTTGATGTAGTTTTTGAAGCATTGAACGCCGATGTTTAAAGGGCATTGAACGAATGTCGTCGCCTGAAAACTCTAAACAATCATACGCGATAAAAGCCATCGGACTTTCGGCTAAAATTTTTTTCGACAAATTTTTTCTTCCGATCCGGGTTTGAAGCACATTAAAAGGCAATGGCTTGTTGTCTGAAAAACAAATTGCTTCGCCATCCAGAACGGTGCCTTCAGGAAGTTCATTTATAAATGGATGCAATTCGGGAAATTTATCTGTTGCTAGTTCTTCACCCCTGGTCCAGATAAAAATTTTACCCTGACGGTGAATAACCTGTGCCCTGATTCCATCCCATTTCCATTCAGCTTGCCATTGTTCGGTATCGCCTAATTCGCCATCAAGTTCTTCAGCAGATTTTTGCTTGTCGGAGGTTTCCTGAATCGCGTAAGCGAGGCAAAAAGGATAAGGCCTCGAAGCATCATCAGACGCATCCTCTTGCTGCATCAAATCATGAAAACTGAATGTTTGTGGATCCCAGTTTCCCATTATCCGATGGGTTAGCACAGCCGGCTCTAAGCCTGATAAATCAGATAAAGCCTTTACGATCAAACTTTGTGAAACGCCGATTCTAAAACTTCCCGTGAGGATTTTATTGAAGACGAAGCGTTCTTGTTTATCCATAGACATCCAGGAATTAATTAGCCATTGCTTTCGTTCTTCTTCGCTAAGTAAACCCAGGTTATTGATTTCTTCGATCCATTCTGCCAGTGATCTTTCATGGTTGCTTTCACCTTCCGGTAGCAGCAAAGCGATCGTTTCGCCCAAATCACCGACAACCTGATAGCTTTCTTCAAACAACCATTGCGGGATATTGGATAACTCTATTGCCCAATTTTTAACTAGTGTAGAATTAATTTGCCGTTTAGGTTTCCTTCCGGTGAACAGAGCAAGCGTATGAATTTTATCTTCATCAGCTACCGCAATGAAGTAGTCTTTGAGCACCGAAACCTTGGCGTTTGTTTTATTAGTTTCATCTAAAGAGGCGAACAGTTGAGCGAAATCCTTCATAACTTTTCGTCCAATGGCTCAGCGCTTACCTGAGGTTCTGTATGAATTACATCTCCATCCTCATCAACCAATTTGATAGGAAGCGTATCTTCTTCAACCGCTTCGTCGCCACCATAATAAGTATGAGCCTCGTGTGCGTTATATCCTTTTTCGGTGAGATATCGGGCAAAAGAAGCGGTGTAACCGTGGGTCACACAAACGCATTCACATTCGGTGGCATCTATTGCTCTTATCAATCCATCCCAATCGGCGTGATCAGATAAAACGAAGCCACGATCGGCAGCCATACGTTTTTTTGCGCCGCGCAGAGACATCCATCCCGAGCAATATCCAAATGCATATGGCTGAAACTTTCGCATCCATGGTGAGCCTAAGGCTGAGGGAGGACAAATCACAATACCATTCTTAAATTCCTCCTTCTTTATGTCGACGCTGACGCGGGTTGTCGGGGGAAGTTTGATTCCGTTTCGTTCCAATGCCTCATGAGTGTTGGCAATGGCACCATGAAGAAACACTTTGCCTATTGATAAATCGAGATTATGTATAATTCGCTGTGCTTTACCTAGTGAATATCCGGCTATCACTGTCGTCTTCCCTTCTTTAGAATTTAGTCTCCACCAATCATTGATATCCTGATGAACGAGTTCAGGTGCTTTCCATTTGTAGACAGGCATTCCGAAGGTACACTCTGAAATAAAGGTGTGACATTTTACCGGCTCAAAGGGAGTAGAAATTCCATCGTTTTCGAGTTTATAATCGCCAGATGCCACCCAAATCTCACCCTTATATTCTACCCGTATTTGTGCGGAACCAATAATATGTCCGGCCGGGTGCAGAGAAATTGTCACTCCATTTTTTATAATGCGCTCACCATATTCTACCGTTTGAAGTTTAATATCTTGGCCAAGCCGATATTTCAGAACTTCACGGGATAAGTGGTGCGCCAGGTACCGCTTACTTCCAGATCGTGCGTGATCAGAATGGGCGTGCGTAAGTACAGCATCATCAACGGGTTTCCACGGGTCGATATAAAACTTTCCTTGGGCACAGTAGATGCCGCAATCATCGAACTGAAGTAGTGGTTTACCCATTATACTTAAACCATCGTACAGATCGAATAGTTTTATTGGAAATATTTCACAAAACATAAATAAATTTTAAATTTTATTTAATATTGTAAACCAAAAGGTTAATAATGTCAAAGACAAATAGAAAATTACCGGAACTTTGCCCAAGTTGCTCTTCTACACTGCATGTCACAAGCTTAGGATGCAGCTCTTGCGAAACAACCGTTTCGGGAAAATTCCAGCTGCCTGCTCTCGCCCGACTTAGTCCGGAGGAACAAGAGTTTGTAGTGAATTTTGTGAAGAGTAGCGGCAGCTTAAAAGTTATGGCGCAGCATCTTGGGTTGAGTTATCCCACTGTTAGAAACCTGCTCGACGATATTATACATAAAATTGAAACAAACGAAAAATTATAGAAAATGAAACTATCAATATTCAATCCTTATACTCACATAGCAGGTTCTAAAGCCTTACTTATCGGGCTTGTATTTGTGATACTAACTACCGTAGTCGGGTATTATAGCAACGTACATTTTGATGGTGCTCTGGATGCGCATTCGGGAAAACCCTCATCTATATCTATACACGCTCTACAGCATTCAATTGCATGGGGAAGTGTTGTATTAATATTTTCCCTTGCAGGATTAATTTTAACCAAGTCAAGATTTCGATTTATTGATATCGCCGGAACAATTGCAATGGCTCGCGCACCCATGTTGCTGGTTGCATTGCTTGGATTTGCACCTGCACTACACCATGCGAAACCGGGAGAAATAAATAACTCGATTTTGCTAATAACATTCGTTATGATTTTTCCAGTAATATGGATGATCGCTCTGATGTATAATGCGTTTACCACTTCAATAAATGCCAAAGGCGCTAAAGCCGTGATAGGGTTTATTGTGGGAGTGATTTTGGCAGAAGTACTATCTAAAGTTCTAAATCAGCAGCTTAATTTTTGAAGTCCGTAAGGAACGGTGTACTTCTAGGTATAGAACTGGTCTAATAATTTTAGTCAAACACAGATGGATAAAGATGTATTATTTTTTGAAAAGCAGAAGTTTAACCAGTGGTGGCTATGGCTGCTATTGCTCCTGGTAAATGGGCTGTTCTTCTTTGGCTTTTATAAGCAAGTTTTATGTGGCCAACAGTTTGGAAACAAACCGATGAGTAACAATGGTTTGATGGTTGCCTGTATTCTCAGCGTTTTAATTACCATTCTTATTTATAACCACCGCCTTGAAACCTGGATAACAAAAGATGGTATCTATGTAAGATTCTTTCCATTTCACCTTTCTTTTAAACACTTTACGTGGGATACAATTTCTAAATCTTTTGTTAGGGAATATAATCCAATCGGCGAGTATGGAGGCTGGGGCTTAAGATTAGGGCTCTTTGGTGTTGGGAATGCCTATAATGTTTCCGGAAACAAAGGCTTACAAATAGAATTTTTCAATCGGAAAAAATTGCTAATAGGAACTAAAAAGCCCCAAGAAATAACAGCAGTATTGGACGAGGTTAAACAATTTAAGAAGTAAAGTTTTTTAACAATATTATGAACTACACCGAATTTATTACAAGCCTGCGAGACTCTATTCCTCATGTCGGACTATCTGTCTATTCTCAAGCTATGTGGTTTGATGCAAAGGGGGATTGGGAAAAAGCTCATGAATTGGTGCAGGATCTTAATGATAAATCCGCTGCTCATATCCATGCGTATTTACATCGTAAAGAAGGCGACCTTTTCAATGCCGATTATTGGTATCGCAGGGCGGGTAAAAGCAGACCGGTTGTTAGTTTAAAAGAGGAATGGACGCAGATAGTTGAACAGACCTTGGCTTAAATTTTAATATTTCCAACTAGCATTGAAAGATAACGTTTATTCTAAAATGGCACTCTTTGAAGTGGTTTCAGCCTTTCACTATATTGAAATAACAAGTACACCTCAAGGATCTCGGCAGGTATTAATACTACTAAACCAAATGGTGACAATGCAACGGTTATAAACATAAGGCCTGCGATAATCTCCAGGTAGCCGGAATAATTGGCTGCCCGTCCAAAAGATTCTTTTATTCTTATTAATCCTAAGCCAAAAATTATTTCGACAATTCCAAAGCTTATAGCTTTTGCAACCAAGAATCCTTTCAAATCAGATTCGTCCCATCCAAGCGAAAAAATATCGAAAATATAGTTTAACAAAAAGACACTGAGAAACAGGTATGCGCCATACGTAAGCAAATTATTATGGTGCTTGTAACCCATGATGATGAAGCCTCTGGCGAATAAGGCATACGCAGCCATTGCAATAACTTTAATCATTATATAAGCTGGGCTAGCCACAGACAGGGCTCCATTTTTAAAAAAATCGTATTCAAATGCCGATTCCGGAAATCCGGTCAAAAAGTATATTATCCCCGCTATCCAGGCTAGATTTAACTGCAATGCGATAGTATTGGGATCTTTTAAATCTGTAAAGATCGCCCTGTAAATCCAAGAGTTTGTTTTCTCTTCGCCTAAGCTTGAAGTTGGTGAGGAAAATGTATTCCAATCACAATCAAGTGCTTCAGCAATCAATTTAAGAGTTAGCGGTCTCGGAGTTACGTCGCCTGATTCGATTCGCTGTATTGTCCTTACCGTGACATTACATTTTTGAACTAAATCTTCTTGCGTAATACCTTTTTCTTTGCGAATCTCCGCGAGCTTTATCCCCAGTTCAGGTTGTTTCATTTGATTATTATCTGATTGCAAGTATAACTGATCATGAATTGGATAACGAAGAATTTAGCCCGTAATCGACCCGACATTTACCCGACAAGTGCTTTTACACTATTGAAATTCCAATCTTCTGTGGGGAATCAAAAAACCTCCTATATTTACCCCCTTATACAAATCACACTCTATGGCCAAAGCGTCGGAAGTAAAAACAGGAAATATATTACGCTACAACAGCGAATTGGTAACCGTTGAAGAAATGTTGCATCGCACACCTGGAAAAGGTGGTGCTTTTTATTTAGGCAAATTCCGAAATATTAAAACCGGAAAAATTGTTGAAGCACGCTTAGGAACCGACGATCAGGTGGAGATTTGTCGCGTAGAAACAAATGACTATCAATATCTATATCCCGAAGGCGAGTACTTTGTAATTATGGATAATGTATCTTTTGAGCAGTTTAATATTCAAAAATCACTGTTTGGACCATCAGCAAAGTTTATTACAGAAGGTATGAATGTTATCGTTTCTTTCGAAAGCGAAGAAGCTATCATGGCGCAAGCACCAAACTTTGTTGAATTGGAAATAACTTACGCTGAGCCGGCTGTGAAAGGTGATACATCATCGGGCGCACAGAAATATGCTACTACCGAAAATGGCATCGAAATAAAAGTGCCGTTGTTTGTTAACCAGGGAGATAAAATTAAAGTAGACACACGTACGGGGGAATATATTGAGCGGGTTAAATAATTTATCTTCAATGCCACAAAAAATAATATATAAACGTCTAAATGAACCCACATTTATATTTAAAAAAAATCTTCCCTTTTTTACTAATTCTCCAATCAATAAATTCCTTTGCACTAGAAGCTGATACGGTATTAAAACGATCTAATACGAAGCTGAATCTAGAGATTTCTGGAGTAAGTGGTACATTTGAGAAGCAGTTATCGAAAAAAGTAACACTCGTTTCTGAATTGGGAATGAGGACGGGAAATGGTCTTTACTTATCTTCGTATGATTTTGCCGAAGGATGGAAAATTTATAATTTGTTTGTAGGGCTGGAAGGTCGCTATTACTACAATTTGAATAAGCGATTACACGAAAAAAAGTCTGTAGCGAGTAATTCGGCGAATTTCTTAAGTCTCGGTGTCAATTATGGTTTTAAGCCTTTTATCTCAAGCGAGATAATCAGGAGGGAAACGTTTGATATAAATGGGCAGCGCTTTATTTCCGAAATACCTGTTGAAGAATATTCACTACTTTCTGTGTCGCCAAGCTGGGGATTTCAACGCAAGATTGGCAATCATTTTAGTTTAGAATCAAATTTCGGTTTAGACTTTAGTTATTTTAGTAACGACTTAAATTTTGTGGTTGGCCCTGCAATTGGATTTCGTTTTGGTTATATAATCGAGTAATGGCATCTATATAACCCCTCGTACAGGGCTATAACCGAACTTTAAACCTGGCTGAAGCGGATACCGGCCAAAGCGGATAAGGCCCGTGCAGTATGAGCAAAAGACAGGGCTTTCTTTCCCAAGAACCTTCAACCTCTTTTCCAATAAAATTGATTTTTACAAAAGATCCATTATCTTAAAATTCATTCCGGTTTGTATCTTTAAGCTTTCGATTTGAGTTGAAAGTTTTTTTTATAAACCTGGTTTTTAGCACCTTCATTTGCTATTTATGCGCCTGCAATAATAATGGTGGGCAGCAAAAATCAGTTACAGATTCGATTGACGAAACAGTGGCTGCATTGCCCTTACAGGTTAAGAGTCCGCCAGATAACCCAAGCACACCTCAAAAAATAGAACTTGGCAGGCTGTTGTTTTATGACCCTATTTTATCTGGCGATAAAGATGTATCGTGTGCATCATGTCACCATCCCGAATACGGATATGCCGAAGGCCTGGAGCTTTCAATTGGTGTAAATGGGACTGGCTTAGGAGAGATGCGGCGCTTTAATGAGCCAAACAATATTCCCTTCACCAAACGAAATTCGCAATCGATTTTAAATACTGCATTTAATGGTATTGATACGAAGGGTAATTACGACCCGAAAAAGGCACCAATGTTCTGGGATTTACGTACTCAAAGTCTTGAACTACAATCGCTAAGACCAATTACATCTTTGGAGGAAATGCGAGGGATGGCTCATGAAGAATCTATTGAGTTAGATAGTATTGCTGACCGATTAAAAGCCAATGCTGAATATCAAGAGCTTTTTAAAGAAGCGTTTGGAGGAAATGAAGCAATTACGATTCTAAACCTTTCAAAAGCAATTGCAGCGTTTGAGCGCACCCTTATTGCGAATAACTCGCCCTTTGATAAGTTTATGCGCGGCGATAAAACTACCTTAAATACCATGGAGCAAGAAGGATTTGCGGTTTTTAAGCAAGCAGGATGCGCGAAGTGTCATAATGGTCCGATGTTCTCTGACTTTAAACTCCATGTTTTAGGTGTGCCCGATAATGAAAAGTTGCTAAAGCCCGACTTAGGTGGGGGCGATAAAGATGCCTTTCGTACACCCACGCTTCGAAACCTAAGATACACGGATCCTTACATGCATAATGGCACGCTCAAAACGCTTGAAAATGTGATGGAACTTTATGAAGATGTTGCTGGTTTAAAGTCACGTAATCCCAGAATTTCATCTGATCACCTCGACCCAATAGCACGTAAAAGCAAAATAACCCAAAGGGATTTCAGGTTAATTATCGAATTCCTAAATACTCTAAATGATGATAAGTTTGATAGAACAATTCCGAAACGTGTGCCAAGTGGATTAAAGGTAGGCGGGAATATTTAGTTGGTATTTGGGTTTGATTTCACATCTACGCGCTTAAGACGGGTATGCAATTTGGTTACAAACAAAACACTGAGTAGTGTTACTGCAATCCCAATATAACCTGTAACTTCATAATGCAGTATGGCGTTTGAAGGAGTTTTCACTACTATCAAGCCAGCCAGAATCGAAGCTATACCCACAAAAATTTGCTGAACAGAGGAGTTGATACTCATAAAGCTTCCTCGCCTTTCGGCGGATACTACATTACTTACCATCGCCTGGGCGGGAATCATTCTGCCGGATGAAACTACAAACCAAAATCCGGTAACGCATAAAACAAGGTAAAAAGGAATATCCGGAAGGTTAGTAATAACAGCGATTGGTATTATTGCCACAAGTGCCATGATAATAAATAAACGATGCTTGCCAATTTTATCAGCAATTCGTCCCATTAAAGGAGATGTTACCAACGTAAGTGCGCCGCCAACCATATATACCATAGGCGTTTGAAGCTTACTAAACCCTTTGTTAAATTCCATAAATGGGTTTAGGAAGGGAATTATCAGGAAATGTCCTAACATGATTGACGCCGATAAGGCTAAAGCTAAAACCTGGTTTTTATCTCTCCCAATGTCTTTCAACAGCGTTATCGGATCAACCTTTTTTGAAGTATCCGACTGAATATGCGTATCCATTTTAGGTAAGTATCTTATCAAAAATGGGATCAGTAAAACCCCAAAGCCAGCTACAAAAAAGAAAGGTCCATGCCAGTTGAAAATGTTAGCCAGATACAATGAAAACGGCACCCCAAACACAGAGGCTACCGCGAATGCAGCCATAATAATTCCCATTGCCGTTCCACGTCTTTCATATGGCACTAAGTCCGCCACTATAGATAATACTTGTGCTCCAATCAATCCTCCAAAAATGCCTGCTACTATTCTGGAAACTAATAATATGATATAGGAAGGTGAAATAGCACAACAAAATGTACCAATTAAAAATCCCGCGAAAGCGTATAGCAAAACCTTTTTGCGATCGTATTTGTCGACGAAGAACGCTGCAAAAAAACCGGATATACCTGCACTGAAGGTGTAAGCAGCCACCAGCATAGAAAACTGTTTTGAAGATATATCGAAATACGGCATGAGGTAATTGCCCAAAGGCATCATGATCATAAAATCGAGAATATGGGTGAAGTTTAATGCGGCAAGCAATAGCAGAATAATCTTCTCTTTAGTGAACATAAAGGATCTTTATTAATTTCAATATTAATAAAATGAAGCGTCTTGAGTTGGATATGCTTTAAATGATGACGGAAATCTGTTTATATATTAATCGAGACATTCTGGGCGATATTGATTTGTAAAATTCCTACGGCCGCCTAAACGTTTTTATCGCTAATACCCATTCTTTTCGATTGCAAATCTTACAAGTACGGGAATGATCAAGCTCTTCTACATTTCCACAATAAGTACAGGCATATACTCCCGGTTGCGAAATATCAACAGACTTTTTATGATATAAATCAGGGTAAAGAGGAAGCCCTGGCTTAACATCCTTATCATTAAAGTAAAGTAGGCTAACATTTCCTGATGTTTCGAGGATAGCATTTCGAATTTGGCCCAAATGCTCGATGCTGTTTACCCTAAGCTCCGCAAAAAACTCATCCTGTGAAAGGTCTTCTTTGTTGAAATCTTCGATCGAAAATTTACCTTCCCTAATAACATAAATTGGTTTACCTTCAATTAACTGCTCAAACGGCAAATATTTTCCACTTAACCAGGTAACTGTTCTGTATAAGCCTACTATTACAATGAAGACAATCAAGGCAGGTATAATTCCAACATCATTATAAAGCATCGGGTCTCCGGCAGCCGAACCTAAGCCAATAATAATAACGAGTTCAAAAATGGACAACTGCTTAATTCCTCTTTTGCCAGACATACGCAATGCTATCAATATAAAGCAAAACATAATACATGAGCGTAGCAGTACTTCCAGCAAGAAATCCCAGGGCTGGTCTCCAATAAGAATATTGTGAATATCTGGTAGCTGCATTAATCTAATAAAACTTAAAAGTGCATTTAGTTCAAATGCGGCATTTTGGTCTAATACCTCTAATCTTTAAAGGATTAGTGCAACATAGGTTTAATACTTGTATTTATGAATATAAACATCCAAATTATATTTAGTTTAGTTGCAGGTTATAAATCCATAGTTTCTTTTTAAATGATCATTAGCATGAAATTCCAAAAATCTGTAATCCTTGTACTCCTTCTTTGCGCTTTAACGGCCGGTTATAGCCAGGTAAGTACTCTCAAAATAATTTCCCCTACCAAGCAAGAGCAATTGAATATGCCGTGGCGAAACATTATCGCGGTTGGTCGGGCAAATAATTTGCTTCGCGCAGATATTCTGGAGCATCTTGCTTATGCCCAAAAAATAATGGGATATCGATTCTGCCGCTTTCATGCAATTTTCGATGATGAAATGGATGTTGTTAAACGCGATGAGAAGACAGGAAAACTTATTTTTCAATGGCACCAGGTAGATCAGGTTTATGATGCATTACTTAAGTTGGGAATAAAACCGTTTGTGGAACTTAATCCTATGCCGAAGGTAATGGCATCCGGTACCCAGGATATGTTCAACTATAAAATGAATGTAACTCCACCTAAGTCTTACGACGAATGGGAGTATTTGGTGTATTCATTTACCCAACACATGGTAGAACGATACGGCATAGATGAAGTACGCTCCTGGTATTTTGAAGTATGGAACGAGCCTAATCTTTCAGGATTTTGGGGCGGTACGCAGGATGAATATTTTAAACTTTATACCGCTAGTGCCAAAGCGGTAAAGCGAGTTGATCCTAAAATCCGAATTGGTGGGCCGGCATCCTCAAAGGGAAACTGGATCAAAGAAATTATTAATTACACCACAAAAAATAAGGTTCCGCTTGATTTTGTTTCAACGCACTTATATCCGCAGGATGAGCAAGTTCAATACCCGGATAGAAAAGGAAGTCCACATAAGATCGGCGACTTTTTCAGTTACACGGTAAAGGAAGTAGAACAATGGGTTAGAGAATCGGCAAGGCCGGATTTAGAAATCCACTGGACAGAATGGAACACTCAAACCGCCGCTTCGGCAAAGCAAATAACCTGGGGCGATAATATTTATGTTGATAATTTATACGCTGCGTCTTTCATTGTAAGAAACTGCCTGGAGCTTGATAAGTCAGCCAAAAGCTTTGCTTATTGGGTGGTTAGCGATATTTTTGATGAAGGCGGAATTCCACATGCGCCATTTTCTAATACTTACGGATTAATATCTATACATGGCATTCCAAAAGCGTCTTTCAATGCTTTTCGCTTTTTGAGAAAGATGACGGGTAATATTCAGACAGTAGTGAATAAGAAAAATTACCCTGATGGCACTGGAGTGATTGTTACAAAAGAACAGGGTCTTACCAAAATCTTATTGTGGAATCAAAATTTTGTAGAAAAATCAGTTTTAAATAATTGGGACGGTAGTATTGATGTGCCCCTCGAAAAAGATACAGTCTATAATTCTATCCGGATGACTATCGGTCTGGCTCAAGGTAGTGTTTGGGAAAGCTGGCAGGTAATGGGAACGCCTTTAAATCTTACAAATACGCAGTATGAGTTTTTGAAAGCAAAATCGGAACTTGGATTTGCCCAAAAACTTATTACTTCAAAGAATAAGCAGGCAACAATTAGTTTTACTTTAAAACCGGGCGAAGTACAGTACATAGAAATAAATCCTCAAACACAATCGGCTATAAAGCGAGTGCTGGATCCGGCAGAGCTAAAAAGGTGGGAAGAGGCGCAGAGTGGATTAAGCAATAATTAGATAAGTAAATCCTGTTCCTCGGTGAAAACCATTACAAGATAATACAGAATAATAAAAAAGTCCGATATGTGTCGGACTTTATTAATTACATAAGGCTTATGTTTAACTAAATATTACTAGTACTTCAAGCTATACTTTCCTGTATCCTTCAACTGAATAAAGTCAGCCATAACTTTTAAGCTCTCATCCTGAATAAAATCATTATCCTGTTTTGGAGCTACTTCGCCTTTCTTTAAAGGAGGCAAACCTTGCAACGCGCGGCGTTGATTTGTTCGAACCAGAGTTATAGCTTCTTGCTCATCTCTTTCTTTTTTGAGTTGAGCTTCGTTAAGCGTTACAGAATTCTCAGCTTCACGCTTCTTAAACTGCTGAATGTCTTCTAACAAATATTTATATTCTGTTGAAGCTTTCATGCGTTGATCGTGCTGCTTAGCTAAAATGGGTTTGATAGGATTCAAGTTCGATACCGGGCTGAAAGGCGCGGGCTTAATCATGTCAAATGGAAGAGCAGAAGTTTCAGAACTTTCGCCATATTTTTCTGCCGGATATATCATCGGAAACTGGATATCAGGGATCACACCTTTATGTTGTGTGCTGCTTCCGTTAATACGATAAAACTTAGCCATTGTAAGATTAATCTGACCGTATTTAGGAGCGCCGGTATTTGTCGATTCGCCACCACGTACTGTACCTGTACTTGCTGAATTCCCGGACCTGGCTTTCATGATTACCTCGTCTACTGTACTAATAAACCTCGACATATCGATAGCAGACTGCACAGTTCCTTTACCATAGGTTTGGGTTCCCATAATAACGCCACGACCGTAATCCTGAATTGCAGCGGCAAAAATTTCGGAAGCCGAGGCGCTAAAGCGATCTATCATCACTCCAAGCGGGCCAGTCCAAATAACATTTGGATCTTCGTCTTCATTTACTTCTGTTTTTCTCAAGTCTTTAACCTGCACCACCGGACCAGTTTTGATAAATAAACCAGTTAGTTCAATAGCCTCAATTAAAGAACCGCCGCCATTACTGCGCAAATCAATCACAATACCATCCACATTTTGCTGCTTTAGGGTGTCTATAATTCGCCTTACATCGCGAGTAGTACTCTTATAATCGGGGTCACCAGATTGGTACGCTTTAAAGTCCAGGTAAAATCCGGGGATGTCAATTACCCCAATCTTGTAATTCTTTCCATTTGATACAACGGTCTTTATTGTTTTCTTGGCAGATTGCTCTTCCAAAATAACTCTATCACGAAGAATAGAGATAACCTTCGGCTGAGAAGAAAGCTCTTGCCCGGCTGGAATTATTTTTAAACGAACGGTTGTTCCTTTCGGACCTTTAATTTTTTGGACAGTATTATCTAATCTCCATCCAATAACATCCACAAATTCGTCATTCCCTTGTGCTACCGCGATAATCCTATCGCCGGCATTTAACGTTTTAGCTTTGAAGGCAGGCCCACCAGGAACAATTGACGCCACTTTTACCACTTCGTTTTCCAGTTGAAGCGTAGCTCCAATACCAGTGAAGCTTCGGGCCATTTCTTCATTAAATTCCTGAGCTTTAACCGGTATAAAGTAATTTGTATGAGGATCGACGGCTTGCGTAAAGGAATCCATCATAATTTGAAATGCGTCCTGACTGTTCGTCTTTTTAGATTGAGATAAAAGGTTTTCATAACGCTTTTTTAAGGTTTCGCGACTTTTTACTACGGAAGTGTCTTTTACTACTGAAGCACTTGGACCATTTTGGATAATCGATGGCTTCTCTGCATTTCCAGATGCGATCTTTAAATTTAAGAGATCGTATTTAATTCTTTTCCTCCAAAGATCGTCGGCTTCTGAGACAGAACTCAACCAGGGCAATTTTTCACGGTTATACACATAAACTTCATCTTTTGCGTAGTCAACGGGTTTATCTATTTGAGAAATGGAATATTTAATACGGTCTTCATAGCGTTTTTGAAACGTGTTAAAGATCTTAAACATCACGCTCAAGTCGCCTCCTCTTAACTGATCATCTATCTGAGTACGATATTGTTGAAACTCTTTAATATCACTGGCAAGTAAATAATTACGGCTAGGGTCAAGTCTTTTAATATAGCTATCGAAAATTACTGCTGATAAAGAATCGTTAACTTTTACTCTTTTATAATTATAATTCTCCATAACCTTAACAAGCTCCTTTGCAATAATTTGCTGTTGAGGATCTGGAGTGAGGTTATTGGAACCCTCTACAGTTGTGTTTACACGCAAATTTGCTTTACAGGCGAATGCTGCTACAATAAAAAGGGCCAAAAATATTTTCCTAAGCATTTCTTTAAACGATTTAAAATCCATTATAAGCAACTCTATTGTTATACCAGAGTTTATATTAAATAAAAAAGAGACAGTTTTGTTACTGCCTCTTTTTAAACAAGTATAAACCAAAATTAGTATTAATAAATATGTATTAATATCTGTATCGAAATAAAATTGCTTTTGACCGACAACTTATCAGACTTTTTTTGATTCACTAATTCGTTCGAATAATGCTATCAAGCGTTGCGGCTTTATTACTATTAATCGGCATCAATTTCAATCGAAAATAAAAATGAAATAAAAATTTATTTTGAAAAACAAATCGAAATACGCGGCGTTATCTATATAAACCAAGTAAAATTGGTTTAATTGTGATAAGGTTTAGGTTGAAGCGTCCCGGCTAGTTTGGGACGCTTTATTTTTATAACCTCGTGTTACCTTTTCTAAGGATAACATTTACAAAGAACCCGGCCGATAACAATCCCAGAAGTGCTCCGATAAACATATACAAAAGCGAGCCACTAACAACCCAGGCGGTAGCAATACCACATAGTGCCGCTAATAGAAAGCATATTCCGTAATCTTCAGTAGTTTTTTCAGTTTCCATTTTTAATGATTTTTTCAAAAGTAAGAATTGTTCAAGGATATTGGTATCAAACTATGTAAGGATAATTAGAATGATAAGCTTTAAATAAAAAACCGTCGTATATGAACTATACGACGGCATCCCTAAAATTACAATTAAAAATTCCGTTTCACTAAAGCCCTCGCTACATTGCGGTAACGATTATATATCGGGATAGTATGCTTTAAACGGTTAACCTGCCTCTAATGTACGAATAGTTACTTATTTTAGAAAATAATTTTCCCTGTTGCAGTTACAAGGGAAGCTATTCTAACTGCATCAAATATGCGCTCTTCGCTGGTTCCCAACTTAATTAATGAGTCTTCATGTGCGTTTACGCACATTTCGCAACCATTAACTGCCGAAACTGCAAGACTAAGCAATTCAAAAAATTCTTTTCCGGTAAGGGGCTTCACCATTATCTGCATGCGGATACGGGCCGGAATTTGAGTGTATTTCTCCTTTTGCGTGTAATGCCTAAATCGGTAGAAAACATTATTAGATGATAAAAGGGAAGCACAAGCTACTGCCTCAGCTATTTCCTCCGCGGAAGCGCCTGCAGACTCGGAAAACGCAGTATAAAATTCGCTTAAAATCGTGTTTAGATTGTTCGCTGCTATACTTACACCAATAAGTCCAATCTCCTTTTGGGATAAATGTTCTGAAGTCAAGGTGCTGTTAAAGTTGACTTTTAAATCACGAATGTATCTTGATTCACCTTTTTCCAGCAAAGTCAAACTGCTGTTTCGGTAGTCGCCAGAAACATGAATACTTTCTAATAGTTCCTTTATAACCTCGGTAGTTTCGCTCATATTTTTAACGTCTAAAACAAAATCCCCTTTCGGGGATCCTGTTTATAAATAATTTAATGTATAACTATAGTGTCTCCTGACCTTTTTCCCAATTGCAAGGGCAAAGCTCATCTGTTTGTAAGCCATCAAGAACACGTAAAACTTCTTTAACATTACGTCCTACACTTAAATCATTAACGCAAACCCAGCGTACAATACCGGTTGGGTCAACGATGAAAGTTGCTCTGTAAGCGATTTTTTCAACAGGCTCTAAAATTCCTAAATCTTCAGATAAAGATTTTGAAGTATCGGCTAGCATTGGGAATTTAAGGTCGCGTAAATCATCATGATCTCTTCTCCATGCTGCATGAACAAATTCTGAGTCAGTAGAAGCACCTATTAAACGTGCATCTCTATCTCTAAACTCACCAAAAGCTTTATTAAATTCAGCAATTTCAGTAGGGCATACAAAAGTGAAATCTTTAGGCCACCAGAACATCACTGTCCAAACATTATCATCATTAGTTAAATAATCTGAGGTTAATGTTTCGAATTCTTTGCCTTTTTCGATACTTACACACGCCTTTTTTTCAAATGAAGGGAATTTTTGACCAATAGTTATCATAGTATTTTCTTCTTTTATTAATATTCAATCAAAGATACAGAGATATGCTTTGTTTAACCCCTATTACATATAAAGACTATAATTTTTACACTAATGTTATAGATTAGATGTTTAAACATCTAATACTGGTTGATTAAGTTATTAATTATGGTTTTTTGTTCGGGGCTGAGAACAGGACTTAGTTCATTTTGAATGAAATGCCGTTTAAAGGCGATAATTGCAGCAGTGGAATCTTTTACATCGTACCCGATGATTTTGAGTCCGTGTAAATGATTAAATCCAGACGGTACAGTGTCTAAGACCGCATCGTACCAATTTCCATACCCACCTTCAGCCAGTCGCTTCCACGGAAATTTCACACTTGGATCCTGTTTTCTTAAAGGAGCAATATCCGAATGTCCAATAAAATTAGACGCAGGAATGTTATAGGTTTTCTTTATATCAGCCAGTAACCTAATCAAACTGGTTATTTGAGTTTCAGAAAAATCTTCTGTTCCATTGTTATCTAATTCAATACCTAACGATACAGAGTTAATGTCAGATATGCTTCCCCATCTGGCTACTCCCCCGTGCCATGCACGTAAATAATCGTTTAACATGTGGTGGATAGTGCCATCCTTGCAAACAACATAATGTGCACTTACCTGCGATTTAATCGTTGTAAACGTTTGTAGAGTTTTCTCACAAGAATTTTGCGCTGTATGATGTATGATTACATAGTTAGGCTTCCGCAGATTAAAATTTATTGTTGCTGCCTGATACGAGGCAGAATTATAAGGCGTAATAACAGGCAGCTCAGTTAGTGACTTTGCCAACGTTTTCGCCTGTTGTCTATAGATTTTATTTGTCGCACTGTAAGGTCCTTTTGCTGTGCAGGCATAGACAGCTATCGAAAGCAATGAAATTATTAGTAATCTGTACATATAGTTTGCAAGATAAATCAAATTGGTATCTTGAAAAACGAAAATTCCCCACCCTGGTTTGATGTTGATAAATTAAAATGATAACGCTAGAAAACGAATACTTAAAAGCTACTATAAATCCCCACGGAGCTGAACTAAGCAGCCTCTTTTTAAAATCTTCGGAAACAGAGTTCCTTTGGAATGGCGATGCTACCTTTTGGCCTCGACAATCGCCTGTTTTATTTCCGATTGTTGGAGGATTGATCGACGATACTTTTATCTATAAAGGAAAAAACTATCAACTTCCCAAACATGGCTTTGCACGTGATGTAAGTTTCGAGCTTGGAAAAGCGTCTGCAGAACGTGCATCCTTCGTTTTGAAAAGCACTGAGGAAAGCTTAGGCTATTATCCTTTTGAATTTTTATTGAGAATAATTTACACACTTAATGGGAGTAAAATCTCCGTTGAGTATGAGGTTGAAAATCCGGCAAACGAAATTTTATATTTTTCCATTGGTGCGCATCCCGCCTTTAATGTTCCTTTAAAAAAGGGGTCTGGATATGAAGATTATTATTTGGAGTTTGAAAAGGAAGAAACCACTCCGCGACTGATATTAACCGGGAACATTGTAGCGGGCTCTTCACCCTTTTTCGATCAGCAAAAGATGCTTCCTTTACAAGCTAGTTTGTTTTATAACGATGCACTCATATTCAAGAATCTAAATTCTACTAAGATTTCCTTGAAAAGCAACACCTCGCCGCAAGGCCTAACTTTCGATTTTGGAGGATTCCCATACATAGGAATTTGGGCCACCAAAGATGCTCCTTTTGTATGTATTGAACCTTGGTGCGGAATTGCAGACTTTGAAGGACACAATCAAAAGCTTGAAGATAAGCAAGGGATTATAGCATTACCTGCCGGCGGAGACTGGAAAAATGGGTGGAGTGTTGAGTGCTTTTAGAGGCATTCAGCTCTCATCAACTATGGCTATCTATTTTTTGTCCAATTTGCTCAGCAAAATCCTGAGCCAAATTGCTATCCGTCCACTGCCATTGAGAATTTTCATCTTTCGAAAGGCCGCCTACCTTAACGCCTTCCATTAAAACTAAAAAGCTATTGCCATCTGATGGGATTACCTGATAGCTGTGTTCGTCAACTGAAACAAAGAAATGAGAGTCGAAATCTTCCATGTTAATAGAAGATTATATTAGAAGTTTTGTTTGAGTACATTAAAACCAACATCGATTAGCTGTTGTATTTTAATGATGTTGTTGTAATTTGTTCGTTAAACAAGTTGTGGTCCCGGCGGGAATCGAACCCACATCTAAAGTTTAGGAAACTTCTATTCTATCCGTTGAACTACGGGACCAATTTAATCCTATCTTACCACACTGCCATTAATCAGCATTTCGTTTGGAGCTACAAAACTAAGTTTTCCATCAGAATTTTCAGCCATCAAAATCATCCCCTGAGAAAGTATTCCCTTTATTTCTCTTGGCTCTAGATTAATCAGGATGCTTATCTGTTTCCCTACGATAGCTTCCGGCTCGAAATATTCAGCGATTCCCGAGACAACAGTTCGCTGATCGATACCAGTATCTATTTTAAGTTTTAGCAATTTCTTGGTTTTAGCTACTTTTTCTGCCTCCAAGATCGTTCCAACCCGGATATCCATAGCAGCAAACTGATCGAAATTGATATTCTCTTTTGCCGGCACTACCTCTACTGCGGCAATAGTTTCTTCTTCTTTGGTTTTCAGTTTTGCAAGTTGGATTTCAATCACCTTATCTTCTACTTTTTCAAATAACAGTTGTGCGGGGTTTAATTGATGCCCGCTTGCAAATGAAACTTCCTGGTCATAAAAAACCGCATCGCCTAGGTTAAGCATGGCAAAAATCTTTTTTGATGTGCCGGGAAGCATTGACTGTAGCAAGGTTCCCAAATGAGCTATTATATGAAGGCTATTTTGCAAAACGATTCTTGTAGCTTCGGGATCAGTTTTAAATGTTTTCCAAGGCTCATTTTCAGTCAAGTACCGGTTCCCTAAGCGGGCAAGATCCATAACAGACGATAGGGCCTGCCGGAATTTATAGCTTTCGATATTCTCCTCAACATCATTGTAAATTGTTCCGATTTGCTGGTTAAGTGCCTCACTACTTAAACTAGTGTTGCCTTCAACTTTTCCGTCGTAATACTTATGCATCAAAATCAGCACCCGGTTTACAAAGTTGCCTAGTATTGCTACTAACTCGTTATTAACCCTGGCTTGATAATCTTTCCAGGTAAATTCACTGTCGGATGTTTCTGGTAAAATCGAAGTAAGAACATAACGCAATTCATCCTGCTTGCCAGGAAATTCCTCTAAATACTCATGCAGCCAAACCGCATGATTTCTGGATGTGGAAAGCTTTTCTCCTTCCAGATTTAAAAACTCATTCGCAGGTACGTTCTGGGGTAAAATATATTCGCCGTGAGCGTGCAAAATAGAAGGGAAGGTTATGCAATGGAAAACGATATTGTCTTTTCCGATAAAATGAATCAAGCATGCTTCATCTGCTTCATTTTTTTGTTTCTTCCAATATTGCTTCCAATCTTTCCCGTTATCTGTGGCCCATTGTTTAGTTGCTGAAATATATCCTATTGGTGCATCTAGCCATACATACAGTTTTTTCCCCTTTGCTTCTTGAAGGGGAACATCTATACCCCAATCCAGGTCGCGAGTCATGGAACGAGGCTGAAGTCCGGCTTTTAACCACGAGCTGCACTGTCCGTAAACATTGCTTTTCCATTTATTTTTCTTCCCCTCAATTAACCATTCTTCAAGCCAAGGCTGATATTTATCCAATGGCAAATACCAATGTTTGGTAACTCGCAGAACCGGAGACTTGCCACTCAAAGTGGATTTTGGATTAATCAGTTCCAGCGGATTTAAAGAAGTGCCGCATTTTTCACACTGATCGCCATAAGCGCCTTCATTATTACAATTCGGACAAGTTCCTGTAATATATCTGTCTGCCAGAAACTGGTCGAAATCTTCATCGTAATACTGCTCAGATTCCTTTTCAATAAACTCCCCTTTCTCGTAAAGATTAAGGAAAAATTCCTGTGATAATTGATGATGTATTTCGGCAGATGTGCGATGGTAAATATCGAATGCGATCCCAAACTCTTCAAAACAGTTTTTGATCTGAGTATGATATTTATCAATTATTTCTCTCGGGGTTATCCCCTCTTTTTTTGCTTTAATGGTGATAGCCGCCCCATGTTCGTCCGATCCGCAGATATAAACGATGTCTTTACGTTTCAGTCGCATATGCCTCACAAAAATATCGGCGGGGATATATGCTCCCGCCAAATGACCAATATGTAAAGGCCCGTTTGCATAAGGCAAAGCAGAGGTAACTGTAAAACGTTTGTATTTATCGAGATCAGACATTAATTCATTTTATATGATTTGGCAAAGATAAATTATCAAAGGTGGAATTTCAGGGAATTATCACACAAAGATTGAATCAAGATGGCTTAGTATTTTACCATTTGCTTTGTGATCGCTAAGGTGGGGAAGATGCAAAGATCGCGAAGATTACCACCCGCTCTATATGAAACCTTACACTCAATTTCTTAGTAATACCGAAACCTTAAATAAACAAGTATTTTTGATACTCTAAAGGCTCTCTCTATGCGTCCTCATTCTGCTCCACCATATCTAAATAAAGGCGACAAAGTTGCGATTACTTGTCCTGCCAAAAAACTGCCGGGTCCAGTTGATAGTGCGATCCGCTTGCTGGAATCCTGGGGATTAAAAGTAGTAACGGGAGAAACCGTTACCGCATCACATCATCAATACGCAGGTACAGATGGACAAAGGCTTAATGATCTACAACGTTTCCTAGATGATCAATCTATTAAAGCCATATTTGCTGCCCGAGGAGGTTATGGAACCGTCAGAATAATTGATGATTTAGATTTTGAAAGGTTTGAAAAACATCCCAAATGGCTGGTTGGATTTAGTGATATTACTGTTTTGCATAGTCATATTTTCCAAAATTGCGGGATACAGACCATTCACGGGCAAATGCCTTTAAACGTTCCGGATGGAACCAAGCCTTCGCTGGAATCGTTACGCGAAGCCCTGTTCGGGGAACGGTTGATATATGAGGTGCCGGGTAATCAGTACAATAAACCTGGCGTTAGTGAGGCAGTTTTGATTGGAGGAAACTTAACCTTGCTCGTTATGATGAACAATTCGGTTTCAGAAATGGATTTCTCGGGCAATATTCTTTTTATCGAAGATGTTGGAGAATACTTTTATTCGGTTGACCGGATGCTTTGGAATCTTAAACGCGCCGGAAAACTTGCTTCACTAAGCGGCTTAATTGTAGGTGGTTTTACTGATCTGAAAGATAATGACATTCCCTTTGGAAGCAGCATCGAAGAGATTATTCTGGAAAAAGTGAAGGATTACGATTTCCCGGTCTGTTTCGATTTCCCGGCAGGGCATTTGGCCGATAATCATGCGCTGATTTTTGGGAAAAAAGTAACTTTAAGAGTCGATCCCGATAAAGTGAGATTGATTTTCGATGATGAACAAATTCTGGCTTATTAGCGTTGCAACATGATACGTTCCGTTATTTTACTTTTTGGGTTACTGTTGTCATTCGGCTCAAAGGCACAGATGGTTAATGGCGATCTTAATACCGCAAAGCCGATAATTATAAACAAGCTTTATAGCATTCCAGCCTCCCCAAAAGGCTTCGGAAATTTTCAGGAATTCCCTGAAAATTATAAACGATCACCTTATCTCTTTGAAGTGGAGCGAAACACAATCTGGTTTGTGATAGATATCCCATTTAATGGCATACTCACTTTTGAAATTATGCCCCATCGAAAAGAGGATGATTATGACTGGATGTTATTTAATTACAACCCTAAGCTTGAATCGCAAGTACGCAATGGAGACGCATTCCCTATTAGGTCAAATAACAGTCGCAATGATGTATCCTTAAAAGGCATGACGGGTCTAAAAAACGGCTATCCGGATGTTTTTGAAGCTCCCGGACCGGGTAAAAGTTTTTCAAGTGCTTTAAATGTTAAGAGCGGACAGAGGCTGGCTTTAGTTATTGATAATATTTATGAAAAGGGTTTAGGCTTTAACTTTATTTCACATCTTAAATTACCTGTTTTAGCTTTTAAAACCCTTTCTGGATCTGTAAAAGATATAAACACCAGCCTGCCCTTAACAGCGAAAATAGTTTGTGAAGATGATTCTACAGGAATCAAAGTTTCAGAAACAACAGCCGACAAAAACGGTTTCTACACTTTAAAAATACCTACCGACCGGCCGGTTAATGTTACAGCTACATATCCCGGTTATCTGTTTCAAACCGCTGATATAAAAGCGGAGCCAATTAATTCAGAGCAAGATTTCAGTCTGAACAAAATTGCTAATATGCAGAAAATTGACTTGTTTAATATTCATTTTATGCCAGACAAGCATCTAATCAAACCAAGCTCTGAACCTGAACTGGAGCGACTAGTTGAAGTTCTAAAATTACAGAAGGACTACGATATCCGCTTAATTGGGCACACTAATAATAATCCGTTTGCCGATGCCAGATATTTGCAGAAGTTATCATTCAACCGGGCTGTGGCGGTAAAACAATATCTTACAGGAAAGGGGATATCAGAGAAAAGAATTTCTTGTACAGGGGTAGGGGGTAAGCAACCGTTGATTGTTACTCAGGATGTAGAAGAGAGGTTGAGGAATTTGAGAGTGGAGGTGGTGTTTCAAAAAAAATAGTCTTAAAGATTCGCTGAGAGGATCATAAAAAAAGAAGCAACTGTTTACCAGTTGCTTCTTTGATGGTCAGAAACCACATCAATGATCATCATCTTCAAAACCCGTCCGCTTATATCCCCCCATGTAATATTTCTTATTAGCAGGGTCATCATCTGAGTATTGAACCTCATAATATATAGAATCGGTAGGGCTTTTAGACGCAGGGCCTATTGTTCCTTTCTTAATGATCTTTCCATTAGTTAACGTAATTTCTACCTCATATTCTGGATCAGAATTCTTTATTGCGGCCGTGCCGCCAAAAGTGAGAGTTGACGGGCTAACCGGCACCTTAAACTTTGTATCATAAAAATGGTCTTCAAACCACATCTCTGTCGCAGCGTTTGCAGCAGTATTATAGCTGTGAATAGTATAATAGCTTGGTGATGCCAACGTACCGTTCTGATTGTAAACCCTGACATACCAATCTCCGGCGAGCTCCTGCACTGCGGTACCCCCCACTTGCACATCCTTCTTACAGGAACTTAGGATAACAACAAAAAATGTTATCGCGATTGTCAATAAATTTTTATTCATCCTCATAGTGATTATTGTTTAACAAAAGTTCTCAAAGCCGGCCCGTAACCTCCGTTAATTACTTTCCATGAATACGTTTTAGTTGCAGCATTATATGTTTCATCTGATCCACTAAAGCTTCCGCCATCACTGGCAATTTGCTGCGGAAAATCAATAGTATTCGCACTGGTATGAAACACCACTACTGTGACATTAGTTCCACTAGCGCCGCCTGGATTAAGTACGGTATAGACCCCTGGGGCTATTTTAGTCCATGTAGCAACCTGCCCATTTGAGGTCCGTGCATATGTTCCTGACAAGTCCGCCGCAGCGGCATCGGCCCCAATATCGGCGACAATAACTGTGCGGCTAGTCGATGCAGAGAAGCCATCTTCGTTTACGGCAGAGTAAGAAAGATTGTACACACCAGCCACACTAGTATTTACATCACCTGTTGTTTGAACCTGTAATTCCTTATCCCCTTCTTTTGCTTTAACACCAGGCTCGCTATAAGTACCCCCTTTGGGTATAACAACGTATTTATCGCCAGTCATTGTGAACGTAGCATAATTGGTTACCTTAGATACACCAACATATCCTTCTTTGTAATCAAAATCTTCCTTCTTGCATGAAAATATCGCCATGCTTAGAAAAAGTATTGCTAATAAATTTATGTGTCTTTTCATATCTCTTTTATTTATTTAGCCCACCAAACTTTGGTTGTAATTGGAACTTCCGCAGGTGTGTTGGGATTTCTAGATTTTTCATAATCAGGGTACAAAAACCTTTTTGGAAAATTTCCAGGACCTGTTACACCATTAGCAGAATATACCAACCTACCGGGGACATACGAAGGGTCTTTAGAATATACATTGCTGGTTCTTGGATAGCCTGTTCTATTCTGCTCGAAGAACGCTTCCATTCCATGTGATCCAGCAACAAGCGAGGCCCATTTTTGAACAATTATTGCTTCTAGCTTTTGTTCGAAGGTGCCGCTAGTGGGATAAGCATATGCTCCTTTCAATAGAGCTCCTGGAGCTTTCCCGACTAGGGCAAATGCGGCTGTAACCCCAGCATCATACAATTCTTTGGCCCCAGCTCCTTCAAAATACCTTTCCCGCGCTTCGGCTTGCATAAAATATGATTCTGCATCTGTGATGAACCATACCGGATCTGTTGCTGACTGAACAAATACCGTCGCATTTGGATATGTGGGTTGAACAGCTGTAGGAGCTGCATAATCCCCTTGGTGTATAGAAATAGGATTGGCAGTGCCAAAATATGATGTAACTCGCGGATCGTTATTAAGGCCTAGCCAACTTGTGAATGTTGTACTGGCTCTTAAATTTGTTGTCACGTTCAGCCTACGAATGTTATACTCATAAAATGGATTACTTTTATCAGGGCTACCGGGGAAAGTTGAAACGCCGGCACTTGTTGTAAGGAACTTCGCTCCAGAACTATATAGTGCTTTTATGCCTGCTTCAGCTTCAGCGGGTTTAGCGTTCACCATCCTGAGATACATTTTGAGTTTTAATGTATTTGCAAATCTCTCCCACTTGTCCATATCGCCTCCAAATACAAAATCTGTAGTCTTCTGCGCTGCACTTAAAGGAGCACTCTTGTAATCTTTTGCAAGAGCTGCATCAATAGTTCCAAGCAGTGAAACATAAATAGAATATCCATCATCAAAAGCAGGCTGGACATTCGCTTGCCCCTGCAACGCTTCGGAATAAGGTACTCTATCATACAGATCGACTAAAAAAGCGTATGTATAAGCCCTCATGACAGTTGCCATTAGGTTGTAGCGCCAATCGCTTCGCTCGGTAGCTTTTTGGATAGTTAACTGATAGTCACTCAATGCGCCAGTATACAGTTCCTCGTAACTTAAGTTTAGTTCCTCATCTATATTAGTCAAATTATAGGCTTCTACCTGTTTGAATTGAGCTGCCGTGGCACTCTGAGTAAAATATTGAGCCCAGATTCCACCCACCGCAGCTAACTGACCACCAGTTCCTGCAGCAGTCGAAATCACTCCCGTAGGGAATAATACTTCCGGTGTGGCATTATCGATCCCAGGATTATTGGGACTCTCATTTATATCAAGTAGCTTCTTACAGCTTGTAGCAATAACAAGCGTGGTAAGCAGCAATCCAATTTTTATATTACTAATTACTTTCTTCATGTTTTAAAGATTAAAATGATACTCTTAAAGCAGCTCCAAAATTGCGAGTGGATGGGCCAGTTCTAAACTCACCAAACTCACTTCTTAAATCATTTCCAAAGTTTGATACTTCCGGATCGATTGTTCTGTTTTCTTTTGGCAACCATGTCCATAAGTTTCTTCCAAAAAGCGTTATTGAAGCATCCCCTGCTCGAACTCTTTTAGCAATAGATTTTGGCAATACGTAGGTTAAAGTCGCATCCCTTACTTTTAGGAAGTCTTTACTTAAAATTCTGTTATTATAGGACAATGCTTTATTGTTGGTATGATAAGAGTAGTCATCCATTCGGTCAAAGGGAATAGGATATGTGTTTTCTTCATAACTAACTGATCCATCAGTACCAGTCACGGCAACCACAGAGTTCGGTATAATAAATGAATTTCTATCATTATAAGTCGTCTTGGCATCGTTCCCAACAAAGTTTAAAAGGTCGGCCGTTCCCGAGTAAAACACACCGCCTTTTCGGTAGTCCAAAGTAAAGCCAAAGGTCAGACTTTTAAATCTTACTGAATTGGTCAAACCCATTATGAAGTCTCTTTGAGAACTTCCGTAGGACACATTTACAGGAGAAGTTACAGGAAATCCTTCAAGACCGGCTCCTGCTGAAGGGCCATTAACAATAATCCTTCCCTGAGGGTCATATTGAGCGGTTGGAGCTTCAATCAGCCCTAAAGGCTGTCCCTTACGGGCAACAAACTCCGCGTCATAAGCCGAATTTATAATTACCTTATCAAGGTCTTGGGGTAACGATAAGACCTTACTTCTATTTCTGGTGAAAGTGTAACCTAAGTTCCAGTCTAAATTCTTTGATTTTAATGGAGTTGCACTAAATGCTAATTCGACACCTCTATTTCTTAACTCACCGAAGTTAACAATCATAAATCTATAGCCAGATGACGGAGATGTATTGATCGGTAGAATTTGATCTTCAGTAATTCTGTTGTAGTAAGCTAAGTCAAAACCTATCCGGTTTTTAAAAAGTCTGATCTCAGTACCAAATTCTGTTTCAGTGCTGATTTCAGGCCTTAATGCACCATTGTTTAGAGTGTTTGCAATCGAGAAACCGGCCACACCATTTAATGGAAAACTTACAACAGTACCAGCTCCTCTAACACGAACCTGTCCCGAGGTTAGGACATTACTAGTACGATATGGATCGGTGTCGTTTCCTGTTTGACCCCAGCTGGCTCTCAACTTAAGTAGGCTTATATTTGCACTTTTAAGATCTATTGCGTCAGAAAGTACCAAAGCAAGATTTGCACCTGGATAGAAATAACTATTAGCGCCTTGCGGCAAAGTCGAACTCCAATCATTTCTGGCGTTTAAGGTCAAATACGCAAAATTCGAATAGCCAAACGTTGCTGAAGCATACGCTCCAAACAACCTGCGATGATTTACCACATCTGTACTAACTGGACTGTTTAAGCTGTTTGAAAGTTGGTAAAATCCGGGAATAGTTAAATCTTCAACTGATGTATACAGCGTTCTAAATCCTCTATCATTAAAGTTTAAACCTACAAGTCCGGAAACATTAAACTTGGAGCTAATATCTCCTTCAAAAATACCATGCAATTTAGAGTCATACTCAAAAAATGTTTGAGCACCTTCAACAACATTACCAACATTCGGCTGTCTTCCTTCAGTATAGGCCCCTGGCGAAGGTGCATTTTTTGCATGCCATAGTTTATTTCTTCCACCGGTGAGATCTGCGCCTTGTTGAAATTGAAAAGTTAACCAGTCATTCGCTTTTAATTTAAGATCAATATTTCCAAAGAAACGGTCACTTTTAAATCTTGATTGATTTTCATTGATTGAATAGAAAGGGTTTTCCGCATACAGTGTAAAATAATTGTCTACATTAAAGAACTCGTTTTTATAATTCTGTAAATCTTTAATAGGAATGTCTACTGGCATCTGAAGGATGTCCTCATAGTAGTTTCCACCCACACCCGTTTGTGCTCCCCCTACTTCAACGAATCTTGAATTTTTACCTATGTAGTTGAAAGAAGCGCCGGCAGTAAAGGCTTTGAATTTTGTTGAGCCTCTTAGCGATAACGTATTTCGTTTATAGGAATCATTGTTGGTTGGCATCATTCCGTCCGCATTAACATTTCCGTAGGATAGGAAAAAAGATGAGCTTTCGCTTCCTCCACTTAATGATAAAGTGTTATTAAACTCCGTCCCTGTATCGAAAACATCTCTGAATACATTCGATTTGTTTGCACTGAATGGCTTTAACAGCTGTGAATTATTTACTACGGCTCCCCAGGGGCGCATCATACCATCCGTTTTTGGGCCCCAACTCCCATTCTCATTAAATAGGAAATATTGGTCCCAGCCCTGTCCAAATCTTGTTTGAAATTCTGGCACAACTGCTACTTGGGTAAAAGAACTAGCAGACGAGAAGTCTACTTTAAACGTTCCTGCCTTCCCTCTTTTTGTAGTGATTACAATTACGCCATTGGAGCCTCGAGAACCGTACAAAGATGTAGCGGAGGCACCTTTAAGAATATTAACACTTTCGATATCATTAGGGTTAATATCGTTTGCCGCATTTCCAAAATCGTAAGCGTCTTCTAAGTCGCCGTTAGATCCCACTGGGGCTTGCTGTCCTGGTCTGGAATTGTTGATTGGAACTCCATCGATCACATATAAAGGTTGATTATTTCCAGTGATGGATGAGAAGCCCCGCAAAACAACCTTAGTAGAGCCACCCGGAGCTCCTGAAGTTGTTGAAATGTCTACTCCAGCGACTTTACCAGCCAAACCCTGTACTATATTCGTTGGTGACGCTCTATTAACTTCGGCAGCCGTAACAGTAGTGGCCGCATAACCTACCGATTTTCTCTCCCTAGTTACGCCCAACGCTGTTACCACAACTTCACCCAATTGCTGTGCATCCGTTCCCATCGTCACATTGATAACATCTCTTCCACTTACAGCGATTTCCTGTGAAGCAAAGCCAATAAAAGAAAAAACAAGAGTAGAATTGTCCCGCACTCTAATTGAATACTGGCCTTCTGCTCCGGTCTGGGTACCGGTAGTAGTGCCTTTAACTTTAATACTCACACCAGGGAGGGCAGATCCATCATCACTGGCAGTAACGGTACCTGTAACGGTACGCTCTTGCGCTAAGGCAAATGTTGCCCATAAAAGCACGAATGATAAACTCGATAAAAGTTTTCGCATACTCTTCTTTTTAAATTAATGATTAAAATAAATTTAATGTTATTTTCGATACTTACAAGTTTATATTTGAATTTTTACCATTACTGCAAAAAAACAATTAAATAAGTATGAAAATTAAATTGATCTAAGGTATATAGGTTATCTAGTTAAAATTTGAGCCAATAGGTATGTTTTTTTGACACAAATTTAAGATCATTGTTAATTTTTAGAGTTTTTAGATCTACAAATTAAAGGGTATTTGCCTCCTCACAGTTTCGTTATACATCAATATCGGAATATAAGCTATCACATCAAAATTTTTTTTAAAAATCTCATTCTATATGACATTGCTATTTCAATCCTAAAAAAAATAATATAGTACTATGTATTGCATAGTACTATATTATTTCTTACGTTTGTTCTATGATTGTAGAAAACACTCAGACGCAAATGAGGAAAGGCATACTGGAATATTGCATTCTTTCCACGATTTCCAAAAAAGAGATCTACGCTTCCGACATAATCGAAGAACTTAAAAAGGCGAAGCTTCTTGTGGTTGAAGGAACCCTCTATCCGCTTTTAACCCGATTGAAAAATAACGGACTGCTCGGATACAACTGGGTCGAATCAACTTCGGGCCCTCCAAGAAAATACTATGTACTTACCGAAGCGGGTAAACAAGTGCTTGAACATTTGGATAAAACCTGGAACGAACTGGCTTATGCGGTAAGTGTAGCAACCAATGGAAGAGAACTAAACCCTAACACATAAGATCATGAATAAAACGATAATTATAAATATTAACGGCATTGTATTTCATATTGAGGAGGATGCTTACGAAGTTTTAAAAAGTTACATGACGGAAGTTAAGCGCCATTTTGCCTACAGTAAAGATAGCCTGGAAATTGTAACCGACATCGAAAACAGATTAGCTGAGATGTTTTCTCAACGATTGGCTGAGCAAAATAAACAAGTAATCATTTTACAAGATGTAGAGGAGATTACATCCCAAATGGGCCGGGCACAAGACTTTGAAAATGAGGAGGACGATGAAGTGTTTACGGAAGATCGTCTGAAATCATCAAAGACCCTATACCGCGACGGTGATGATAAAATGATAGCTGGTGTTTGTGCCGGGCTGGCTCACTATTTTGATATCGAAACAAAGTGGATGAGGCTAATTGTAATCGTAACTACGTTGATATCTGGCATTGGCCTGATTCCATACCTAGTTTTATGGGCTGTACTGCCGATAGCAAAAACCCGGCAGGAAAAGATGGCAATGAAAGGCGAGGCCCTAAATCTTCAAAACTTTAAACGAAGTTTTGATGAAACAACTGAAACTAGCAAAGTCTTTAATCAAACGGAGCCAAGGTTAAATACCAGCGATCCTGTTAAAGAAATTATAGACTTTATTGTTAAGCTGATTAAGCTATTCCTTAAGATTATTGGTATTATAATTATTACAGCCGGTGCCGTTGCCCTATTCGCAGCTATTTTTGGACTAATCTTTGGCTTAGGATTTTTAAATAACAGCAGCTATGTTGATTTTCCTTTTAACGCAATTAATGAAGAATATCGCTCATCTATTTTCTTCAGCGCGTTTCTCTTACTTTGCATTCCCCTTATCGCCTTAATTCTTTTTGCAATACGGGTGCTATTAAACAGGAAAGTAATATCTCGTTACGGATCTTTTGCAATGCTTATTTTATGGCTTACTGGTTTGGGAATGGGTGTTTATTATGGATCGAAGGTTGCTTCCGAATTCAGAGAAGAAGCAAAGCTGGAGCAAACCTCCGCGCTGAAATCTTACCCATCAATCCTCATTAAAATGGATCATAAATTTTCATTAAACAGTTCTGACAGTGTAAAGTATAATGTTGGTCGTGGAAAATTTACAGGAAGAGTTTTATATGGCGACAATAGAATGAACCATAACACCCAAGAAGTTCACTTATTCCTAGAAAAAAGTGATGATGCAACTTTTTCGGTCATGAAAGAACTCAGCGGCAGAGGGCGAAACTTTGAACAGGCTCTCAAAGCTGCTCAAAGAATTGATTACCAGGTTACTCAAAAAGACTCTGTGATCCAGCTTCACAAATACTTTTCTCTTCAAGGAAATGGGCTTTACCGAGATCAGGAATTAGATGTTCATCTAAAAATTCCCGTAAATACTAAAGTTAAAATTGAAGGTAATCTTGGCTGGAGATTAGAAAATATCAATTTATGGGATTGCCAGGAAGAAGATAAGCATTGGGATCATGGAATAACAGAATGGGTTATGACCGAAGAAGGCCTTAAATGCACCAGCAAAAAGCCTTCTGAAGATAAAGGAAGTGAGTAATAATACTTATAGTAAGGCCTTTGGGCTTTACTATAATTGAAATGTTATTGGTACAGAAAAATACGTTCGAACCGGGGAATCTTTAATCATTCCCGGTTTCCATTTCTCAGATGCTTTCAAAACACGTATAGCTTCTTCCTCGCAACCGCTTCCGATGCCCTGCTTTACTTTAATGTCCGTCAAGGTTCCATCTTTCTCAACTATAAAAGACAGATAAACCTTACCCTGCACATTCTTCTGTTTAGCCAGTTCAGGGTATTTGATATTTGTGGATAGAAAGCGAGCTAGCTCTTTGGTACCGCCGGCATATTCCGGGGCAATATCAACAAGTGTGTTATCATAAACTTTGTCGGGAGCCGCTCCTCCCTCGTTTTCTTGTATGGCTGCTTGAGGCTCATTTAATGCGATTGAATCCGGCTGAGTCACTTGAATTTCTTCATTCTTGGTCCCAACTTCCCGCAGGGAAATAATTTTACCGCTTTCGTCAATAATGATTTCATACTTAATTAAGGCTGAATAATTATCGCGTAAAGCACGTCTGTAATAACTTTCTTTAACCCAAAAAGTGGCCGTAATTTTTGAATCTGCACGTTCAAAGTCCAGAGTTGAAACTATCCAGTTGCGTCTGTAATTATCTCGTCCTTCTAACCGCTGCCAGTATAATTCTTTAAGACGCTTATGCGTAAGGCTATGATAATTATAAAATGTTTCGGTGATATCCGCAAAATAGCTGGGAGGATCGAAATATCCACGCCGTTGATCGTAATAGAAAGCCTCGATGAACCTAACTAGCGAAGTTCGTACTTCCTCATCATTCATCGATTCGCTTTTGTTCAATACAGAAGTTTTATCCTCTACAACCAATTTGGTTTTATCTTCCTTACTGAAGATCTTTGATGGATCGTCTACAAACAGTGTAAGATACCCCATTACCGCTATCACTACTCCCAAAATTAGACCCATATAAAGCAAAGACCTGTCTTTATAAACGGGCGTCACTTCTTCAGAAACCTCATCTTCGATCCTATCCGGAATCTCTTCTTCTGCCATTAATTCAAATTAATAATCCAATAGATATACATATACGCTAAAGGCGCGGCAAATAAAAAACCATCAAACCGATCGAGTAAACCACCGTGTCCGGGAAGAAAGGAGCCTGAGTCCTTAATCTTTATGCTGCGCTTCAACATCGATTCAAATAAATCGCCGAAAGTGCCGGCAATCACCACAATCAAAGATACTATCGCCCATTGGGGGAAGGTCAAATCGATAAAGTAAGTGCTGATAATGTAAGCCGCCAGTAGACTTGTTGCCATACCTCCAAAAAAACCTTCCCAGGTTTTTTTTGGCGAATGCCGCTCAAATAACTTATGTTTTCCAAAACTAATTCCAAAAATGTAGGCTCCTGTATCACTGGCCCATAACATCAGCATAAAAGCTAAAGGGAAATGGAAATTAAACTTATTTCCAACAAAGGCTGATGCGGTAAAAAAGCAAAAAGGAATAATTATAAACAAGATCCCGAAATAAGTAAAAGCAAGATTAATAAATGGATGATCTTTTCTCCTGAACAGCTCGACAATACAAATCGAAATTGCTGCAGGGACTGCGAGAAATAAATATTTAAAATAATCCTGAAAAAGGAAATTTAACACCATTGGAGTAATAATAGTGCCTGCAAGCAATACTCCTAAAGAACGATGCGGCTTTATGCTGTCAGTTTTTACCAGCTTATAAAATTCTACCAGGCAAAGCATGCTTAGCACGATAAAAAAAACTGCAAAAGCATATGCCCCCAAAAGTAAAGAGCCAAGCATCACCACCACGAAAAAGAAGCCAGTAATTGCTCTTACCTTCATAGATCGTTTTTCACAATTAATTCTAAAGCGGGTTGGAAATGATCTGGCGGAACATAAACTTCTACCTGCCCGATATTATAAGGATAGCCTTGCTTATTTAGAATAACCGCCTCAATTTCATTATCGATTAATACTTGCCTTACCATTTCCGATTTGAAAAAATCTGAAGAAGTAAAGATTTTCACCCAGCTATCGTTCATTTGCTAATTGCCTGTTGTTGTTTTCATAGTTCACCAAAAACATCCTGATAAGAAACCCTGCAAAAATAACACTTAGAATTACTAAATACCACTTTTGATGCTCGGGCTTGGTAAGCGTGTCTAGGGATTTATCCTGCTGCTGTAAAACAAACGCCGAAATAACAGCTACTCCGTTGTTATAAAAGTGAGCCAGAATGGGCACTAACAAACTTTTTGAATAGACGAAAAGATAACCAAAAAGCGCTCCCAAAAGCATTCGGGGCAAAAATCCATAAAATTGAAGATGTATCGCGCTGAATATAATGGCCGCTCCCCAAATTCCGATGTGGTAATTATTTGTTGCTCTAGATATAATCCTTTGAATACATCCTCTAAATATCAGCTCTTCACCAACTGCAGGTATTACCGCGATAATTAAGAGGTTTATAAACAAGCTGTCGTACGATTTCATTACCAACAGCGCCTTGGTTAAAATCTCGGCCTCCATTTCCTTATATTTCATCCAGGTTTCCACTGAAGCAAGGAACGCAGGAAGTTTCATTTGCTGATTAACATAAACCGACCATTCTAAAAATGGTGTAATACAAAGCATCAACAAAATAGTTATCAGGAATAACCAAAGGGGTTTGGGAGGTTTGATGTTAAGGTATCTAAGTGGCATTCTTGATTGAAGTCGGGCGTAAATGATCGGTGGAATTACAAATGCACCAACAGAATAACAAGCCAGAAACAACTTTTGCATTCCAACGCTGGCACGACCGGCACCCAAATCCGCAAGAATGTTAACACCCCAAATTATATTTCCTAAAACTTGGGAAAATACAATAAATAGAAAGCACCCAGCCAACACAAGAGCTATCAGCAAAATCAGAGCGGTGAAAGGATGACGTTTTTCTGACGGCTCGTTAGGCATCTTAGGGCTATTAATATTAATTTTGCAATTAGTTTAAGCTCACAAAGATAAAAGATTAGCCAAAGGCAATGTCGGTTAAAATTGGAAATATTGATTTAGGGGAATTCCCGTTGCTGCTGGCTCCAATGGAAGACGTGAGCGACCCGCCTTTTCGTTTTGTTTGTAAGCAAAATGGGGCCGACTTAATGTATACCGAATTTATTTCTTCGGAAGGCCTGATTCGCGATGCGGCAAAAAGTGTTCAAAAGCTGGATATTTTTGAATATGAACGCCCTATCGGGATCCAGATTTTTGGCAGCAATATCGAAAGTATGCGCGAAGCAACACAAATCGCAACTAAGGCTTCTCCCGATTTAATTGATATCAATTATGGTTGCCCAGTCAAAAATGTAGCATGCCGCGGTGCAGGTGCAAGTTTATTGCAGGATATCGATAAAATGGTGAAAATGACCCGGGCGGTTGTTGAATCTACACATCTACCGGTGACTGTTAAAACCAGATTGGGGTGGGACGATAATACCAAAAATGTGTATGAAGTTGCCGAGCGGCTACAAGATGTTGGCATCAAAGCACTTACAATACACGGCAGAACCCGGGCTCAAATGTATAAAGGTGAAGCTGATTGGAGTTTGATTAGAGAGATCAAAAGAAATCCAAGAATTGCAATTCCAATTTTTGGAAATGGCGATGTTGATTCGATTGAGAAAGCCGCTAACTGGCGCATGGAATATGAAGTTGACGGAATTATGATTGGTCGCGCAGCTATCGGATATCCGTGGATATTTAGAGAAATAAAGCATTTTTTTAAGACTGGAGAGCATTTACCCGGCCCTACGTTAACCGAGAGAATCGAGGTTTGCAGTACTCATCTACAAAAATCAATAGAATGGAAAGGCGAGAAAACGGGCATTTTTGAAATGCGTCGTCATTATTCAAACTATTTTAAAGGGCTGCCAAACTTCAAAGAATATCGAATGCAATTAGTACAACTTGAAAGCGTAGTTGCCATAAATGAAGTGCTTGAAGATATAAGAAATAATTTTGATGAAGTATTGGCTTGATTTTTGGATTTAATTGTAACATTGATTAACAAATTCAAAATCTGATATGACTACACACATTACAGAAGGCGTTAAAATATCGGTAGAAACTATTTACCAACCTGAATATTCCAATCCGGCAAACGAACATTACATGTTTGCTTATAAAATAAATATTGAAAACCTGACAGACTATAGTGTCCAGTTAATGCGCCGCCATTGGTTTATCTTCGATTCGAATGGCACACGCCGCGAAGTTGAAGGTGAAGGCGTGGTGGGCCAGCAACCTGTGATCGATCCCGGTCAATCACATGAATATGTTTCGGGCTGTAACCTGAAAACAGATATTGGAAAGATGGAAGGTTCTTACGAGATGCGCCGCCTGATTGATGATGAGGAGTTTGAAGTTAAAATTCCAAACTTTAATATGATTGCACCTTATAAAATGAATTAGTAATTAAGGCTTATAAAAACCAAAAAAAGCTTCCCTAACACAGGAAGCTTTTTTTATGGATAGTCATCGGATGACTGCTTTGAATCTGTCTGATTTATCGAGGACTAAAACATATTTAATCGTCACTTCTGCCACCAAAAAGCATCATCGCCAGATATAACAATTGAACAACTGAGCCCAAGGCGGCAACAACGTATGTCATCGCAGCCCACCATAACGCATCCTTAGCTTGGTCGTGCTCAACAGTAGTCTGCATAATGCCACGATTAGTTTGTAACCAGGCAAGTGCTCGGTTACTTGCATCAAATTCGACCGGAAGTGTTACAACGCTAAAAAGTGTTACCACAATCATCGCAATAAACGCCACCAGAAGCATTGTATAACCAATACCTGAAGCCATCATAATGATACCGAGCATAAATACATATTGCAATAAATTAGAAGCAATATTAACAACCGGAACCATCGAACTTCTAAATTGTAACCACGAATAGGCCTTGGCATGCTGTACAGCGTGACCGCATTCATGTGCCGCAACGGCTGCAGCTGCAATACTGCGTCCGCTGTAAACCTCTGGACTTAAATTAACAGTACGATTAGCCGGGTTGTAATGATCGGATAGAGAACCTTCAGCTGACAATATTTTCACATCGGTTATCCCATGGTCTTCCAGCATTTTCTGTGCAATATCTTTCCCGGTTAAACCTGAAGCGATTGGCGTTTCAGAATACTTTCTGAACTTGCCTTTAAATCTATATTGCACTATAAAACTTGCAATTGCTATTCCTATAAAAATAATTATTCCCATTTTCGTTTGTCTTTAAAATTACTAATCAAAAAGTATTCCGCAGCTTAATTTTGGTTAACTACCTGACAATAATATCATTCATTTCTTAAAGCATGACATTTTTTCAAAATACTTACTAATATTTTTTGCTTAACCCAATTTTTTAATCTTACTTTAATAAAAATTTTAGCAATGGAATTGGGTTATATTATTTGCGCCTTTATCATTTTAATAACGCTCTATTATTACTCTCAGTCTGCAAAGACGATGAAAAGTAAACTTGCCGAAATGTCTATCGGACTAGCAAAGGCAGAGGAACGTGTTGAAAATTTCATCCAAGAAAAAGAAGCAATCAGCACGCTTTTAAAACAAGAGCGTGACAGACTTCTTGAAGATCTGAAACAAGAGCGCGGGCATCTTGCAGCGGCTAATCAATCCTTAGAAAGCGCCAAGGTGTATTATAAAACCCAGCAAGAGAAAATTGACGACCAAAAAATTGAGATCGAAAATCTTCAGCTGAAGTTTAATAAGGAGTTTGAACTTATCGCGTCTAAAATACTCGACGATAAAACACTACGATTTACCGAGGTTAATAAATCAAACCTGGATATATTATTAAATCCACTAAAGGAAAACATAAAAGCTTTTGAGGAGAAGGTTGAAAAGGTTTATAAGGCTGAATCCGATGAACGCAACATGCTTAAGGGTGAACTCGGAAAACTCATGGAATTAAATCGACAGATTAGCCAGGAAGCTCATAATTTAACAAGAGCGCTTAAAGCGGATACCAAAAAACAAGGAAATTGGGGGGAGTTTGTATTAGACCGGATACTTGAGTTATCTGGCTTGGTAAACGGCGAAGGTTTTTCGAAACAAAATAGTTTTAGCGACGCAAACGGTAACCGGTTACAACCGGATATTGTGATAAACCTGCCCGACAACAAACACATCATTGTCGACTCGAAGGTTTCTCTTATCGCTTACGATCGATTAGTTAACTGCGACATCGAAGAGGATCGAATTAGCCATTTGAATAATCATATTATCTCGCTTAAAAATCATATTAAAGGATTAAGTAATAAGAATTATAGCGATTTGTATAAAGTCAATTCTCCCGATTTTGTGCTGCTCTTTGTGCCGATAGAATCTTGTTTTGCAATCGCGGTGCAGCATGATGTTGAGCTATTTGAATTTGCCTGGAGCAAACGCGTGGTAATCGTTACGCCGTCAACTTTGCTGGCTACTTTAAAAACGATTGCTTCAATCTGGAAACAAGAACAACAGACTAGAAATGCTATTGATATTGCTACCAAAGCCGGGGCACTTTATGATAAGTTTGTAGGATTTATAACCGATCTTAAAAAGGTAGGTGATAACTTAGATAAAGCAAAAGATTCTTATGCAGAGGCGTTTGGGAAATTATCTTCTGGTAACGGAAATTTGATTGGTAAAGTTGAGGGCTTAAAGAAGTTGGGTGCAAAAACCAATAAGCAGATTGAGGAGAGGTTGCTGATTGAAGAATAAAATATATTTTAGTTGCACAATCACCCACCGATATGAAAAGAATATTAGTCGTAGTTCTTCTCTTTGCCTTTAAAGTTTCTACCGCGCGGGATTCTACCAAAATTGCCTATGCCTTAAATCTATACGGTAACCATTCTTTGGATAATAAACACAAAAGTTTGGGGGGAGGTTTAGCAGTTATATTCAAGTTCTCGCCTATAATTTCTATAGAAACGGGGATAAGATATTTAGAACGGGGTTCTCAGTATTCATCGGGTTTGATATTTTACGATAGTGGGTCTAGGGCAACCTATGTTAAGCCTGATTTCTACTATTTTTACAGCATACCGATCAAATTCATCACCTCATCCCGCCATGTTTTCTTTTCCTTTGGGCCTTCAATTGAGTGGGTAGATAATAAAAAAGCTAAATTAAGGAAAGTAGGGAATAAAACAGAGGCTTCATTTGAAGTTGGCGGTGGATATATCTTTCCAATAAATAAAACGTTCGATATTCGGACAGGCCTCTACTTGAATAGATTCTTAACAGCTGGAGAGTATTCTAATATTGGTTTGAACCTGGCTTTGCAGTATAAATAGACTATTTCAAAGAATTCCAACCCTGCGCTTTCAGTTCATGCGAATTATTCGACCTTGAAATTAAATTCATCCCGGCAGACTTTTCAGTGATATGCCCAATAATACTGATGTCCGGATTATTCTTTATTTTTTCAAATGCTGACTGCGGTACGGTAAATAACAACTCATAATCTTCACCTCCGCTTAAAGCACAAACTGTTGGGTCGAGGTTAAATTCGCGAGCAGTTTCGTAAGTCATGGGATCTATTGGTAATTTATCCTCATAAATATTACAACCCATTTCTGATTGCTTACAGATATGAATAACCTCTGATGAAAGGCCATCGGAAACATCAATCATCGCGGTAGGTTTAATCTCTAATTCTTTTAATATTTCAATTATATCTCGTCTCGCTTCTGGCTTTAACTGACGTTCGATAATATAATCTTTACCCTCTAAATCCGGTTGAATCTGAGGATTTTCAAGATAAATAAGCTTTTCTCTTTCAAGTAATTGTAAACCTAAATAAGCAGCTCCCAAATCTCCGGATACGCAAATAAGGTCTCCTTCATTTGCGGTATTACGATAACAAATATCAGTATCGTCAGCATATCCAATACTTGTCACACTTATTACCAAACCTTGTTTAGATGCGGATGTATCACCACCCACTAAATCTATTTTATATTTATCGCAAGCCAGTAAAATCCCTGAATATAATTCTTCAACGGCTTCTATCGGAAATTTACTCGATAAACCAAGGGAAACAGTTATCTGACTAGCCATTCCATTCATAGCATAAATATCACTCAGGTTAACCTGGACTGCTTTATATCCCAAATGTTTGAGTGGTGTATAAGCTAAATCAAAATGAATTCCTTCAAGAAGTAAATCCGTGGAAACTAACATTTTCTTCCCTGAAAAATCAAGCACGGCAGCATCATCACCTGCTCCTTTTATCGTTGAGCTTTGAGTTAATTTAATACTCTTGGTAAGATGATCAATCAGGCCAAATTCCCCTAAATTGCTAATATCTGTCTTCTCTATATTTTCAAACACTTTACTTATATAAGGATAAATTCAAGTTTATCCGGTCAAACATCTATAAAACGTATAATTCCTTAATTATCCTACAATCCTAATCTAGCCGATATCTCCAACATTCTTTCAATTGGAATTCTGGCTTTTTCTATTACATTTATCGGCACTGTAACTTCAGGCAAACCGTTCTTCATACACAAATACAACTTTTCTAATGTATTACGCTTCATATGCGGACAATCGTTACAAGCACAACTATTATTTGGTGGCGCTGGAATAAACACTTTTCCAGGATTTGATTTCTCCATCTGGTGAATAATACCACTCTCTGTTGCCACAATAAATTCCTTTTCGGGATTATTAATTGTATAATTCAATAATCCGGTTGTAGAACCTATATAATCAGCCATTCTTAAAACCACATCCTCACATTCCGGATGTGCAATAAACTTAGCCTCAGGATGTTTGTCTTTTAATTTGGTGATACGTTGCATCGAAAATATTTCGTGAACCATACAGGCACCATTCCATAAAACTAAATCTCTTCCTGTCTTTTTCGCTACATAAGCACCTAAATTTTTATCAGGTCCAAATATTATTTTCTGATCTTTTGGCAAACTTTCAACGATTTGAACAGCATTCGAGGAAGTACAAACAATATCGCTCATCGCTTTCAACTCTGCAGAACAATTCACATAAGTGATCACCAAATGATCGGGATATTTCTCCTTAAACTTGGCAAACAAATTAGGCGGACAACTATCTGATAAAGAACATCCTGCCTTTAAATCGGGTAATAAAACCTTTTTTTCTGGCGATAATATCTTCGCTGTTTCGGCCATAAAATGCACTCCGGCAAACACAATAACTTCAGCATCAGTCTTTGCAGCCTGTTGTGATAATCCCAGGCTATCCCCAATATAGTCGGCAATATCCTGAATATCAGGCTCCTGATAATAGTGCGCCAGTATAACAGCATTTTTTTCCTTTTTTAATCTTTCAATCTCATCAAAAAGATCTAGTGAAGGATCGATAGGCTCATCTACAAAACCCTTCACATTTATTTCCTCAAACATATCCATTTCAAACACTTCAATAAAATATAATTATTCTATATATAAAGATTCTTATTACTTATTAGCATGTTAGTTATGTGAAGAAGAAGGCAAACTAAATAACGAATATTTTGTTTTATATATTTTCTCAACAACTTCTCAACAAATTAGCTATCCCAATCAATTGAATCTAAGACCTTTAATTATTCCTTCTTTTTTCTTTTAATTTTCTCCCGTTAATTACTAGGTCTGTGTAAAAAGTTAACAACTCTCAATTTTGATGCTTAAAACTTTCTTAGAAGTAACCTATATTCACACTAAAACTGATTAACGATTTAGTTATTAGAAAACGTTAACACTTTTTAGACAAATTTAACATCTTTACAGTGGTTTCTCCACAATGCTATTGCAAGATGACATTGAATTAAATATTATTAAATGACGAATGTTGATTTCCTTGTTGTAGGTTCCGGGATTGCAGGTTTAAGTTTTGCTCTTAAAGCAGCACAACATGGTAAGGTTCTTATACTTACAAAAGCAAATGAAGATGAATCTAACACGAAGTATGCCCAGGGCGGTGTTGCTGTTGTTGTGGATAAAGAGGATTCTTTTGATAAACATATAGAAGATACGCTAATTGCTGGTGATGGATTATGTGATAAGGAAGTTGTAAAACTCGTTGTGAAAGAAGGTCCTGAACGAATTCAGGAAATTATTGATTACGGAACCAATTTTGATACCACTACACCTGGTATTTATGACCTGGCAAAAGAGGGCGGTCACTCCGAAAGCCGTATACTTCATTATAAAGATATTACGGGATTTGAGATTGAACGTGCACTTTTAGAGAAGATTCATAGCAATCCTAATATTGAAATACTGACACATTATTTCGCGGTCGAATTAATAACTCAACATCATTTGGGAGATTTTGTAGATCGGAAGTCAGATGATATTATTTGTTACGGTATATATGCTTTAAACACTACCACAAATTCCGTAGAAAAGTTTCTATCGAAAGTAACCGTGATGGCTACAGGCGGAGCCGGCCATATCTATTCAAATACTACCAATCCTGTAATTGCAACTGGTGATGGTATTGCGATGGTTTACCGTGCAAAAGGTAAGGTTCGTAATATGGAATTTATTCAATTTCACCCTACGGCTTTGTATAAGCCAGGGGAGTATCCATCATTCTTAATATCAGAAGCTGTAAGAGGCTTTGGTGGAATTCTTAGGGATTGCAAGGGCAACGAGTTTATGGATGCATATGACAAGCGAAAATCATTAGCGCCAAGAGATATAGTTGCCCGGGCAATAGATTCGGAAATGAAAAAATCTGGTGATGACTATGTTTACTTAGATATCACGCATCGGTCTAAGAATGATATTCTGTCGCACTTTCCAAACATTTATGCTAAATGTTTAAGTATAGGTATTGATATGACCAAGGATTATATTCCGGTTACGCCGGCCTGTCATTATATGTGCGGCGGTATTTTAGTAGATCATTACGGACGTACCTCTATAAACAATTTATATGCTTGTGGTGAGTGTGCATCTACCGGATTGCATGGTGCTAATCGCTTAGCATCAAATTCACTTTTAGAGGCAACTGTTTTCGCTCATCGTATTTTTGTAGATGCAATCAAGCATTTTGCAAACGTGAGTATCCCGTCTAATATCCCAGAATGGGATGAAACGAATACGCAGCTTTCTAATGAAGATATTCTGGTAACTCATAATATTCGCGAAACACAAAAGGTTATGAGTGATTATGTTGGTATTGTTCGTTCGGACTTTAGGCTTGAAAGAGCAATGCGCAGGTTGGGTTTGCTTCATGAGGAAACAGAGGATTTCTATAAGAAAACTAAACTTTCGGTTAAGCTCTGTGAGTTGCGTAACATCATTCAAACCGCTTATATTGTAATTAAATCAGCCATGCTTCGCAAAGAGAGTAGAGGCTTACATTATACAACTGATTATCCGGAACATATGGATAAACCGACAGACACTATTTTTTAAATATCAATTATGCCACTCATACTACCTGTTAAAGGAATATCACCACAATGGGGTAACAACTGTTTCATTGCCGAGAACTCAACCTTAGTTGGAGATGTAATTATGGGCGATAATTGTTCGGTTTGGTTCAACGCCGTTATTCGAGGCGATGTTAATTTTATAAAAATTGGCGAGAACGTAAATATCCAGGATGGGGTAGTGGTTCATTGTACTTACGAGAAAGCTGGAACTACCATTGGAAACAATGTTTCGATTGGCCATAACGCCTTGGTTCACGGTTGTATCTTAAAAGACAACGTTTTGATTGGTATGGGTGCAATAGTGATGGATAACGCGGTGGTAGAAGAGTTTTCAATAATAGCTGCTGGTTCAGTAGTATTGGAGAATACAATTTGCGAAAGTGGCTTTATATATGCGGGCCGTCCTGCAAAGAAAATTAAACCTGTATCCGAAGAGCAGAGAGACCTTCTAAGGCGCTTGCCAAATAATTACATCATGTACTCCAAATGGTTTACGGAACCTTCGGTATAACTACTTTTTCTTCGATCTCGAAGTTAGCTCTTAACGATATTTCGATCGGGTGATTCCATACCAGCTCGGGCTGTCGGCGTTCAACAACATTACCTGTGTCCCATTTCTTGTTATTATTTTTATCGTAAATCACCCTGACAAAGTATTTTCCTACTGGCAAAGTGGCGAAGTTTAGTGTCGTGCTTTTCCTGATGAGAGTAGTTAGAAGCACATTATCATCCTTATTTAAGATCTCAATTAGATAGTTACTGCTTGTATCGGGTGTTGTTACAGCCAGACTTAAAGTTCCGTAATTTTCTTCAATATCTTTAGAGAAGTTGATCGTTGTTGCTTTATTAGCGCCTCCGTAAACTCCTATGAAACCGTCATGAGCCAGGTTTAAAATATATTTCTTTTCATCTTTCCAGGGATACTTTAGAACGATCTTACGGTTCGAAGTACTATCTCTTATTACTCTTAAACCGGTTACAGGAAGAGAATCCTGAAGCAAACTAATTTTCTTCGGATCAATTGATTTAACCGGTGCGGTAAAGGTCAGAACCAGATCAGATCCGGGTCTTAATCTTCCTCCGGAAGCATTGGATTCGATTGCTATAGCTCTGCTATAGGTCTCCCGTTTTCCTCTTCTTAGTAATACTGTATCTAATCTGATATTTTTATCCTGAATGGCTACACTAATCGAATCAAATTCCATATTTGATGTCCACACAAAGGCAGTATCATTGGTGGGTCTAAACTCAACTAATTTGGAAGTGTTTAACTCTGCCGGTTGAAGTATTTGGATGCCGGGTTTCTCTAATTGCTTATTCCATATAAAAGTCAATCGACCATCTTTTTCTATTTTTCTATCCGTTACCCGGAAGTTTTTTGGCTGTTCTTTAAATAACTCTATATTAAATCCTGAAGTGTCTTTTTGGAGCTTGATAGAGTTGTTCAGAAATCCTATTTCTTCTTTTGCCGAATTATATATTTTATCACCAGCGCCTTCCTCAAAAACGGCATAAATATTATAGGTGTTAGCTCTTAAATATTTCAGGCTATAATTACCTGATGAATCTGTGCTAGTAAATAAACTGGCACGTTTTTTTCCGAAGAGCGAATCTTGATTTACCGGAAGCAAGAATACCGTGGCATCCAGAACTGGTTTTTTAGTTAGTGTATTTAAGACTGTTCCACTAATAGAAAGAGAATCAATTTCTTTTCCAGTTGATATGACGTACATATAATTCTTAAGGACGTTTCCTTCATTATAATCTACAATTGCTTTTCCGAAATTAATGGTGTAAGTAGTACTGTCTTGTAAAGGTTCTTGAAATTGGACGTTTAAGACTTTCTTCCTGATTTTTAGAATCGGTGATTTTTCCATTGCTGGAGAAAAACTCACTTCTTTAAATTCGTTCTCCAATTTAAAATATTCATCAAATTGAATATTGATTTCTTTGTCTTTGAAATTTGTTGTGAAGTTTTTTGGTTTTTCGTTTAAGATTTTTGGTGGGACACTGTCTCTAGGGCCGCCGGTTGGGTATTGTATACTCGCACAACCATAAAATTCCGAAATCCCGAAGAGAACAAGTATGACTAAAACAAAAAATAGTGGCTTGGACGTATTTAGCATTTAAATGCGATATAAAGGATTTTTCTCTTTTTTGGATTACTAATATGCTCTTTTAAAATTCTTCGCTTATATCTAATTTAAATAAGTCGTATTAAAAGCGACTCAAAGCCGTGACAATCAAGGTATTAGGTTTATTTAGACATGTGAACCATCAAAATTGAAATATCTGAAGGCGAAACACCAGAAATTCTCGAAGCTTGACCCAGAGTACGCGGTTTAATTTTTAACAGCTTCTCGCGGGCTTCCTTGGATAGGGAAATTAAATTCTGATACTCGAAGGCTGGATTGATTTCCTGATCTTCCATCCTTTTCATCTTATTTACAATCTCCATCTCTTTCATGAAGTAACTTTCGTATTTCACTTTAATTTCCGCTTGTTCGATTGTTTCCTTTTCGAAGGCGTTTAGAAGTTTGTCAAGTCCATAGTTAGCCTTACGTAGATCTGAAATATTTATCTGGGGACGGGATAACAACTGGAATAGTTTGACATTTTGATTTATATCACTTGTTCCTTTTTCCTGAAGAAATGAATTGATCTCCGAAGGTTCAACCGACATGCTCTTTAAATATTTCACAATCAAATCGGAATCGGCTACTTTCTTTTCAACTTTATCAATACGGTCCTGCTTAATTAAGCCCAATTCGAAGCCTATCGGACTAAGGCGAATGTCAGCATTATCCTGCCTTAAAAGCAATCTATGCTCTGCCCTTGAGGTAAACATTCTGTATGGTTCTTCAGTGCCTTTGGTAACTAAGTCATCAATTAGAACTCCAATATAAGACTCAGACCTTTTCATGATCAACTCATGTTTGCCGTAAATCTTTTGATGAGCATTAATCCCAGCAATAAATCCCTGGCTTGCGGCTTCCTCATAACCCGTTGTTCCATTAATTTGTCCGGCAAAATATAAGTTATTGATGAGTTTTGTTTCCAGGGTAAGATTTAACTGAGTAGGTGGGAAGTAGTCATATTCAATTGCATAACCCGGCCTAAACATTTTGGCCTTCTCAAAACCAGCAATTTTTTGTAGAGCTTTATACTGAACATCCTCAGGTAGCGAAGTAGAAAACCCATTAACGTAAATCTCAACAGTATCCCAACCCTCTGGCTCCACAAATATTTGATGACGGTCCCGTTCCGCAAAGCGGTTAATTTTGTCTTCTATAGATGGGCAATAACGAGGACCAAGGCCTTTAATCCTCCCGGTAAACATCGGAGATTTCTCAAAGCCTTCCTTTAAGGTTTCATGAACTTCTGAGTTTGTATAGGTAATCCAGCAACAGCGGTGCTTTTTGGCTATGTCAACATTTGTATATGAAAATCTTCCACCTTCAGGATCTCCCCACTGTTCTTCCATTTTGGAATAATCAAGGCTTCTGCCGTCAACGCGTGGTGGAGTACCGGTTTTCATCCTTCCTGATTCAAATCCAAGCTCGACAAGTTGCTCCGTTAAGCCAGTTGATGATTTTTCTGCAGTTCTTCCTCCTCCAAATTTCTTCTCACCTATATGTATTAGGCCATTTAGGAAAGTGCCATTTGTTAATACTACAGCTTTTGATTCTATTTGGATACCTAATGATGTTACAACCCCGGTTACTTTATCGCCTAAAACTGTGATTTCTTTCACCGTATCTTGCCAGAAGTCGACGTTTGGAATATTTTCAAGGGCTAGTCTCCACTCTTCAGCAAATCGCATTCGATCGGTTTGTGCCCTAGGGCTCCACATTGCTGGACCCTTTGACAGATTCAGCATTCGGAATTGCAACATTGATTTATCCGTAATAATCCCGGAATAACCACCCATTGCATCAATTTCCCTTACGATTTGACCTTTAGCTACGCCACCCATTGCTGGATTGCAGCTCATTTGAGCAATAGTGCCCATATTCATAGTTATAAGGAGAACGGAGGACCCTAAGTTTCCAGCCGCGGCTGCTGCTTCGCATCCCGCGTGCCCAGCACCTACTACTATGAGATCATATTTTTTAAACATATCAATGTTCCACGTGGAACTTTTATTTATGTTCCACGTGGAACATTCCCGTTTTCAATTTCAATTAATTCGAGCCATCTAAGTGTAAGCTCATCGACTTTAGTTTTTTCGATCTCTAGTACTTCAGATAACTCGATAATCTCGTTATTATATTTAGAGTCGTTTAGTTTGTTTGTTAATGATTTAATATTAGCTTCAGTATCTCCAATTACAGCTTCAATTTCTTCTAGCTCTTTTTGCTCTTTAAAGCTTAATTTCTTTTTGGAAGAAGAAATGGGCTCTATTTGTGCTGGCTTTAGGGGCTTCTTAGAGTTTTCTTCTTTTTCAAGGCGATAATCGGTGTAATTGCCCGAGTATATGTCAACTCTTCCGCCACCTTCTAAAATAAAAAGTTGTTCCGTAAGACGATCCATCAAGTATCTATCGTGAGAAACAAGCAAGAGCACGCCATTATACCTCCCGAGAAATTCTTCTAAGACATTAAGGGTATCAATATCAAGATCATTAGTGGGTTCATCTAAAATCAAGAAATTGGGATTTTTCATTAGAACCCGCATTAAATGCAAGCGTTTCTTCTCGCCACCACTTAATTTTGACACTACGTTATGTTGTTTGGCCGGAGGAAATAGGAAGTGAGTTAATAACTGGGATGCGGTAAGCGTTTTCCCATCGGCCATGGTTATAAATTCAGCGACATTTTTTACAATATCAATAACTCGCTCAGTTTCATCGAACTCTAAGCCAGATTGTTTATAATAACCGAACTGTGTGGTTTCACCGGGTCTAATATTTCCGGAATCTGGTTTTGCATTTCCCGTTATCAGATTAAGTAAAGTGGATTTCCCGCTGCCATTTCTTCCTGCAAGGCCAATTTTATCTCCTTTTTTAAAAGTGTAGTTGAAGCTTTGTATGATTGCCTTGTTATTATATCCTTTACTAACATCTTCAAGCTCTAATATCTTATTACCTTGTCGTGCTACTTTAGTACTTAGTTCGATCTTCTGATTATCCTTACCACCCTTTGATTTTGTCTCAAGGTCATAAAAAGCATCAATTCTGGATTTCGACTTAGTGGTTCTAGCCTTTGGCATTCTACGCATCCATTCAAGTTCCTTTTTAAGCAGATTCCTGTTCTTTTGCAGCGTTGAAGCATCATCAGCTTCCCGTTCCGATTTCTTTTCTAAATAATAACCATAATTACCTTCATATCGAAAAAGCTTCCTGTTATCTAATTCAATGATGGAATTGCAAACGTTATCGAGAAAATACCGATCGTGGGTAACCATAATAATGGTTTTCTGTCCAACAGTAAGATAGCTCTCGAGCCATTCAATCATCTCAATATCTAAATGGTTGGTGGGCTCGTCGATTATAAAAACCTCTGGCTCATCAATCAATAGTTTCGCCAGGGCTAACCGTTTCCGTTGCCCACCTGAAAGGCTGCTTATCTCCTGATCCAAATTTGTTATTGATAGGCGTTGAAGAATGGTTTTGATTTCATATTCATATTCCCATGCATTTGCCTCACTAAGCTCATGTGTAATATCTTCCAAAGCTTTATTATCAGCGTTGGGATCTTCGATCAGCTCTTCGTACCTCCGGATTAGCTGTTGTTGTTTGTTATCTAAGCTGTAGATAAAGTCAGATACAGTTTTCTGGCCGGTAAAGTCAGGATCTTGCTCCAGATAACCTACATGCAAGCCTTTCCCTTTTACAACTTTCCCTTCATTTGGCTTAAGCTTCTCTGCAAATATTTTAAGGAGGGTAGTTTTCCCGGAACCATTTATACCGACTAAGGCTACCCTTTGGCCTTTTGCAAGTCCAAAAGTAAGATCTCGAAAAAGCCAGTTGTCACTAAAAGCATGGCCCAGCTGTTCAACGGATATAATGCTCATGCTAATTTTTCTATAATATTTGAGGGATAGGTATAAACACCTTCCATATTTTTTAACGCTTGATTGACCATTGTTTGTGCTACGGTGCTTGCTTTAATGCTTCTGTATTTCTCTAGCGACCCCACAAGAAAAGGATTGATTGCCTTCATCAACAGAGTAAGCGTTTTCTCAAAACGTCTTGGCTCATTCCTTTCTCCCGTTAACAACGCTGGTTGATAAATATGTAAAGATCTGCTAAAAATTTTTTTGATGGCGTTCTCCGTTTCCCCCTTCATCTTAAGGTAGAATTGTTTAGAGTTTGAATTTGCGCCCAAAGCGGAGACGAGATGAAATTGATTAATATTTGATAATTGCGACAACTCAGCGAGCTTACATGGATAGTCATGGTCTACTTCTCTGTAATCAAGAAGATCAGGCGTTTTTTTTAGCGTCGAACCCAGGCAACAAAAAAGACACTCTCCATGAAACTCCGCATCAAATGTTTCGAGACTGTCAAAATCCACCGTCACATGTTTCAATTTGGGATGGGATATCGGAAATCGTCTCCTAACAAGGACTAATATTTCCCTTACACTCGGTTGAACTAATAACAGTTTAATCAGTTCACCGCCAATTAGCCCGCTTGCCCCTGCAATTAAAACTCTTTCCATCATTAATCTAACGTCGAATCCGCAAAAATAGCTATAATTTGACTCATAAAGTCACACACATTTTAGACATCTACAATTTGATACTTTTATGAGTGAAGAGATGATTAGGTTTACCTAACGAAAATTCATTCTCTAAGTAGTGCTTCAAATTGGTCTTATTAAGTTGGGGGTTATCAATTTCATAAATCTGGTTCATGTTTAGAAGCCAAATTTTTAATTTTAATATTTTTTTTGTATTCTTATTAAAAAAATTGTTTGTTAAAATTCTGCAAGTACTATAACGAGTGTAAAGTTTTAGAAAGACATGAGAATTCTGTATTCTGATGAAATTTTGATTGAGGAGGTTGCTGTAGGAAACGAACGAGCTTTTAAACAGCTTTTTGATCAATATTGGAGAAGAATTCATGGCATAGCGCTTAAACTTAGCAAGTCGCCCGATATTGCGGAAGAAATGGTTCAGGATATTTTTTTAAAAATCTGGCTAAAGCGGGCCAGCTTGTTAGATATCAATAGTTTCGAAGCTTACCTTGTAACGGTTGCACGAAATCATATCTTAAATGAATTGCGAAAGAAAGTGAAAGAGGAACCTTTTACTCAACATTTACTAAGTTACCTAAAAGACTCATCTAGTAACCCAGAGCAGAATATCATAAAAAAGGAAACGGAGCAACTGGTAGATGCTGCAGTGGACACGCTACCCAGCCAACAAAAGGCGGTGTTTAAATTAAGTCGGGAAGGTCTGCTAACCCACAAAGAAATTTCGGAAAAACTGCAGATCTCGGCAAATACGGTCAAAGTTCATATGAACAAGGCCCTAAAAGGAATTCGTCTATATCTGTCTCGATATTCTGATGAAATCTTATTGTTGATACTATCAACAAAAATCTTCTTTTAACAAGTCATTTTATTTGCTAATCAGCGGACAAAAAAAGTTAGCTGATGCGAGCTATTGGGCATTATTAAGCTTGTTTATCGCCCATAGATAGCGCCTTAATAAAGGCTCAAACCATCCAAGATTTCGTTACATTAATATTGTAAATAAAATATGCGCTAGACTAATACCTGCGACTTTTTTGTGTGTCTATGTAATTGGAGTTGCAAAGAGATAAACCAGGCTCGGCACAGCGATAAACCAAATATAAACTTAATGGAAGAAAAAGCCCTACAGGATATTCTTGAAAAATATGCTTATGACAAACCGCTTTCCCCTGATGAAACGCAAGTTTTGTTGAGATATCTTAGCGAAAATCGAGAGCAGCCTGCACTAAAGGAGTTTATTGACAAAGCGATAACAGAAGAATTATTCGATGATTTGGGTGATAAAACGGTTGGCGATAGGATTTATCAAAATGTACTTGATAAAGCAAATCTGATAGAATCAACCTCAAACACTCAACCAGCTGCGTACAGCTTCTGGCGTGTAGCCGCTTCGGTTATTTTCATTTTAGGTATTTCATGGGGTGGTTACAAGTATTACCAAGCCGGCCAAAGTTTGGGAGAAACAACCACTAAATCCACGCCGGTTAAGAATTTAGCAGATGACGCTTTGCCGGGCACTGATAGAGCTTATCTAAAACTAGATAACGGTGAGTCAATCTTGTTAACCCCATCAGGAACCCAAACCCTGGCTTTGCAAGGAGGTACTCGGGTGTTAAAGCAAAGCGGGCAACTTTCATATAATGTAAGCACTTCGGCAAAGTCGAAGCAGGCGACTTTCAATACCCTAACCATTCCAAGGGGTGGAAAATTTCAATTGATCTTACCTGATGGCAGCAAAGTATGGATGAACTCAGCTTCCTCGCTACGCTTCCCTACGGCTTTCAATGGTCGAGACCGGCGAGTAGTGTTAAGCGGTGAAGCTTATTTTGAAGTGGCAAAGAGTAAAACACTTCCATTTATCGTAGAAACGAACGGGATGGAGGTAAAGGTGTTAGGTACGCACTTTAATGTTGCCGCCTACCACGACGACGAGATTATCAAAACAACCTTACTTGAAGGATCAGTTCAGGTAGGGAAGAATAGCCAGAAAGTTTTGCTATCTCCCGGCAAAGAAAGCACGTTGATTAAAGCTTCCGGCACTATGAAAGTAGCCGACGCAAACCTGGCGGAAGCGCTTGCTTGGAAAAACGAACTGTTTGTTTTTAAGAATGCTGATATAAAATTAGTTATGCGACAATTAAGTCGGTGGTACGACATGGATGTCGTGTTTAAAGACGATGTCAATACACAGTTAAATGGTATGATCTCTCGCAATACCAACTTATCTGGTGTGATTAAAATATTGCAACTCAGTGGGGGTGCCCATTTCAAAATTAACGGTAATCTTATCACGGTTTCTGAAAGTGCTCCTGAAAAATAAGAACTAATTTATTACTAACCAACCACTAAATATAAGATATATGAAAACGTAGCCCTAGTCTAGTAGCACCAGACATAAAAAGGCCGAAAGCGTTGCAGCGCTTTCGGCAAGTGTCTAGTACTTATTCGCTTCTTTTAATGTGATATAAATGAACCAATAAACTAAACTTAACAAAAGTATGCAAACAATTAGACTTTGTATAGCCCCCTTATGGAGTATTGTTTTTAATTATAAAAAGCTGTTAGCTATGAAACTAACTCTTGGTTTAATAATCGGCTTATCATTACAACTCTGTGCTTCCACTTATGGGCAGAAGGTTAATATAAAACGACAAAATGCCTCTCTTGAGGAGGTTTTCAATGACATTCATCAGCAACCGGCTACTTGTTTCTTTACAGCAACCGAGTGGTGGATGAGACGAAAAAATTAAACATTCGTATCAAAGATGCCACCATAGATCAGGCGATGCTGAAATTATTGGCTGGTAAGTCCCTTGGTTATCTCATCGAAAGCAAGACCATAGTAGTTTTTCCTCAAGCTCAACAAGTAAGGCAACTTATTCCGAATCTGAAAGCCCGAGAGACCGTCACCGGTACTGTTACCGACGAGAAGGGGGAAGGCGTTGCCGGGGTGAGTGTGTCGCTTAAAGGTACCAACATCTCAGCTATTACAGATTCAAATGGTAATTATAGTTTAAATGCACCGGATTCCAACGGCACCCTGGTGTTTTCATTTATTGGGTATGCTACCGTAGAAAAGCTTTTTTCTGGCTCTGTACCCATAAACGTTACAATGATCGTTGATAATAAAGCCCTGGAGGAGGTTGTGGTAATTGGTTATGGTACTCAGCGAAAATCAGATTTAACAGGAGCAGTGGCTTCCGTAAAAGAAGAACAGATTAGAGAAAGAGCGGCTCCGTCTTTGAATCAATCTCTCGCCGGTCGTATGGCGGGTGTACAGGTAAACGTTAACTCAGGACGCCCAGGCGGTAAAAGCAACATCCGTATTCGGGGTTTCAGTTCTATTAACACGAGCAATAACCCCTTGTTCGTTATGGATGGCGTAGCGCTGCCGCAAAGTAACTTATCTCAGTTCAGTTCCCCCATCGACTTTATTAATCCCAACGATATCGTTTCAGTGGAGGTGCTTAAAGATGCATCTTCGACCGCTATTTATGGTGCACGGGGCGCAAACGGAGTAATTTTGGTTACTACCAGGAAAGGTCGTTCGGGCGAAAGTCGGGTAACCTACAATACTGATTTTGGTGTGCCTACTATGGGGCCGAACAAACCGGAAGTATTAAATGCCCGGGAGTATCTGGCGGTAGAAGAACTGGCTTATAAAAATATGCAGAAATATGACTCGGTAGGTTGGGCTCGTGGAAACTACGCTCCATTTAATCCGGCGATAAGAAGAGCAAATGCAGCTTTAATGGCTAACGGGGTATTTGATGCAAATGGTAATCCGTTACATGATACAGACTGGCTGAAAGCAACTACTCAATCTAAGCTGTCGCAAAATCACCAATTAGGTCTGACAGGTGGTAACGATCGTACTACCTATGCTGTATCACTGGGATATCGCAATGACTATGGCTTTATCATAAGCTCGTTCATGAAAAGGTACTCTGGCCGGTTTACTGTTGAAGATCAGGTAAAAAAATGGTTAAGAGTAGGGGGTACACTTAGTTATAATGCTCAAGCCGAAAACATTGTCGACATCAATTCCAACATTCGGCAAATCGTTGAAGATCTGCCGATTTTGCCGGTAAATTATCCGAACGGAACTTTTGCAAATAACCGTGACTATCCAGGCGCGGAGGGTACTTACAGTTCGGTGCATAGGTTTTCTAATTCTAAATTTAATTTGAATACCCAAACTACTATTGGCAGTTTTTTTAGCAACATCAACCTTTTCAAAGGTTTGGAAATGCGGACTGTTTTTGGTTCTAATATAATTCGCCAAGAAACTAATGAGTTTACAGCCCGTACTCTAAATGTTGGTAGTGCGAACGCGGGTAATGCCGCAAGCCGCAGTCAAGTAGAAACTTTCTGGTCCTTAGAAAATTATTTGACCTATAACAAGAAATTTACGAATTCTAATTTAACAGCTTTATTAGGAATTTCCTGGCAAGAAAATGACGGGTACAATTTTAGAGCCTCTGCTCAGGGATTCGATACAGATTTTTATGAGTTTAATAACTTAGGTCCCGGTAGCGGTGCCAGAGGTGTATCTTCTGGTTCTGACGATACCGATTTTGGTTTCGAATCCTATTTTGGTCGAATCAACTATAATTTACTAGACAGGTATTTGTTCACAGTTACCGGGCGTGCCGACGGATCTTCACGATTTGGGCAAAATAACAAGTTCGCGTACTTTCCTTCAGCAGCCTTTGCCTGGAGAGTGTCTGAAGAGGGCTTTTGGAAAAAGAATGACTTAATCTCGAATCTGAAATTACGCACTAGTTACGGTCTCACTGGCAACTCTGAAATACGTTCATATGACTATCTGGACCTCTTGGGTAGTAATGCGGCTATTTTGAATGAGGCCCGGGTTCCTGGCACCGGCCTGGGACGTTTAGCAAATCCGGATTTGAGATGGGAAAAAACCGCTCAGGCCGATATAGGGCTCGAACTGGGCCTGCTCAATAATCGTATAACATTAGAAGCTGATTATTATTACCGGAAGACCACGGATATGTTATTGTCAGCGCCTGTGCCCCGTACCAGCGGATATTCCAGCGTTCGAAGAAATATTGGTTCAATGGCAAATAAAGGGATGGAGTTTGCCATAAATTCTGCCAATATCAGGGGAAAAGATCTTTCTTGGAATACTTCTTTTAACATATCCTTCAACCGTAATAAGATATTGTCTTTAGCTACACCATCTGATATTGTAGACGTTGGAGGACCTAACATGACGGGGGTTACTAACATTATCAGGGTAGGAGAGGCAGCCGGGTCGTTTTATGGGTTAACCCGTTTGGGTGTTTGGGGTACAAATGAAGCAGCAGAAGCCGCCAAGTTTGCCAGTTACCGCGGTGGTGGTAAAATATTACCTGGTGATGTTAAGTACTTGGATGTAAACGGCGACTATATCATTAATGATGCTGACCGTGGCATAATAGGTAATGGGAGCCCAAAAGCCTGGGGTTCTCTTTTTAATACCTTGAAATATAAGAACCTGGATCTACTAGTCGATTTGCAATACTCTTATGGTAACGATGTTATGGACTTAACCCTGCACCCAAGTGAGGACCGCCAATCGACTGCCAATAGTTACCGGAGTGTATTGAACGCATGGACCCCGCAAAACCAGAATACCATGATAGCTGAAGTGCGTCAGGCTGGCCACACAACTACGCCCGATACTCGTTGGGTTAAAGACGGATCTTTTCTCAGGGGCCGGAATATTATGTTAGGCTATACCCTGAGTAAAAGTATTACGGACCGCATGAATCTTAACAGCCTGCGCATTTACACGTCAGCCCAGAATTTATTTTTACTGGTAGACGATGAGATAGTCGGCGATCCGGAAACAACACCTATACAAGGTGGTGAAGGAGCTAATGTTTTCTCTCAGGGGCAAAACTTCCATGGATATCCCAGACCAAGAACATTTATGTTCGGCTTGCAGATCGGGTTATAATTGATGTGGCTATTTAAAAAAGGAATTATGAAAACTCATATAAAGAAAGATATAAACAAAGTCGTATTCACCGGATTATTCATTATGCTTGGAATTACTGGCTGTGAAAAAAGTGACTTATTAAACAAACAGCCTGAATCACAGATAAATCAGGCTAATTATTATACCTTGCCAGAACACGCTGAATCAGCTTTGAATGCCATTTACGGCGAAACCCGCACGGTTTATCAGGTAGTTGGCGGTATATTTTCTGGTGTTTATCAAATGCTGGAGGCACCTACCGGAACTTCAAGGACTGAATCGGGCCAAAATGCAGACCAGAATGCCTTGCACGGGTTAACTTATGACGGTAACACTGCTCATATTGCCAGTTACTGGAATAATACTTATCGGTTAATCGCTCAAGCCAATTGGTAATCACTAGGGTGCCTGCTATTACGCCAATGGATGAAGCTCAAAAAAAGAGAGTTCTGGGCCAAGCAAAGTTCTTACGTGCCTGGGCATACTTCCGGGCTGTACAACTATGGGGAGATATCCCACTGATTACACAGCCTCAAACAACAGATTCTCCAGATTTTTTTCCTGCCAGAGCTCCAAAGGAAGAAGTGTATAAATTAATTGTACAAGATCTGATAGATGCAGAAGCAGCCGGTTTGCCATGGACGGACCTAACAGGAAGAGTGACAATGGCAGCTGTTAAATCTATGCTGGCTAAGGTATATTTAACCATGGCCGGATTTCCGCTGCAGAAAGGCACTTCGCATTACCAGTTAGCTGCTGATAAAGCTTTGGAGGTGATTACTTATGCTAATGCAAATCAAACAGCTATTAATTTATTTCCGACATACCTGGATGTACATGATGAAACTAAGGATAACAGGCTGGAGCATATTTTTATGGTGCAGTTTAACAATTCTCAAGAAGGAAATCCCTTTCAGGCAAGTATTTATCCTAATGGAAAGGCCGTGAGTTCTACTTCCGGAAACGGAAGTTTTGCAGCTACACAGTCTTTTTATAATTCTTATGATGATGCTGATTTGCGCAAAAAAAATCAGCAAGGATGGTTTTATACGAGTTATTTTGAAAGAGGTAACGGTGCCCCATTGCAGCTTGGTGCTCCTTATATCTTCAAGCATTTTAATATTGCCGCTGCCGGAACTCAGGGTAAAGCTGGTACAAATCAAAATAACCTGAATGTTCCCGTTATTCGGTACGCCGAAGTTTTGTTAATCTATGCTGAAGCGCAAAATGAAGTGACCGGACCTACTCCCGCTGCCTATAGTGCGTTTAAACGAATTAGAGACCGGGCACAACTTCCCACTCCCGACATTGGCACATACAGTCAGGCTACTTTTAGAGAGGCTGTGTGGCGCGAAAGATGGCATGAGTTGGCTTACGAGCAAATTACCTGGTTTGACATGGTGCGTTTACGGAAAGTATTTAACGAAACCACTAAAGGCTTCGATAGCTTTGTTGGGCATATAAACCAAAGCTCCAATCAGCCTCTTCAGGAGAAACATTTATTGTTTCCCTTGCCTGCTGTCGAAACTCTAAGTAATCCAAATCTTAAACCTCAAAATCCTGGTTATTAGTTTATATGAATGGTTAGTTGAGGCTTGGTGCAATTTGTACCAGGCTTTTTTACTTTTTTTGGGATATCGAGTAGATTTTCACAGAATCTTCACTGCCAAGTCTGTATGAAATAGACAGACAGCTCTTTTTTTCATGACATGGATCCAAAGTGTGAACTACTTATTGCGATGGCACAACAATTGTGTGTTTAAACATATAATATTTGTATAATGAAGAAAGTTATTCATCGCGCCAGTGACCGGGGATTCGCTGATCACGGCTGGCTCAAAGCAGCTCATTCATTTAGCTTTGGAAGCTTCTACAACCCAGCTAAATCTCACTTTGGTTTATTAAGGGTTTTGAATGATGATATTGTGGCACCCGGTATGGGTTTTGGAATGCACGGGCATGATAATATGGAGATCGTCACAATTCCCCTTAAAGGCACCCTTGCACATAAAGACAGTTTGGGTTCAGAGGGTGTGATTAAGTATGGAGAGATACAGGCAATGTCTGCCGGAAGCGGGCTCCAACATTCAGAATTTAACGCATCTGCAACCGAAGAAGTCAACCTCCTTCAAATCTGGGTGTTTCCAAAGGTGAGAAATATTCAACCACGCTATGATCAGAAAAGCTTCGACTTCTCTGATCTTAAAAATGAATTTAAGCTGCTAGTGTCCCCTCAACAAACTTCAGAAACGATGTGGATAAATCAAGACGCGTACTTTACTTTAGGGAGTTTAGATGCCGGCAAAACAATTGAGTATGGGCTTAATATGCGTTCTAATGGAACATATCTGTTTGTTATCGAGGGCGATGTAGAAGTTGATGGCGAGCGGCTAGCTCGAAGAGACGCAGCTGGAGTGTTTGAAACAGACAAGATTGAGCTTACGGCTTATGAGAATTCGCAAATGCTTCTGATTGAGGTGCCGATGGAATAGACCTAAAATCCCGAAGTAAAAGATATTGATCTTCCTTAGAAGTCATAATGCTCTTATGTGCTTTAGTTTTGTCTTTGTATCCCAGCAGATGAAGCGTACCATGTATAATAACACGGTGTAACTCATCTCTCTCATTTACTTTATATTTTTCGGCATTCTCCTTAATGCGGTCTATGCTGATAAATACATCTCCAATAATTACATGTTGAGAGCCACTATTATCGAAGGTAACAATGTCGGTAAAAGTGTTGTGTTTAAGAAATTGCTGATTAATTTCCAGTAAATAATTATCGCTGCAGAATATAAAATTCAGCTCCTTTAGCTTTTTGCCTTCAGATAGGATTGTTTGCTTGATCCAGTTTCTTACCTTATTTTTTTCTTTTAATGTATAGAGGATATCTTCAGAAAAAAAATAAATAGGCAGTTGGCCCATTAAACTTTAAAGTGTAATTCAACCTCGTTGCCTTTTAGATTAAAAATGCATTGATCGGCAAGATGCTTAATAATGAAAACACCGCGACCAGTTAAATTTTCAATATTTTCAGGTGCTGTAGGATCTGGAAGACGATTATAGTCAAAACCTTCACCTTCATCAGCTATGGTAAACTGCAATCGTTTCCCTGAATGCACTTCAAGATTGATATATACTTTTTTAGTCTCGTCTTGTTTGTTGCCATGAACAATGGCATTTATGGTAGCTTCACTTAAACAAGTAAGCATGTTAGCATAGGTGTCGTCACCGATATTATATTCGTCTTTCAATGTATCTACAAAATTCTCAACAGAAGTTATGCTATCAACTTTTGAAGGTAATTGCAGAGTGTATAACACCGTATCGTCTGACATATCTACGCGATTTGTGATCATAGATTATTTTGTATTTAAAAGTCTAAAATAGTCACCTACTTTCAATTTATAAAATGAATTGAGAGATGGCGGAACAGTTTTTAATAATTCGAGTTCACGAAGTTTTATTTTCCTGAATTCTTCGAGCACAATTTTATAATTAGGAGACTGATCTTTACCTTCTTTGCTCTTGCGTTGTGTGTCTAATTCCCGCTCTTGATCTGCCTTATCAGCTTCCAGAAGTTTCGTTAAAATTTCTTGTTGTCTATTTAACGTTTCCTGCTGAATTTTCTTGTGTACGAGATCACTCTCGGTTTGTTCCATTTCTTTCGTCAATTTATCAAGATTGCCTAGAGTTCCTTTGCCGTCTTTATTTAATTCACGGTTAATATCTTGCAGCGCTTGCCTTATTAATTGCTGTTCACGAGCCATTTTCGCCAATCCTTCACTCATCTTGCCTTTTTCTCCAGAAGCCCCTTGTTCGCCTTGCTTACCTTGCTGTTGACCTGATTTCTGCATTTGTTCGCGAGCTTTTTGCATATTCTTGTTAAGTTGCTCCTGCATCTTACTTAGTTCAGAAAGGTTGGGACTTTTTCCCTTCCCTTTGCCTTTTCCTTGCTTAGCATTTTTCATAGCCTTCTGCATTTGCTCTTCTACCTCGCTAAGCATCAAGGCCAAATTGTTTATAGAAGTCATCGCATATTGTTGATTGCGATTGGCTTCTAATGTTCTTCTTTCAGAGAGTTGCTGTAAAGCTAAGTCGATATTTGTGTTTATTGTTTGAATTTCTTTATTAATTACAGACTCTATCTGAGGAACTTCCCTGCTTAACTTATAGAGACTTTCCTGAACCATTTTAAGGTTATCTTTAATTTCCTTCTGCTTTTCGGTATGCTTTAAATAGACCGGATCGTTTACAGAAATGCCTTTTAAACTTTGCATCACCTTTTCCTGTTCAAAGGATGATGTTAACAAGTTCGCTAAAATTTCCCGTAGATTCTGCATGTTTACCTGCATATCCTGCATATCATCCTGCTGCTTCATCTGCTCCATCTTTTTAGCCATCTTCTGGAGCTGTTCAGCGGCTTTTTTCTGACTTTCAGCGGCTTGACTATTTTTTTTATTATCCAGCTCTTCAGTACTCTCGTCTTGTTCCTTGTCAATCTGCTGCTGCTCGTCCTTGGTGTTTTCGAACGTGGTTTTATCTTCCAGATCCTCATTTTTTTGTTGAAGTTCCTTTAGATCCTTTTTAAGTTTATCAAACTCGTCCTTTAACTCCTCCTGTTTTTCTTTTAAAGCTTTATTATCAGAAGTTTTCTGCTGAGTTTCTTTCGCCAGCTGTTCCTGTTTATTGGAAAGATCCTGAATCTTATCAATTGTATTAGTCAGTTTCTGATCAAACTCAAGCTGTTTATAGAGCTCCAGAATTCGGTCTAATTCTTTTTGAAGCGTTTTACTATCCAATTGCATTTTAGATAACTCTTGCTGAGTTTTGTTCTTGTTATTTTGCTCCAGAAGTTTCTCAATACTTTTTAAAAGCTCTTTGGTTTTCTCATCCAGAACATTGTTGAATAAATCCTCTATCTGCTTCTGCTTCTCTAATATCTCTGGCGAAGGCTTCTCTAAATCTTGCTGATCAAGTTGCTTTTGTGTATTCTCCTTTTTGATTTCGTTAACTAAGTTTTCAAGGGCTTTTTGTTTTTCGAGCAGCTGCTCAACCTGTTTCTTTTCTTCGTAATTGAGCGTCTTTTTTTCAATTAAATCCTGAGTAATCTTTTTAGCTTCGCGTTCCAACTGAGCCGCTTGGCGAATAGCCTGCTCCACTTTTTTCTCAACGGCTTTTGAAGATTGTTCAATGCTTTTTTCTGTCTCTTCGAGGGTTGGAAGTTTAAGTGTTTTTGTTGCAGATCGGGTAACCTTAGATCCGTTAACCCCATCATTATCGTAGATCTCAAAATAATATTCTACATTTTGACCAGGCGCTGCGTTTACAGTTTTTAAATCCCATAGATGGAGGAAATTACTTTGTAAAGCATTTCTGTCAAAGGCGATTGATTTGCTTTCGGCTTTAATTATTTTTTCCCCTGCCAGAATCTTGTAGTTAAATCGCAAAGCGGAGAACCCATAATCATCGCTAACCTGGCCTACAAAATAGAGCATCTTTGAATTTACCGAATCAGTCCGCTCGTTTACTATGATGGAAGGATTTAGGTCGGGAATCACTTTGACGGTATAAGTAGATACATCAGTTTTATTAACTTCATCGTTAACAGGCCTTGTTGTAAAGGATGTATTTTGCATCGCTTTGAAGGTATAGTTAAACTGATCTTCCCCGGAAGGGTTTAAGCTAATACTCTTATTGCCCAGCTTTAAAAGAATGCGGCTACTATTATCCGTTTTAAATTTCCAGTTTATTTTTGTTCCTGCCGGGACAGTTAAATCTCCCGAATTACTTATCAATTCATTCCTTTTTCCTAAGTACGATGGATATTCCAAAAATGCATCATAATTCAAAAGGGAAGGCTTTTGCCTGACTTCAATATGATAGGTTTCTGAGCTGAACTCTCCTGCTACAAGGCGTACCTTTTTACTGCTTTGCAGGTTCCTAAAAGAATATGAAAAGCGGATAATATTTTCCTTGGTTAACTTGAAAGTATTGGCCCCGTCTTCCAGGTAAATATCTTGAGGGATTTCATTTCCAGTCATTTTTACCTGAAGCTCGAAATCATCACCCTGAACAGCGGACAACGATTTATTTAAAATCAAAAACTGAAATGGTGCTTTCTTAACAAACTTTTCATCATGCTTGATTAGCCTTTCGGTACTCTCCGAGAAGATAGCAGGCACTGTAGCACTGATAAATAGTATTATCGCTAAAGGAGGTAATACATATTTTAAATATTTGCGGTTATCATTTATCCTGATTGCAGAGGCAAAAGGCACCGGCTTTAAGTCATCAATTTTTTGATTGATACTTGCTTCAATTAATGATTTTTGTTGGATGTTTTCATCGGCCAGCTTCTTTAGCTGTAACGTGTTGAGCAGCTTATCTTTCACATGGCTAAAATGTTGTCCGATAATTTCCGACGCCTGCTCATGAGATAAATTCTTCCCTAATCTGAAAAAGGATAACAGCGGAATGATTATCCAATTAATTAGAATGCTCGTATTTAATAAAAGAAAACTGTAAAACAGAAGAGTGCGGATTACGGTCGAAAAATTACCATAATACTCGGCAACTGTTACGAAAATATAGCTCGCGAAAATCGATGCTGCAAGATATATGGAACCCCTTACTACTTTATTTAGGTAGTACTTTCGTATAAACTCGTCAATTTTCTGAATTAGAAATGTATAGTTTGTAGTTGAGAGCATAATATCCGCCAGGAAACATGAATTTAACGAATTTTCCTAACAAATTGTATTCCAACAATCTATAGATTCACTATTGAATCATACATCCCGCCACAGTAGTAAAGGCCGTTTCATCGATCAAAATGGCGCCACCGTTAGCACGTAATTTTTCGTAAGAATCAAATACTATTGGAGATGCGGTTTTAATAGTGACATTAACAATATCGTTAAGGCCGGCTTGATCTATATTATCGTGTTTTACAAGCGTATTTACATCAAGCTTGTAATTGATTTCTTTTACTACGCAACGCACAGTTTTTCCGTGTACCTGAATCAAATACTTGTTGCCTGGGAGTAATGGCTTAGTGTCCATCCAGCAAATAACAGCTTCAATTTCTTGAGAAACTCTCGGCAAGCTGGCTTGATTGGCTATGACGTTACCACGATTTACATCGATATCATGCTTCAATCTGATTACAGCACTTTGAGGTGCAAAAGCGACATTAACTTCTTCACCATTTATTTCAACAGCTTCAATTTCCGAATCGATTCCTTCTGGAAGAACAGTTACAAAATCCCCTTTTTTATAGGTACCACTCACTACTTTTCCGGCGTAACCACGATAATCATGTAAGTCGTCTGATTGCGGGCGAATAACATACTGAACTGCGAAGCGAGGATCGGTATGGTTTATATCATTTGAAATATTGATCGTTTCCAACAGATTCAACAAGGTCTCCCCTTCGTACCAGGGTGTATTAACTGAAGGCTTTACAATGTTATCGCCATTTAAGGCACTGATTGGAATAAAAGTAACGTCTTTGATGTTGAGCTGTTCCGCCATCCTCATATAATCGCTCATGATATCATTATACACCGCTTCTGAATAATGAACCATATCCATTTTATTGATGGTGACCACAACATGGGGGATTGCTAAAAGCGAAGCGAGAATACTGTGGCGGCGGGTTTGCTCAATAACTCCCTGGCGGGCATCGACTAAAATAATGATTAAATCGGAGTTTGAAGCACCGGTAACCATATTTCGGGTATACTGGATATGACCCGGAGCATCAGCAATAATGAATTTTCTTTTATCCGTATTAAAGTATTTATAAGCAACATCAATGGTAATTCCCTGCTCGCGCTCAGCACGTAAGCCATCGGTAAAGAGTGCAAGGTCGATCTCACCCTCAGATTTATTCTTGCTTTGTTTAAGAATGGTTTCTAACTGATCCACTTTTATAGAATCGGTATCATATAAAAGTCGGCCAATTAATGTGCTTTTTCCATCGTCAACACTACCAGCGGTTATAAATCGAAGTAAATCCATGTTTGTTAAGATATAAGATGAAAGAATCAAGATATAAGACAAGCGCTTAAATCAATTCTTTCTCTTTAATATTTTGTTTAATGCTTTGCCGATATAGCGCAATTTCTCTTGCTTCCTTATATCTAACCTCTTGCCTCTCCCTTAAAAGTATCCGTTCTTTTTCCTGTCTTCCATAGCGGCTTCAGAAACTTGATCATCGATACGGGTTTCTCCGCGTTCGCTGATGTTGGTGAGGTTGATTTCCGCAATGATATCATCAATACTTGATGCGGTTGATTCTACCGCTGCAGTACAAGTCATATCACCCACTGTTCTGTAACGAACTCGTCTGTTTTCGATCACATCACCTTCATCAATCCTGATAAAGGGGGAAACGGCTACCAGGTATTCGCCGTGAACCAGCACTTCCCGCTCGTGTGTAAAATAGATTGAGGGAAGTTCGATCCCTTCACGTTTTATATAATTCCAAACGTCTAATTCAACCCAGTTACTGATTGGAAACACACGCACGTTTTCACCTTTTGCAATCTTTCCGTTATATAAGTTCCAAAGCTCTGGCCTTTGGCGTTTAGGATCCCAGGCACCAAATTCATCTCTTACTGAGAAAATACGCTCCTTGGCTCTTGCCTTTTCTTCATCCCGACGAGCTCCGCCAATGCAAGCATCAAATCCAAACTCTTCAATTGTATCTAAAAGCGTATAAGATTGTAATGCATTTCGCGAAGCAAACTTACCAGTTTGCTCTTTTAGCCCTTTTGCTTTGATGGTATCAGCAACGTTTCTTACAATGAGTTTTGCTCCCGTTCTCTCAACCACCTCGTCGCGATACTTTATAGCTTCAGGAAAATTATGGCCGGTATCAATATGTACAAGCGGAAACGGGATTTTGCCAGGTTTAAAAGCCTTGAGGGCTAATTGAACCAACGTTATAGAATCTTTACCGCCCGAAAATAACAGAGCAGGACGATCAAACTGTCCGGCCACTTCACGCATAATGTGAATTGACTCTGCCTCCAGAAGGTCCAGGTAATCTAATTTGTATTGCGACATATCTTATATTTCAATTTAAGAATGGGCATGCAAGCCACACTCTTTACTTGCTTTATCTTCCCACCACCATCGGCCCGCACGAAAATCGTCGCCAGGCATAATGGCTCTGGTACACGGCTGGCAGCCTATACTTACAAAGCCTTTGTCGTGTAAAGTATTATACGGAATCCCGTTTGTATTAATGAAAGACTTTACTTCGTCTGTGGTCCAATGCAATAAAGGATGGAACTTAATAATGTTGTTTGTTTCGTCCCACTCAAGAATTGGCAGGTCGTGTCTTTCAGGGGAATGTTCGGCCCTTAAGCCAGTTACCCAAAGCTCGTTTCCAGTTAAAGCACGTTGCAACGGTTCAACTTTACGAATATAGCAGCAGCCTTTACGGTTCTCTACAGATTCATAGAAGGAATTCGGGCCTTTTTCAGTAATAAACTTCTGAAGCAATTGTTGACTAGGGTAATAAGCTTCGATTTTTGCATTGTACATTTCTGTAGTTCTGCTCCATACATAATACGTTTCAGTAAATAAACGACCAGTATCCAGTGTAAATACTTTAATAGGAATTTGATTCGAAAAAATTAGATGAGATATAACCTGATCCTCCCAACTGAAGCTGCTCGAGAATATAATTTTGCCAGCAAATTCAGAAGCAAGTAAGGTAAGAGCCTCCTGAGGGGGAAGATTATTTACTTTCGCTGCTAATTCGGTAACTCTATCTTTAAGAATTTGTGTCATTTTTTGTCAAATGCATAGTCTATAGAAAAAGTAGGCAAAGATACGCAGATTTGAGGTTTTTGCAATTACTAAATTTAAATACAAATCAGTCGGAAGTAATATTTAAGCTAAGTTGAATTTTCAGAAACTCAATGTGGTTAGAAATCTATCTTTGCAACAAATTAAAAGCCATGTCAGTTGATGTTCGTGTTCGTTTTGCGCCAAGCCCCACCGGTGGTTTGCATTTAGGTGGAGTTAGAACAGCTCTTTTTAATTATTTATTCGCTCGCAAACATGGTGGAAAATTTATTCTCCGAATCGAGGACACGGATCAGACACGTTTTGTAGAGGGTGCCGAAGAATACATCATCGAATGTTTGAAATGGTGTGGCATTACGCCGGATGAAGGTCCCGGTTTTGGCGGTGAATATGGCCCATATCGCCAAAGTGAAAGAAAATCAACTTATAAGCAGTATGCCGAGCAATTAGTTGCAGATGGTTATGCCTATTATGCGTTCGATACTCCCGAAGAACTGGATAAAAAACGTTCGGAACTACCTAACTTCCAATATGGACAAGCGTATCGGGATGGAATGCGTAACTCACTTAGCCTCCCTATAAGTCAGGTTGATGAATTATTAAATAATGGAATCCCTTATGTCATTCGCATCAAGGTTCCAAAAAATGAAACTATCTCTTTTGATGATATATTACGTGAAGAAGTAAGCTTCGACACTTCTCTAGTTGATGATAAGGTTTTGCTTAAAGCTGATGGTATGCCAACTTACCATTTGGCTGTTGTAGTCGACGATTATCTGATGAAAATAACGCATGCTTTCAGAGGGGAAGAATGGCTGCCGTCTGCGCCGGTACATATTTTACTTTGGAAATATTTAGGATGGGAGGACGCAATGCCGAAATGGGCACACTTACCATTAATTTTAAAGCCTGATGGACATGGAAAATTAAGTAAGCGCGATGGCGCTCGCTTAGGCTTCCCTGTTTATGCTATGAATTGGATGGATCCAAAAACACATGAACTAACGCAGGGTTTCCGTGAAATTGGATTTTTACCTGAAGCATTTGTTAATCTTCTTGGCATGCTTGGCTGGAATGATGGAAGCGATCAGGAGATTTTTTCAATACAGGAATTGATCACTAAATTTTCTCTGGAACGGGTGAATAAGTCGGGAGCTAAATTTGACTTTGAAAAGGCGAAATGGTACAATGCGGAGTGGATCAAGAAGCTTGAGGCTGAAAGTTTGAAGTTAAAAGTGATTGAAATACTACATCTTGAGAATATTGAAATCAGTCCTGAAAATGGCAAACTCCCAATAGTTATCGATCTGGTTAAAGATAGGTGTACTTTATTGCCAGACTTTATTCAACAGGCAGGTTATTTTTTCCGCCAGCCTAAAGAATTTGACCTTGCTTCAGTTCAACCGAAATGGACAGTAGAGAAAGGATCTTTCTTTCTCGCTTACAGTGAAATTGTAAACGCAATAACTGATCATTCGGCTGCAAATCTGGAAGTTTCCTTTAAAGCATTAGCCGAAGAAAAGGGTTTGAAAATAGGCGATGTGATGCTTCCATTTCGCATAATGCTGGTGGGCGGAAAGTTTGGACCGGCAGTTTTCGAAATCGCATCTATATTGGGAAAAGATGAAACGATCGGTAGAATAAATAATGGACTAGCGCTTCTTTCTTAATCCACTGAGTTTTCCATCCAATTTTTCACAAGCGGATATGCCAAATGAAACCAGGTTGTAAATTGATCTTTATTGTGATCAAGCATTTTATCTAATTCAATAAACGAAAGCCACTTAAATTCTTCTACTTCCTCGGCATCAGGTAAAACAGGACCGTTATAAGTTCCTAGAAAAACATGATCGAATTCATGCTCTGTAAGTCCGTTATCAAAAATGGATTTATAGGAAAAAGTGCTTATTTCATCCAGTTTGCAATTGAATCCCATTTCTTCGTTTAATCTCCGGTTAGCTGCATTTAAAGTCTCTTCATTAGGCGCCGGGTGGCTGCAACAGGCATTGGTCCACAATCCCGGAGAATGGTACTTAGATAAAGCTCTTCTTTGCAAAAGCATCTCCAATTTATCGTTTACAATAAATACCGAGAATGCACGGTGTAGCAAGCCCTTTCGATGTGCAAGCATTTTCTCCATGACACCCACCTGTTGGTCTTCGCGATCTACTAAAATTACGAATGATGGCTGCATTAGATTAGATTTAGTTGGCTGCGCAAACCGGCTTTAAAAACAATAACCATTTTTATGTGATTTGGAATGCGCACTCTCTTTTCCAGAATAGTTTCTGATGTAGTTCTTTTTAGCTTTTTAAATAAAGCCATATAATATCGATAAGCAACGTATACTCCAAAACGGCAATTAAGCGGAAGACGCTTAATACCTTCAAAACCCATCCGGAAATCTTCCTGGATATCTTTTTCTATTTTTTGTTTTAAACTATCATTAAAAGTAGCACCCTTAAATCCTGGAAAGTAAAAGCGGTTTAAATCATCTACATCTGATTGAAGATCGCGTAGGAAATTTACTTTTTGAAAGGCTGATCCTAAAGCTTGAGCGTACTTTTTTAACGAATCGTAGGTTTTCCGGTTCCCATTACAAAAAACTTGTAAACACATTAAGCCAACAACTTCCGCAGATCCGTAAACGTATTTATTAAGTTCGGGTTCGTTCAAATAATTTGTTTTGACCAAGTCCGAGCGCATGCTCTCAAAAAAAGAATTTATTAACTCATGTTCGATATTATATTTATTAACCACTATCTGGAAAGTTTCCAAAATTGGATTTAAACTAATTTTATCTCTAATTGCTTTAAACGTATCTTCTTTAAAATCAGAAAGTAACGTATCTTTATCATAGTCATGAAAAGTGTCTACAATTTCATCAGCCAATCTAACCATCCCATATATAGCATATATTGGTTTTCTAATCTCGGCATCTAAAAGTTGTATAGCAGAGTAAAATGAGGTACTGTACTCTTTGGTGATGGTTTGGCTACACCTCGAAGCGAATGAATCAAATTTAGCTACTGTATTCATAAGGATGATATTATAACTAATATATTAAATATAAGTTATCAGAAACAAATTAGAACAATATTTTCTAATTATAGAACTAAAATGTTCTAATTTTACAAAAAAATGCAAATATGAGTTATTCATTGTACCGTGAACTTATTATTCTTACTGAAGAATTTGAAAAAGAATCACTCGGGGACGCGTCTATACACAATTTTTCAAATTGGTTGAATAACAAAGTTTCTACTAGTTACGATACTCAAGATAATTTGGATTGGGAAGGTAAGAAGAATGGTAGGTCAGCCGAAAGCATTATTAATACATCCATAGTTCATCTATATCGGTATGCTAAAATATATGGAAAACAGGCAATTGAGAAAACACCATTTTCAACACTCGACGAGATGATTTTTCTCTTAAACCTGCTTCACCACGGCGATATGACCAAGAAGCAACTGGTTGATTTAAATATTCAGGAAAAATCCACCGGAATACAAATTATTAACAGACTCTTGTCTGCCGGATTTATTTCAGAAAAACTTAATGATTTAGATAAAAGAAGCAAGTATGTTTCGATTTCCAAACAAGGCATAGAAGCACTAGATATAAATATGGATAAAATCAGAGATGCCAGTAGAACTGTGACCGGAAATCTAAATGAAGCTGAGAAGTCACAATTAATACGTTTGCTTCAAAAGCTTGAAAAGCATCATCAATCGAAAATCAAAGAGTTCTTTTAGCCCCTTTATTCAGCTCCTTAATAAATTGCCAGTTGAATATTACTACAGCAATAAAAAGCAAAAGGTAAGCAACAGCCTGAATGCCTGACACGGTTTCGTTGAAATACATAAACGCTACCGTAAACGACACTATTGGATTTATATAGATAATGATTCCCATTGTTGAAGAATCTAAGCCCATCAGAGCGTACAGGCTTAACACGAGTGGGATAATGGTGAAGAATAATGCGATGATAGAGATATTAATCCAAAATGGTATGTCAAACGGGATGGTAAAATGATTGAAAAGAAATATCGGAGTTATAATCATCGTAGCTATCATTAGCTGGAGACCTAACAAAAGCAGCTTATCAATTTGAAACGTAACTCTTTGAATGAGAAGATAAGCAGCATAGAAGGTAGCTATAAATATTGACCATATTACATCATGGAAGGATCCTCTAGCGAGTATTAAAATACTGCAAACCGCCAATAGAATACCAGCTACCTTGTAAATAGTTGCACTTTCTTTTAACAACGTAAATCCACCTAGTGCTGTGATTAATGGACATACCATATAAGCAAAAGCGGAAGATTTTAAGCTTACGTTATTTATAACATAGATAAAAGAATACCAATTAACAGTAATGCAAACCCCTGCCAGGAGCGTATAAAGTAGAAATTTCTTTTTCTCACTTGAAGGAAGAGCTTTTATGTTTGAAAGATCTCCTTGAATGCTTTGCCTTCTAAATACAAGCAGTAGCACCAAGGTTAAACCTAGGGAAAACAATATTCTACAATATAAAATTTGTTCAGCAGGATAAGCCTGTAATTCCCGTAAGGGAATTGCAAAAAATCCCCAGATTATGGCAGCAGATAGAGCCGATAGAAAGTATTTGAATCGGCTTTGCTGAACGGTCAATCCAGATACGCTATAGCCGATATTTCGACATTAACACCTTTAGGAAGGCCGGCCACAGCTACAGTTTCTCTTGCAGGATAATCCGAGGAAAAATAAGAGCCATAAATTTCATTCACAGATGGGAATAAAGACATATTTGAAAGGAAAATAGTAGTCTTAACTATATTGTGAAATGAAAAACCTGCTTCAATTAATATAGCTTCAAGATTTTTCATCACTTGATGAGTCTCATCTTTCAGATCATTTATAACTAATTCGCCGCTAGATGGATTGATCGCAATCTGACCTGAAATATATAAAACGTCTTTAACCAAAACAGCTTGATTATAGGGACCTATTGGTGCAGGAGCTTTAGGAGTATTTATTAGTTTTTTCATAAAGTCTGTATGTAGTTAAGAGAGCCATTCAATTAACTTGTAAATTATTCCTCCAAGAAAGATTAGTATAGCTGTAGCATTAATAAAATGCATCACCTTTAAATTAAAATTTTCCGGTCGATTGGGATCTCTTTTTCTAAAAAAGTACATATACAAATATAAAAAAAGAGGGCTTCTTTTCGGAAGCCCTCTCGGAGATAATAGCTTAATACTAAATTATCCTATTTTTTAATTTCAACACGACGGTTTTGCATGCGGCCTTCTTCAGTTTCGTTAGAAGCTACAGGGCGGCTTTCACCGAAAGCTTTAACGCTTAAACGGTTAGCATCAACACCAGAATTTACTAAGTAAGTTTTAACTGAATTAGCTCTGTCTCTTGAAAGATTCATGTTGTAAGAATCAGTTCCTTCAGCAGAAGCATGTCCTTCTAAAGCCGCTTTACCTGAACCTGCTTTTAGGTCGGCTGAAACTGCATCTAATACTGGGTAAGAAGAAGTTTTCAAAACTGAACTATCAAATTCAAACTGGATAGTTGAACCACTTGAAATGCCGGCACCTAATGATGCTTCAGGGTGAGTTAGAGGGCAACCAGAACCATCAACAACAGTACCAGCAGGAGTTCCTGGGCATCTGTCGAATTTGTCAGCTACACCATCACCATCAGCATCAGCTGAAAGTTGGTTAACAGTTCCTTCTAATGTGCTTACACGAGTTTTTAAAGCTTCAACTTCCTGACGAAGAGTTGGATCTTTCAATTCATCATACATTAAAGCGATTGGGTTAGCCCACTCTAAGCTAGGTTTAGCAGAGCTTCCAAGCGAAAACTCAAGACCTGCATATCCATAAGACCATTTGTCTTTATTAGATACACCATTTCCCCAGTATCCGTCAAGATTATCAGAATCAAGGAAGTTGGCATCGTAACCTAGGTTAAGAGCAACTCTGTTACTTAGTTTGAAATTAACACCAGCTCCAACAGGGATAAATAACTCACGAACCTCACGGTCATCGTCATTCATTACTTGAGGAAAATTTGCTTCAGGATAAGCTTTGTAACTAGCTAAACCAGCACCTACCTGTACAAAGAAATTAATTGCATTGTCTCTCTTTAAGAAGTCAATAGATCCAATATTCGCAACTCCTTTTAATGCAAGGGCATAGTGCAATTCAGTTTCGAAGCTAGATGGCGTCTTAGCAGGCAAAGGAGTTTTTCTTCCTTCATTGTCGTCAAACTCAGCAGCAATATCTCCGCGGTGAAAGTCCAATTTTAAGCCGAAAGTGTGCGAAAGCTGCTTTTTAAGGAAAGCTCCATAACCAAATTTACTATCAACTCCATAATCGTTTGTTCCGAATGGAATAGCTGAGGTTAATGCTCCTGCGTTAACGCCAAGCGACCAAGTTCTGTACTGAGCTCTACCGCCAAACAACGTGGCAGATGAGTTTGAAGTTGTTGTTGTAGTGGTGGTCGTCTCTTGAGCCGAGGCAGCTAAGCTAGCCAGGGTCACCATCGAACAGGCAACAACTTTTTTAATTGTAGAATAATTCATGCTTTGTTTTTTTTAAGGTTAACAATTTTAATTGCGTAATTTTTCACAAAATTAATTATAAGTTTGATATCACCAAATAATTGTCAAATACCATACCTTTCTTATTTTGCTAAACACAACAAACAAAAAAAGGTTTATCTTTTATTTCAATTTTGTTTGATGTATGAAATATAACCCTGTCGATTCATTATTGTTCATAAGCAATCGTAAGAAATTTACAAGTCAGCTGAAATTCAATGCGATAGCTTTATTTAATTCTAACGATCAATACTTGCGAAGCGGAGATCAAACCTTTCCTTTTAGACAAAATTCTGATTTTTTTTATTTGACAGGAATCGATCAGGAGGAATCTGTACTTCTATTATTTCCCGATTGTCCTAATAATAATTACAAGGAAGTCCTATTTATTAGACAGACAAACGACCTGATAAAGGTTTGGGAGGGTTATAAATACACTAAAGAACGAGCAAAAGAAATCTCGGGCGTGAAACAGGTTTTCTGGCTAGACGAACTATGGCCCGTATTATCCTCGATAATTACTTATTCTGAAAGCATTTATCTGAATTCCAATGAAAATGACCGTTCAACTGATGAAATCTCGACCCGTGACCTGCGCTTTACCAAAACTTTAAAAGAAAGATATCCTCTTCATGAATATAAAAGAGCGGCGCCTATTCTCCGCGAATTGCGTTCTGTAAAATCACAAATCGAAATCGACTTAACAGCTAAGGCCTGCGCCATAACCAAAGATGCTTTTTTAAGGGTTTTGAGATATGTAAAGCCCGGTACTAAAGAATATGAGATTGAAGCAGAAATCATACATGAATTTATAAGACAAGGAGCAACGGGGCATGCCTATAGCCCCATTATAGCTTCGGGCGAAAACGCCAATATCCTTCATTATAATGATAACAACCAAACCTGTAAAGATGGTGAAATAATTCTTTTCGACTTTGGAGCTGAATACGCTAATTATAATGCGGATCTGAGCAGGTCTATCCCGGTTAACGGACGCTTCACTAGGCGGCAGGCGGATGTTTATAAAGCGGTTTTACACGTTTTTAAAGAAGCAAGAAAAATGCTGGTGTCCGGCACCGTTTGGAACGAATATCAAACCGAAGTTGGAAAGATCATGACAGACCAGTTAATACAGCTAGGTTTATTGACAAAACATGATGTAGAGCGCCAAAACCCCGGCATGCCTTTATATAAGAAGTATTTCATGCATGGTACTTCCCATCATTTGGGATTAGATGTGCATGATTTTGCCAGTCGTTACCGGCCCTTTGAACCTGGAAACATTTTAACTTGTGAACCCGGAATATATATACAGGAAGAAGGTTTAGGAATCCGTTTGGAAAACGATATTTTGATTACGGCAGATGGCAATATTGATTTAATGGCTGATATACCTATCGAGCCTGAAGAAATCGAAGAAATTATGAATTCTTAATTTTAGATTCAACGAATTTATACAGATTGAAACCTGTTTTTTCGGATTCTTCAGCAATCTCCTTTTGTAGCGACTCTGAACGAATGTCGGACATGCGTTTTTCCTGAATAAGTTTCCAGGCTTTTTGAGCTAATAAATAAGTTTTGTCTTTAGCCGAATGTTGGAAATTTTTGATAAAAGTGATTAGATCTTCCACTCCTTCACTTTTTGTAGCAACCGTTTTAAATACTGACATTTTGTGTTGAGGCATCTTTCGGAGATTCTCCACGAATTTATCAGCACCTTCCCGATCTGCTTTATTCACAACAAAACAATCAGCAATTTCCATAATACCTGATTTGATTGACTGTATTTCATCGCCCGATTCTGGTACCAATACTAACAGCGTAATATTTGCCAGAGAAGCAATTTCAATTTCCGACTGGCCTACGCCTACAGTTTCTAGTATGATATAATCAAATCCGGACGACTTTAATACATCAGTCATTTCAATTATTTTTCCTGATAATCCACCTAAAGAGCCTCTTGATGCAATAGACCTAATATAAATATTAGGATCTGTAGAATAAGTTTGCATCCTGATGCGATCACCCAGTAATGACCCGAAATTATATGGTGATGTAGGGTCAACTGCCAGGACCGCGATGCGAGCATTTTCCTTTAGTAATTCGCTGATTAAGCTTTTAACTAAAGTGCTTTTGCCCGCTCCGGGGGGACCAGTGATGCCTATTACCACTGCTTTATTTGGAATAAGATTTAACAGAATATCCTCTGTTCCGGATAAATCGTTTTCTACAACCGTAAGCATACGCGATATCTCGCGGAAAGACTTAACCCTGGCTTCCATAGCTTAATGAAAGTTTAAAAGCATTTATCATAAAGCTAATTTAGATAATTAGCCTGTTATAACTTATACAATTATATTTGCAGGGATAGCATGGCAATACCCAAAACGATATACCAAACTTTCAAAACTGAAAAGCTGCCCCTGATAGTCAGGTGGCACATTAAAAGATTCAGAAAAAATAATCCAGATTATGATTATCAGTTTTATGATGATAAGCGAATTGAATCATTTTTTTCAGAGGAATTTTCAGAGGATGTTTTAAAGGCCTATAAAAGATTAGATATCGGAGCCGCGAAGGCAGATATGTTTAGGTATGCAGTGCTTTATAAAAAGGGTGGGATGTATCTTGATATCGACAGTCATATAAATTGCTGTTTGAGTGATTTTATCAAGCCCGATGATAAAGCTATTATATCACCTGAAGGAAACCCAAATTTATTCGTTCAATGGGCACTTATTTATGAAGCGAATCATCCTTTTCTGAAAAAAGCGCTTGAATTAATTTTAGAGAATATTAAAGTAAACCGGTTCCCTCATGACGTACATTCGATGACGGGACCAACCGTTTATACCCACGCAATCAAAGAGTGTTTGAAGGAAAATCCATTAATACCCTATAGGTTGATAGGAGTGGATTATGAAGGTTGTTTAACTTTCAAATATAAATGGGGCAAGTTTTTTCTATACAAGGGAAAAGATCATTGGAAAGAACAACAGTTAACACGACCAGTTTTGAAACCTGAAATATGAAAGTAGCGGGCTTTACTTTTATTAGAAATGCTGTAAAAAACGATTACCCTATTGTGGAGGCAATCCTATCTATCCTTCCTTTATGTGATGAATTTGTTGTGGCGGTTGGGAATTCGGAAGATGAAACGGAAAACCTTATTAGGTCCATTGACTCTCCTAAAATAAGAATTTTAAATACGGTGTGGGACGATTCTATCAGAGAAGGGGGTGCGGTATTTGCTGCGGAGACTGACAAAGCATTTAAGGCGATATCTCCAGAGATGGATTGGGCTTTTTATATACAGGGTGATGAATGTGTTCATGAGAAATACCACAAAATAATAAGAGAAGAATTAATCGACAATTTACAGCACAATGAAATTGAGGGCCTACTTTTTAAGTATAAACATTTTTATGGCTCCTATGATTTTTATGGAGATTCCAGACAGTGGTATCGACGAGAGATAAGGATTGTCAGAAATAGCCCATTTGTAAAATCGTTCCGTGATGCTCAAGGGTTTAGATGGAACGGTCGAAAATTGAAAGTTAAATTAATCGATGCATATATTTATCATTATGGGTGGGTTAAACCCCCACAGGGATTAGTTCGAAAAGGAATTAACTTTAAATTATTTTACAACAGAGATGCAGCGTTCAGAGAAGTCAGAGAAGACGAAAATTTTGACTATGGCAATGCAGGCAGACTTAGGAAATTTGAAGGAACTCATCCTTGTGTTATATCAGACCGCATCAAAGCAGCCAATTGGCCATTCAATAATGATCTCACAAAAGTAAGAAGTACACAACCACTGCGTAAGCAAATTTTACAGAAAATTTATGAGTGTACCGGTTGGAGGATTGGAGAATATAGAAACTATACTATTGTAAAGCGTTGATGCATATATTGATAAATAGAACTGATGCAATTGGAGATGTGATTTTAACATTGCCAATGTGTGGCTTGATTAAGAAGCACTTGAATCCGGTTAAAATAAGTTTTCTAGGCAATAGTTATACAAGAGATATTATACTATCAAGCGAATATGTAGACAACTTCGTAAATGTTGACAAATGGAATAAAATCAGCGATAGAGAAGTAGTACATGAATTAAAGGCTTTAAATTTTGATGCGGTTCTTCATGTTCTTCCTCAAAAACGGATCGCCAGATTGACAAAAATGGCTGGTATCAAATTAAGGATAGGAACAAAAAATAGGATATACCACTGGTTTACCTGTAATAAACTCGTCCGATTGAGTAGAAAAAACTCAGATTTACATGAAGCGCAATTGAATATTTTGTTGCTGAAAACATTAGGCCTTCAGGTAAAGTATCAGAGAAGCGAGCTGCCTCTATATTATGGTTTATCAAGGATATCCCCACTTACACACGATCAAAAAGTATTGCTTACAACGGGAAAATTCAATTTATTAATACATCCCAAATCTAGAGGCAATGGCCGCGAATGGAGCTTAGATAGTTATAAAGACTTGATTGATTCATTAGATCCCGACCGATATCAAATATTTATTACCGGCTCTGAAAACGAAAAAGTGTTTCTAACTAATTGGATTAAAACTCTTAAAAATGTAATAGATGTTACAGGGCAATTTTCGCTGGTAGAATTTATTTCATTTGTAAAAAACTCCGACGGATTGCTAGCTTCTGGCACTGGTCCTGTTCATCTTGCTGCAGCATTAGGAATTAATTCCTTGGGATTATATCCGAATAAAAGGCCCATTCATGCTGGTAGGTGGGCTCCTTTAGGAGTTAAGGCTTCCACAATAACTAGTGAGGGTGCGGAGCTACAAAGTATTTCACCTCTACATGTTAAGAATATTATAAATAGCTGGAGAAAAGAATAGGGTATGGTCTCGGCATTGATTACTTTAGATTCCTTAAAAAATCGTAATACGGGGCTATATTTTTTTGCTAAAAGTCTGGGACTAGCCCTCGCAAAGATTGTAAGCAAAAAAGAGTCTCATATCGATCTCACATTTTATATAAATAGTGAAAGCAGTAGCATATTTGGGTCTAAAGTCAAAATCCTTAAATATTCAAAACTTCATCAATGGTATTTTTCACAGAGTGAGAATTTTGATATTACTCATTTTACCGATCAAATCTGCCGTCTTCCGCCTCATAAGCTAAGTGGTAAGAAAGTGCTAACTATACATGATCTAAATCTGCTTCACGAAACCGGAACTCTTTCCAGAAAAGGGAAATCGAAACTTTCGAAACTTGCCGAAAATATTGCCCAATGTGATAAAATAGTGGCAATTTCTAAATTTGTGGAAGACGATATAAACCGATATTTTCCAGAATCAAAAGGAAAAACACAAGTGATTTACAATGGCGCTGATAAACTCTCGGTTAAAGAGCATTATCTACCACATGACGTTCCAAAAAATCCTTTTCTATTCTCAATTGGAGAAATACTCCCCAAAAAAAATTTTCATATATTACCTTCGCTACTTCACCAAAACAACTACGAAATTATTATCGCGGGCAGAGAGAATAGCAAAGCTTATCGTGAGAAGATATTAAAAGAGGCTGCTCTTACTCCAGATCGTGTTAGACTTTTAGGGCCGATAAATGACGAGGACAAGGCTTGGTATTATGCAAATTGCGCCGCCTTTGTATTTCCTTCAATCGCAGAAGGATTTGGATTGCCAGTTATAGAAGCCATGCACTTTGGAAAACCCGTTTTTCTGTCAAACCTTACTGCCTTGCCTGAAATTGGCGCTGATGCTGCTTACTACTTCAAGAGCTTTGACCCAAACCATATGAGAGAAGTATTAAAAAATGGAATGACTGACTATGAAACGAATCCTCAACGTAAAAAGACAGTAATTGAAAGAGCAAGTTATTTTACTTGGGAAAGAGCCGCCGCTCAGTATTTGATGTTATATGAACAAATTTTGAAAGAATAAGTTAAAGCCTTTCTATCTTGGATTTGAAAAGACTGACAATATTGTTCCACTCATAGTTTTCATCCACATAATTTTTACCGGCAATTCCCATCTTCCGACTCAAAACTTTATCAGTCAATAGTTTATCAACAGCATTTTCAAAATCTTTGTAGCCTCTGTAGCTGAACCCGCCCTTACTTGAGTTCACGTGCTGTTTCAACACGGCACAATGTTCATTTACAATAACTGGTTTTTGTAACTTCATCGCTTCTAAGGTAACCATCGATAAGCTTTCATACTGTGATGGCATAACTAATATTTCAGCTTGACTCAACGCATTAAATTTAACTTCTTCCGAGACAAAACCTAAAGGAATGATATCAGGATGTTGTGGTAAAGACATAAATAATTGCCCTATCAGAACCAATTGTATGGAGTTGTTTTTTTTGTTATAGCGTTTGAAGTAATCAATTAATTTCTTGCATCCTTTACCCGCTTCAACCCTTCCAATGTAAATCAAATAATTTTTAGAAATTTGATATTCCTTTTTAATATTAATATAAGGTAGGTTAAGTGGAATCTCTACACCTACCCCGCCTATTGCAGCATCAATATGATCATTTTTGAATAGTTGATTCACAAATTTCTTTTCCCAAATCGTATTATAAATTATTGTCTTCGGTAGTCTGAACAACCGTTCAAAAAACGGAATGTAGATAGCATTTTCGTCGTGTGCAGTAGGTATTAAAATAGATTTTGAAGGAGCAATCTCAAGACCATTGATTGTAGGATAATAGAGATAGGTAAAAAATATTAGGGCCTTGTATTTTGCTTGATTTATTTCCAGATATGTGATTAGTTCGGGTGTTGCAGGGCCCTGCTGATATACCCATTGTTCAAAATCTGATTTTTGTGGCTTTAGCGACGGAATCTTTTCTTCCAACCAATTAAGGATGGGCGTTTTCTTTAACGCTTTTTGCCAGATTTTTCTACGTCTAATGAAATTATAAGTGGTTTTGTTTATCTGTCTGCTGGTAGCAGTAGGAAAGCGAAGGATATTTACATCGTTTAAGATGCTCCTACCTTCAGAATAGTGATTATCCCAGGTGAGATAGGTCAAAGCGCACGAGGTTAAAACATCTACATCATAAAAACTCGTTAATTTTTCTGCCATTAATCTGCAATGCTGCTCAGCCCCGCCGTTTACTTCAAGTCCATACCTTTGAACAATGAATGCAATTTTCGATTTTTGCTGCATTTTATGTTGTTTTGAACTTTTTCTTGAATATTCTAAGCATGTATCTCATCCATATATCAGTGGTCCAAAAATGTTTCAGAATCAGTAGCGAAATATTCTTTTTCAATAGTTTATCCTGCAGGCGTGTCGAGATGCGAGATATAATATGATCCTTGAATATGAATTTGATACGCTCTCCGCTCCAGCATTCCATATTTAGTACGGAATCTGCAGATACTTTTTGAAATAGATGCGCTATAAAACGTTGCCTGTTGCTGCATTCCTAATTTTGCCATTTTACGAAGTCACGTAGCCAGCACATTTTACTTCCTTTGTAAAGTACGCTACCCTAATAAATAGAATCCGGTTCCTCAGTTCTCCAGCCATTTAAAAGTTGCAATAATGATTGTAAAGGGAGGTTTTTTCCACGTTTGTATCACTTATTAATTTGGCTTCTGCTTCAGTGAAATTTTTCTGCATTGATACAAATCTAGATTTAAACCTTTAATTGTATATTCTAAAATACTAATATCTCTTACAGAAACTCTCGAAGCAAATCATTAAGGCAATTTCGAGCGTAAAGTTTAGAAATGTGTAGCTTTGCAAGCTAGATGAAAACTTATTTCAGATTACTATCCTTCGCTAAGCCGTTTGAAAAATTTGCCCTTCCTTTTATTCCTTTAACTGTTTTGGCGATAATTTTTAATACACTCAACCTTGCGTTACTGGCACCACTTTTAGATACACTTTTTTCCGGAAAAAGGTATATTAGTGCCACTGCATCTGCTCCATCTCTTTGGAATATTCTAGGTACGTTTAATTATTATGTTAATTATTCAATAACTCAATTTGGAAAGTTTGATACGCTAAAGTTTGTATGTATTGCCATTGTTATTTCCGTTTTCCTGGCTAATGTCTTCAAATACTTTTCTCAAAGAATAATTGAGAATTTAAGAATTTATACCTTATTGAACATCCGAAAAACAATCTTTTCTAATGTAATGGATCTCCATGTAGGATTTTTTAATAATGAGAGAAAAGGAGACATTATTTCAAAAATTGCTTCAGATGTACAAGTAGTCCAATTTTCTGTTACCAATACCTTACAAATTGTTTTTCGTGAGCCTCTACAGCTTATCGCATACATTGTAATGCTTTTCTCAATATCAGTGCAGTTAACGCTATATTCATTATTGGTTATACCTGTAACCGCTTTTATTATTGCGCAAATTGTAGGGAAGTTAAAGAAGCAGGCGACTGCATCGCATGAATCTTTCAGTACAATGATCAGTACATTAGATGAAGCCTTGTCAGGCATTAAAATAATTAAGGCTTTTAATGCCACAAATATTATCAAACAGAGGTTTGATAATGAAAACAAGAAATATTCTAAGTTATCCCGGTCCATGTCGGCCAGGCAACAACTTGCTTCTCCTGTATCGGAGTTTATGGGTGTAACAATGGTTGCCTGTATAGTACTTTATGGAGGTTACTTAATTATTTCAGGCGATACGATTTCTTCGCTGACTGCTTCCGATTTTATTACTTACATCGCTATATTTTCTCAGGTATTACGGCCGGCAAAAGCGATTACAGATTCGTTTAGCAATATACATTCAGGCCTTGCAGCCGGCGAACGAGTTTTAGGGCTTATAGATGAAAAGCCGGCTATAGTTAATAAGCCTAAACCCTTGATCATCGATCACTTTAATGATAAAATTATTTTTGATAATATTACTTTCAGTTATGGAGAACGCGAGATTTTAAAGAATATAAATCTTACAGTTCAACGAGGAGAAACCGTAGCATTAGTTGGTCCGTCAGGAGGAGGTAAATCTACGTTAATGGATCTTTTGCCTCGTTTTATAGAACCAAAAGAGGGGAAGATATTTTTTGATGGTATTGACATACAAGATATTTCGATGGAATCACTAAGATCTCAAATGGGTTTCGTTAACCAGGAGTCGATTTTATTTAATGATACCATTTTTAATAATATAGCTTTTGGAAGGCTTAATGCCACATTAGAGGAAGTTGAAGCAGCAGCACGTATTGCTAATGCACATGAATTTATAATTAAAACGTCTGATGGTTATCAAACGAGTGTAGGTGATCGAGGGATTAAATTATCCGGAGGACAAAAACAACGTATAAGCATAGCACGTGCGGTTTTATGCAATCCGCCTATTATGTTACTTGACGAAGCTACATCCGCTTTGGATACAGAATCTGAAAAACTGGTTCAGGATGCCTTAAATAAGTTGATGGAAAACCGCACCTCCTTAATTATTGCGCATCGTTTAAGTACAATTAAAAGCGCAGATAGAATACTGGTACTTGATTCAGGTGAAATTATTGAGCAGGGATCGCATAGTGAGTTAATTCAACTTAACGGTTTATACCGTAAGCTAGTTGAGATGCAGGCATTTAATGATTAGCTATGATAAGCAGTAATTTCACAAAAAAGAATTTTCTCAAGGCCCTTTATTTGAAGATCGCTGATCGAAGAGCGTATAAAAAGTATAAATTTCAACTTCAGGAAGAGAAATGGCGACGAAAAGCCGATTTCTTTTCGGCTCACAACAGTAATAAATCCTTAAGGGATCTTAAAGGACTCGAAACCATTGGGGTTGTGCACAGTGGTAACTCAGGAGATATCATTTATTCTTTGCCTTCGCTTTTAAAGATAAATGAATTAACCGGTCGAAAGTTCAATTTTCTTTTGAAGCTTAATCAGCCCCATAATATAGGAGAACATTATTCTCATCCTTTAGGGCAAGTTATGTTAAATGAAAAGATGATAGCCATGTTAACGCCATTACTTGAATCACAGGAATATATTGAAAAGTGTGAGGTTTATTATGACCAAGTAATTGATATTGATTTGGATGGTTTTAGAAAAGCGGGTATCTTATTAGACCGTGGTGATATTGGAAGATGGTGTGGCTATACGATCGGCATTAATCCTGACTTATATATTCCTTGGTTAAGTGTTGAGCCCGACATAGCTTTCAACGGTAGTATAGTTATTAGTAGAAGTGAAAGGTATAGAAATTCCTGTATTGATTATTCTTTTATTGCAAAGTATGAAAAAGTGTTTTTTGTAGGAGTAAAAGCAGAGTATGATGACCTTAAAAAACTACTTCCGACGATTAAATGGATTGAACTTCAAGATTTTCTTAAGCTTGCCCAAATAATCGCCGGCTGCAAACTATTTATCGGTAATCAATCTTTTCCGTTTTCTATTGCTGAGGGGCTGAAGGTGCCACGGGTGTTAGAGACATACGCTTTTTCTCCAAATGTTGTACCGCAAGGTCCCAACGGGTACGATTTTTATTTTCAGAACCATTTTGAAGATTTGGTTAGCAGTCTTTATGAATAAAAGCCCTGTTGCAGTTATAATTCCTTTTTATAAGCCCAACTTAACTAGGTTAGAGGAAACTGCTTTCTTACAGTGTTTTAAAGTTCTTTCCACCTATCCGATCATTTGTTTAAAGCCTCAAACATTAACACTGCCGGAGATTACTCATTCTAATGATTTTGCAAAGGTTATAAGCTTTGACGACAGATATTTTAATAGTATCCAGGGCTATAATGAATTAATGCTTGATTCAAGCTTTTATAAGCAGTTACTTGATTATGAATTTATTTTGATATACCAGCTTGACGCTTTTGTTTTTAGAGATGAGCTTTTGTTTTGGTGCGAAAAGAAATTTGATTATGTGGGCGCACCCTGGCTTAGACATCGTGATTACCCGGATCTTATAAAGAAGATTAAATCCAAGTTTCAAGCGTATTTCGACATAAAGCTCAACAAGCGTATCAATGGTGTTCCAACTAATATGCAATTCGAGAATAAAGTGGGTAATGGCGGGTTTTCATTAAGGAGAGTAAGCAAGTTTTATGAATTATCTTTGCAGTATGATGAAAAAATAAGGCATTATAATACGCAGTCTGATCATCGGTATCATGAAGATGTTTTTTGGAGTATTGAAGTAAATCGATACAAAAAGAATTTAGTGATTCCTTATTATAAAACTGCTCTTAAATTCTCTTTCGAAAATTCGCCCGAGCGGTCATTGTTGCTTAATGGCGGTAAGCTCCCATTCGGGTGCCATGCATGGGACAAACATATTGCTTTTTGGAGCCCTTACTTTAAGGATCAGGGTGTTGATCTTTAAGTAATAATAGTCAGTTTCTTAAGCCCCTTTATCCATGCTTTAAATAAATAATAGCAAAGCTTAGCTCTAAGCCTCCACGTTATCACGTTTGAAGTATTACCCTCAAATAGAGCCTCAAATAAAATTCTTAGAGGTATTCTAAATTGTATTAACGTCTTTAAGAGTTCTTTGAAACGTCTTCTTTCAATAACTCTACATTCTTTATCAGTCAATCCTTCAAGGTTGAGCGGAAGCTTAGCTGCCCATTTTTTTTGCAGCCGGATGCTTTCATAAAGCCATTCTTTCTCAAAGTTCCCTTCAGAGAAGTGTTCAATTAAAATATTGTAAGTCACGGCTACACTATGTGTTAGATTTACACTTAGCGAAAAATCCAGGTCATACCCGTGGAAACCTTGAAGCATGTCTTCATCGAACGCATGTTGTTCTAATACTTTTATTGTGGTACACAATAAGACACCATCTAAAGTAGCTACTTTCGAGAGTTGCGCATCTTCAGGATTCGAATATAAATGCTTTGCATTTTTATCAGAGAACTTATGATGTTGAATTAAATTAAAGTAATGAAGAATTTTACCCGGTAATCCCGGATGACCCCATCCTGATGGTATAAAAGGTTGATAACTTGTTCCTGCAACACCAAGTAAGCCAAGTGATTGGTTTTTTTCAAAAATGTCTATTACTAACCTACCCCAATTGCGTGTCCTAATTACAATATCTTCATGTAAAAAGCATACTATCTCATAAATAGCTTTCTTAGAGCATTTATTATAAACAGAACATATTCCGTATTTACCTTGTGAATTGTCAAAACTTATTATTTCATAAGTAACTCCAATTGTTTCGTCAATATTTCGCGTTACAGCATCTAAAAGATGGTTCTTTGCAGAAGAGATAATAATCGAAATCATCTAGTATCACCGCTTTTAAATGTTCTAAGGGTTTTTATAGCAAAAGACATTCAAAGCCATATTAAATGTTTCGCAAATAACCAAAGTATCTATAAAAGGCTTGTATCGTATAGCTGATTCTTTTATATAGTATTCAAATCCTTCATTTTTCATAAGCTCGAGGAGTTGATGTAAGTTTTGAGGTTGGTTTTTTGTATTATGATATTCAAAGAAGATATGATTTATTTTACTTAGCTTACCTACACACGACCTTAAAACAGTGTCCTCTGCACCTTCTATGTCAATTTTTAAAAATTCAATTTCTCCGTCAAGATAATCTTTCAAGGGAACCGCTTCTACAACGGTTGGTTCCTGACTTAAATATGCGCAGTTTACCCTTCCTCCCATGCCTCCATCTGTATAGAACTTAAGTTGTTCATTTTTATTCCAAACAGCATTGTTATGTAGTTCTACATTTTTAAGATCAAATTGCCTTACATTCTCCTCAAGAATTAGAAATAAATCATATTGGGGTTCGAAAGCTATAATTTTTAACTTTGGGTAATTCAAAGAAAAGTATAATACGCTAAGTCCTATGTTTGCGCCACAGTCAATTATAATGCCTGTTTCGGATTTCGGCAGGAATTTATAGATCTCTTCAACAAATAGTTCTTTATAAGTAACAATGAAGCTCGCACGGTCATGAAATTTAAAGGGCTTACCTAATATATCCGTATAACCTATGGTTAGTGGTGGATATTTATCGAGTTTTTTTAATTTTCCTTCTTTAGTTATGCCCTTAGTCTTTAGGATCTTTTTAATAAATTTCATATAAGTCAAACATAGTGCAAAAGTTTCAAAACATACAAAAGTGAAAAACTACACCTTACTTTTCTTTATAAAAACAAAGCAACCCATTTCTCGTTTTTTAGTAATTCTACTTTTAAGTAGCAAAGTATTAACTCTTGAACTCTTAATGAATAAATGACAAATAACTACGACTACCTCATAGTAGGCTCCGGACTCTTCGGAGCCGTTTTCGCACACGAAGCCACAAAGGCTGGAAAAAAATGCCTTGTTATAGATAAACGCGATCACGCCGGTGGAAACATCTATTGTAAGGAGATGGATGGCATTAACGTTCACTGGTACGGTGCCCATATCTTTCACACCAACGATAAAGACATTTGGGATTACGTAAATCAGTTTACAGAATTTAACCGCTATACCAATTCGCCTGTTGCTAATTATAAGGGAGAGCTTTATAATCTTCCATTTAATATGAATACCTTCTATAAGCTATGGGGAACTAAAACACCTGCTGAGGTAAAAGCTAAAATAGCAGAGCAGATCGAAAGCCTTGGTATAACTGAACCCGCCAATATGGAGGAGCAAGCTCTTAAGCTTGTTGGTCCGGATATATATGAGAAGTTAATAAAGCATTATACAGAAAAACAATGGGGCAGAAAAGCAACTGAGTTACCGGCTTTTATTATCAAGCGTTTGCCCGTTCGTTTTACTTACGATAATAACTATTTTAACGATAAGTATCAGGGAATCCCGGTAGGAGGGTATAATAAAATTATAGACGGACTATTAGAAGGTGTTGAAGTTAGATTGAATACCGATTTCTTCGCCAATCGCGAGGAGTTTAGTAGCATGGCCGATAAAATTGTCTTTACCGGTAAAATAGATGAATACTATGGTTTCCAGTTCGGCGAACTGGAATACAGGAGCTTGAAATTCGAAGTAGAAACACTTGATCAGGAGAACTATCAGGGAAATGCCGTTTTTAATTATACAGATGCGGAAACTCCTTATAACAGGGTTTACGAGCATAAGCATTTTGAGTTTGGAACGCAACCTAGAACGGTAATTACAAAAGAATATCCTTTAAAGGGGTCAAAGGGATTAGAACCTTACTATCCGGTTAACGATGAAAATAATTCTGCGATCGTAAAAAAATATCAGGACTTAGCTAAATCTGAACCAAACGTGATTTTTGGTGGGCGTTTAGCGGAATATCGATATTACGATATGCACCAGGTTATTGGGTCGGCATTGGTGAAAGTTAAAAGGGAATTAGGAGTTTCGACAAATACTGCCGAAGCGGTTTGATAACTCATTTGCAGGGTTTTACACTTTGTAAAACCCTGCAAATTATATTGAAATCTCCTCTTCTTTGCGATACAGTATACCACGATTTAAATCCTGATAGAAATTTGTAGATGGAGTAACCTCCCACCAATTTTTATCCTTGGATAATAATTTTTGCAAATCAGAATTAGAAGAATAGACGGCTGCAAATGCTTTGCGCGATGCATTATTAATAACCGCAATTTTATTAAACGATGAAGATGTATTCTTTGATTGATTTGATCTTCTACTATTTATTAAATACGATGGTTTATTAATGATCGCAACCTTGGCGTAAGAGAGAGTATCTAAGTGCAGTTCGCTCGTTACAAATAAATTGGAATCGTCAGGATTAATCGCAAAAAGTTCTTCTATAACCTCGTTACCAAATCCATCAAATTTCTTTACAGATTTCAGGGTATCGTCATTACTAAAGTTTACTATTAAATATCCTAAACTGTCAGTCTGAATGCTAGTTATGTTTTGTGATGTGAACGAAGTGTCGATTTTAATACCTAAATTTCCCGTATACACAGAATTGCCATCCGCTAAGATATGTTGTAAATGTAGATTGCTGCCGATAGTTTTAAAGTCGCTAACCGCCAGGCTCAAAAAGAAACCATCCTTTCCATCGCTTAGAATATCGCCACCTAAAGCATAATTTGTATCGCCGGGAGGAAGCGTTAAAAATTTTGTTGGAAGAAAAACATTTAAAGCGAAACCCTCCGGGTTCATTTTTTGAAAATAAAAATCATATCCTTCGCGTCCATCGATATCGGGTACAACCTTGTTCCAAATTATAGTTAAACCTCCATCTACAGAAGGCAGGATTTTTCCTAAAAATTCATCTTTCGAATCTGCACTAATTACTAAGCCATCTTCTTCCCACAAAATTTCTCCCTCAACATTCACATGCTGTGCATATATATCCCAGTTGTTATTAGTCAAATCATTTCTCGAATCATTCCAGGAAATCAGGGCGCCTCCTTTGTTATCAGAGATTATAAGGGGAGCAATTTGAGATCCTTCTGCGCCTGAAATTTTTTTCCCCTGTGGTCCCCAAAGAACCTTTCCGCTTGAATCGATTCTTTGAGCGTAAACATCTGTAGTCTCGTTATGTATCGACCGTTGTTCCCAAGTGATAATTACTCCGCCAAGTCCGTCGGGGATAAGTTTATGTGAAGAGCGAATTATGGTGTCTTTAATGGTGACTGCAACATCTTTCCCCCATACAGCTTCCCCGATTAAATTTATTTTTTGTGTGAAAAATCGAGGAAATATAGAATTCACCGTAGAAGATGTCTCCCAAAAGAGGATGCTTTCATCATTTGAAAGTGAGATTGTACTTACGGATGAAGGCTCTCCAAATATTTTCGTTGTTGAAGAATCACCGCCCGATTTGGCAAATAAATCGGCCTCAAAAACCAAAAGAAAGAAGAAAACAATCAAGAAGCTCTTCATCAAAAATGTTTAATGATCCTTATACAGGGTTAATAAAATGGATAAAATATCTTTAATGGATCTAACTCCATCCATCGTTTATACGCATAATTTCAGGAAATGATACCTGAAAGTGCATTCATTTTATCAGAGATAATACTAAATATTTTAGTATTTTTGATTATGCCATTTGAAGAGAATAAAGAATTTTTTAAAGGACGGGGAGCACAGGTTAACACTCATAATAGATTTCAAAAGAACAGATATATAGCCGAGCACATTGAAGGCCTTGACGAAGAAATGCATGAGAATGTAAACACTCAAATTTTCGAGGAGTATCCTAAAAAGATTGTAAGCATTTCTAACAGTCCGGATTTGTCATTTATGCATTCGATAAACCCATATCAAGGTTGCGAGCATGGCTGCTTATATTGTTATGCAAGGAATTCACATGAATATTGGGGCTTTAGTGCAGGTCTGGATTTTGAACGGAAGATTGTAGTAAAGAGAAATGCCGCTCCCTTGCTAGAGCAGTTTTTCAACAAGAAAGAGTACGAACCACAAGTTATTATGTTATCGGGCAATACAGATTGCTATCAGCCTATTGAGCGGAAACTTAAAATCACAAGGTCATTATTGGAGGTCTTCTTAGAGTATAAGCATCCGGTAAGTATCATCAGTAAAAATAATCTGGTAGTTCGAGACATTGATATTCTGCAGGAATTGGCCAAATTGAATCTTGTTCATGTTACGGTAACTATTAATTCGCTCAACGAAAGTTTAAGACAAAAAATGGAGCCGCGAACGGTTACTGCCAGAAGTCGTCTAATAGTTATAAATAAGCTTTCTTCTGCGAAAATTCCGGTTAGGTTAATGATGGCGCCGATTGTGCCTGGCTTAAATAGCGATGAAATACCAACATTAATAAAAGCTGCAGCAGACGAAGGAATTTTAGCAGCCATCTTTACAGTGATTAGATTGAATGGTTCTATAGCAGAAGTTTTCACCGATTGGATTCATAAGGCCTATCCTGATAGAGCTGAAAAAGTTCTTCACGCAATTGCGGAATGTCATGGTGGGAAATTAAACGACAGTAACTGGGGGCGTAGGATGCGTGGCGAGGGAAAGATAGCGGAAAGTATACATCAGTTATTTCATATTTCGGTCAACAGGTTTTTATCTGGAAAAACAATGCCGCCTTATAATTTTACACATTTCACACCAAGGGGTGGAAAGCAGATGGGGTTGTTTTAGTTTTTAGGCAAAGCAGGGAAGAAACGATACTCAGAGGAGGGGATTTTGTGTGTCCTTCTGAACTTGTTTCAGCATCTAGTAAGGATGTTAACTCATTTAGTTCCCGAATAAATTCGGGATGACGCTTCGCTATAATTCTAATTCAAGCAGTACAGGGCAATGATCAGAATGAATGGCCTCACATAAAATGGCTGAGCGTTTTAAGTTCGGTTCTAACTCTTGAGTAACCATATTATAATCGATACGCCAGCCTAAATTTTTCTTTCTGGCTCCTGATCTGAAACTCCACCAAGTATAATGATGAGGATCTTGGTTGAAATGCCGGAATGAGTCTATAAATCCGGTATCAATAAAATTTTCCATCCATTCCCTCTCCGCAGGCAAAAATCCCGACGACTTAGCATTAGATTTTGGATTATGAATATCAATTGACTTATGGCAGATATTATAATCCCCGGAAATAACCATTTTGGGATGTTCGACTTTAAGTTTAGCGATATAATCCTGGAAATCGTTGAGAAAACGATATTTGAAATCCTGACGAATATCACCGCTGGAGCCTGAAGGGAAATAAGTACTCATGACCGAAAGCTCTTCGAAATCGGCTCTGATCATTCTTCCTTCAAAATCGTAATCGCAATGGCCACAGCCATATTCCACTTTTAAAGGTGTTTTTTTAGAAAGGATTGCTGTACCGCTATACCCCTTTTTCTGTGCCGGATACCAGTAATGCTGATATCCCATGTATTCGATATGCCTTAACAGTTCTGAAAGCTGCTCTGGATTGGCTTTAATTTCTTGTAAACAGACTACATCAGCATCTACAGCCTGAAGCCATAAAAGCCAGTTTTTACTAAAGGCAGACCGAATGCCATTTACATTATAGGTAACAATCTTCATCCTTAAGAACCAGTCATAATTAATTTTTTTCTGAAAGACTCTTTGATCAACACTTTCTCTAACTTTTTGACCTCACGTTTTTTAAGCAATCTAACTTGAATTTTGATGTCTTCTGCAGGGCGGCTGACGGCGTCAGTTTTTACAGAAGCAATGGCATCAACCTGGTCAATTCCCCTAACTACCTCTCCAAAAACGGTATGTTTTTGATCAAGGTGCGGAGTGCCGCCGATGGCTTTATAAATTTCACGCTGGTTTTGTGGAATTTTTTGGCCATGAAGCCCCATCTGCTCCAATCTGTTTAAGTCTTCATCTCTGAACTTCTTGCCCTGAACTATATAGAATTGGGTAGAATTGGAAGCCTTAGCAGGATTTTCATCTCTCGCGGCAGCAAGGGCTCCTTTTTTATGGAAAAGTGCCGGATTAAATTCGGCTGGGATAGTATAAGGCAATGATCCGTTTCCCAACATAACTCCGGGCTTAGCATTTTTCGAATCCGGATCACCGCCTTGAATCATAAAATCTTTTATCACCCGATGAAAAATGGTCCCATTATAGAAACCGCTTTTCACCAGCTTTACAAAGTTATCACGATGCTTAGGCGTTTCATTATAAAGCCGAACTATCGATTCACCCTTATCACTTTTTATGCTGACATAATACATCTTTGGTCTCCTGGCATATGTTAATGTGGCAGTCAGGCATAGAAATATTAATAAGATTCTTTTCATGGATTGAGATTTAATAAACACTAAACGAATAATTTGATTTTGCGGTATTACTCGAAATAGTTAACAATTAGCGATTTCAAAAGCATTTCTTGCTCCAAGAGGGTATAGCTTGGGATAGCCTTAACCAATTTCCAATGCGGCCAACCATCTTGATCTAAGCCCTCGAGTTCGTAAAAGCCCAACTCGCTAAACAAACGGCAGTTTGCAATATGCATCAGCTCTTCTTTTTGGCGTTTAGAAAATTTCTTTGGGCCCTTTCCGAGCTCCTGAACGCCAATTAAGAAGAGAATTACTTTTATATCAGGCTCGTCAGAATCGAAGTCTTTCGCCAGGCGCTGCTGCAAAGCCTTAAATTTGATGTTGATTTCAGCTGGGGTCATATAATTTCAAAGATACTAAGCTTAATTTATTGGCTGAGTTTTTGTATATTTAATTATCACAACGCACTCGGATATAAAACTTATTCACTCGAATTGCCGCTCTTTTTAACTGTATTCCCAAGTTTATGCTCAAATGCCTGGTTTGTTGAAAAGTATTTTTAAACCTATTTCAGCTTAAATTTAAATTACTTGCGGTTAAACTGTATAGAAGTTTTCTGGTTCTAATTTATACCGATTATCGGGGAGTGTTCTTAAATTATTTTAAATGGAAGATGATTTTGAATTTGAGTTCTCTGAAGATCCAAAATTTTCAGTAGAGCGATACGAGGAAATGATCCGGAATAAGGATCAATACTTTTTCGATGCGCAGGCCTTTGAAAACATTATCGATTATTATATCGAAAAAAATGATCCGATAAAAGCTTTGCAAGTTGTAGAATATGCTGTAAACCAGCATCCATTTGCAGCAGTATTTTTTATTAAACAGGCTCAGCTTTTCGTGGTAACAAACCAGTTAGACAGTGCTTTTGAAGCTCTGCGTAAAGCAGAAACACTTGAGCCGTCTGAAACGGATATCTACATAATAAGGGGTAATATTTATGAAGCGCTGGAGCGGCATGAGGAAGCTTTGCAAAATTACCAAAAAGCCCTTGAACTGGCCGAAAACACTGATGATATTCTTTTGCAGATAGCACTTGTTTACCAAAATATGGGTGAGTATGAGAATGCGATCACCTATCTTAAAAGGTGTCTGGAGCAAAACATGGAAAACCAGGATGCTTTATATGAGCTGGCTTTTTGTTATGATGTACTGGACAAGCAGGAAGAAAGCATCCAGTTTTATAATCAGTATATAGATACCGAACCCTATTCTTATGCGGCCTGGTACAACCTTGGCAATGCGTATCATAAAATGAGTTTGTATGAAAAGGGAATTGATGCATACGATTATGCTATCCTGATAAAGGAAAACTTTTCCTCAGCTTATTTTAACAAAGGGAATTGTTTGGTGCATTTAGACAAGTTTGAGGAAGCTATTGAAGTTTATAAGCAAACTTTTGAGTACGAACCGCCAAATGCCGATACCTATTGTGCCATTGGCGAATGCTACGAAAAGCTTGAGCAAATGGAGGAGGCGCGCTCTTATTATAAAAAAGCAGTTAAACTGGATGCGAAGCTTGCAGATGCCTGGTTTGGAATTGGAGTAACACTTGATTTTGAAGACAGAAACTTCGAGGCCTTGCATTTTTATAAAAAGGCTTTAGCGATAGACGATAAAAATCCGGATTATTGGTTCGCTATTGCTGATGCGCAGTATAAACTAGGTAAGCTTGATGAATCTGAAAAAGCTTATGAAAAAGTGATTGAATATAATCCTCAGGATGTAGAAGCCTGGTTAGATTATTCATCAATTTTATATGAGCAAAGTAATCTGAAGGGAGCTATTGAAACCATTTCGGACGCTATTAAAAACAATCCCGAAGCTGCTGAATTATATTACCGCATGGTGGCTTATTTATTTGCCGATGGACAAACTAACGAAGCCGTCAACTTTCTGGAAATTGCCATGAAAATTGATCCTTCAAAACACGAAATCCTATTCGAATATTTGCCTCAATTACAAAATAATAAAGTTATTATCGATGTAATTAATAGGTATATGCTCTGATAAGAACTTTAAAGTGTAAAAGAAATCCAATACCTTTGGGCCCAAATCCGGTATTGGATTTTTTGCTATAAGTATGAATTATAATTTAAACGATATTCCCGACAGAACTCAAAAACCTCGTAGTAATGGCCTTACTATGGTAATGGATAAGGGCTTAAGTATTAGGGAAGTTGAAAATTTTTTAGAGGTAGCTGGTCCGCATACAGATATTGTGAAACTAGGTTGGACAACCTCCTTCGTTACGCCAAATCTTGAACTTAAACTTAAAGTGTATAATGAGGCGAACATCCCGGTATACTTTGGTGGGACTTTATTCGAGGCGTTTATAATTCGTAATCAATTTGACGATTATCGTCGTGCTCTGGATAAATTCGGGATGAAATATGCCGAGGTATCTGATGGGTCCATTGATATTCCACATGAAGTAAAATGTGAGTATATCAGTAAACTAAGTGAACAGGTTACTGTTATTTCTGAAGTGGGATCTAAAGATGCGCAGAAGATATTTGCGCCATATAAATGGATTAAATTGATGAACGCCGAACTAGAAGCCGGCTCTTGGAAACTTATAGCAGAATCGAGAGAAGGTGGTAATGTAGGCATTTACCGTGATTCGGGGGAAGTACGTGAAGGTTTGATTGATGAGATTTTAACTCAAATCCCCGACGATAAAATTATCTGGGAAGCTCCTCAAAAAGATCAGCAGGTTTGGTTTATTAAGCTGATTGGTGCCAATGTTAATCTTGGAAATATAGCGCCTGCCGAAGTTATTCCATTAGAAACGATCAGATTAGGTTTACGTGGCGACACATTTAATCATTTTCTTAGTCAGATTCCTAACACATAAATGAAGACATACGGGTTGATAGGATTCCCTTTGGGGCACTCTTTCTCTAAAAAGTATTTTACAGAAAAGTTTGAAAGCGAGGGATTGGAAGATTGCAAATATGAACTTTTCCCGCTTGAAAATATTAGCGATATACAGGAATTAATAACTGCTAATCCGGATCTGTGTGGTATAAATGTAACCATACCACATAAAATCGGGATCATGTATTACCTTGATAAAGTAACGCCTGAAGCAAAAGCGATTGATGCTGTTAATTGCATAAAAATCATTAATCAAAAGCCTTTAGAGTCTTTTTTTACCGGAGACTTTTCTTCAATGAAGGTCAGACTTGAAGGCCATAATACCGATGCCTACGGCTTTGAGGCTTCTTTAAAGCCGCTATTAAAAAAGTACCATACTAAAGCGCTGATTCTGGGTAACGGTGGTGCTGCCCGCGCTGTAGCTTTTGTATTGGAGAAACTTAATATCAGCTTTCAAATCGTATCACGTAAGGCCAGTCGAAAGCAGATAAAATATGCCCAGCTGAATCAGGGAATAATGAAAGAACATTTGCTGATTATTAATACCACACCATTGGGAATGTCGCCCAATGTAACGGCCTGCGCAGATATTCCATATGATTATATTACGGAAAAGCATTTATTATACGACCTTGTTTACAACCCGGCGGAAACCGAATTTTTAAAACGTGGTAAGGAGAAAGATGCGACGATAAAAAACGGCGAAGAAATGCTTCATTTGCAAGCAGAAAAAGCCTGGGAAATCTGGAACACCTAACATGAGATTTTTTCTCTATATATCGATTTTATTTATCACCTTTTCAGGATGTTCTTCTGGAAGCGATTATTCGCCTAAACCGCGGGGATATTTTAGAATAGAGTTACCTGAAAAGAAATACCAAACGTTTAACAGCGATTGTAAATTTTCATTTGATTATCCCGTTTACGCTTCAGTAGTGGCTGATAGCTCTAAAGAATCTAAACCGTGCTGGCTAAACGTTGCTTATCCTCGCTTTAACAGCCGTATCCACTTAAGTTATCATCCCATTTCTTCAGAGAAAGCATTTAACGCCATTGTGGAAGATACCCGCAAACTGGCCTTTAAACATACCGTAAAGGCTACTGCTATTGACGAAGCCTGGATTTCGTATCCAGACCATAAAGTGTATGGTACTTTTTATTCGATTAAAGGGAATACCGCATCAGCTATACAGTTTTACTTAACCGACAGCACTAAGAATTATCTTAGAGGGTCACTCTATTTTCATGAATTACCAAGGCAAGATTCGATACAACCTGTACTAGATTTTATCAGAAAGGATATAGATGTGATGATTAAATCTTTCAAGTGGAAGGGCTAGCTCGATAATCGATTAGTTCTAATCAAAGTACTTATAACCCTCAGCCTTAGTTACGCTTTTGTAGATTCTCAATAATTTACAATAATAATTAAGGCATAGTATCTCCTATTATATTTCGATTGGTAATTATTATTTTGCCAATAATATGAAGCCGTGTTTTAGATCCTTCGTTCTAATTCCATACATAATAGTTTTAGGTATAGAGGTATCAATTGCACAGACTGACTGTTCAGAGGCTTTTAAACCAATTCTTCATCATTTGAAGGCAAAAACTAATAATGAGTATTTGGAAAAATTGAAGTTTGTTTATGAATCAGGATCGCAAAGGGCACTCAATAGAAGGTCGAAGCTTGTCGGTCAGATAAAGGTTCCTTTTTACGGTTCTAAGGATTACCTAATAAACAAAAGCAAGATTGCCAAAGTTTGTATCCATCATACTGGAAAAAAAGAATATCAATTCTCTTATGAAGAACAGATTGCTTTAACCGGGACTTATACTCAATCCGCCACTTTCATAAGTGCATTAGAGAAATGGCAGAACTGTATTTCAGAAGCTTATCAAGTACCATTTATTCATCTGGTCAAACAAACTAAAGATTCGGTATTTGTGAATTTTAAAGTGATTTCACTTGATTTTGAGAATTCAACCGGAAAAGTAAAAATTACGAATATTAAAGGCGTTAATCTAAATATTGCTGGCAGCACAATCCCACCTGACAGCTTGATTACATATGATAGCACTTATACTCTTCGGTTTGCACGGTTGACAGCAGATGAAGCTCTGGTTTCTATAGACCTGAATGATGGTTTTATTCATTCAAAGCACATACCTGCATTTGTTTCAACACCAATGTTTGAAACACAGAATGAATATGGAAAACTCGATTTTGAAATCGAGTCAAATATTTATCCAAACTGGCTAAAAGTTCGGAATCCAAATGGCACTTTGCAGACCACTTTTGAGCTTCCCAACGAAGACAACGACTATCATATTAACTTCAATGTCAAGACCGGATTGAGCAACTCGGATTCAAAGATTACTGATTACAAGTACATAAATAAAAGTGGTGGTATACGAACTGAAAAAAAACTCGGGATAAGAATTGAACAAGATAACACTCTGTCTATAGATTATAATATTGTGACTGCTCACGGGCCAACTACTGGTAAGTTTACCGTTTTATATATAACTTCTAAAAAAGTATGTGTGGCTAATTGCCCTTGATAATTTATTCCGCAACCGCAACCCTTATCACGCTCTTGTCTGGTTTTTTAATCCTGATGTTGTAACAAATATGGATCATAAGAGCGGGTAATGGGGTCTAATAACTTATTCTAAAAGGTATAACAAATTGAATAACTTGGATTAATCGAAATACCACATTTATTTTACACACTATGCTTTTAAGTTCGGTTGCGTATTGCCGAATTTTAGATCACAAGTCAGGATGAGCTATACAAACATTCCCAACAACTACATTATTTAAAGACTGCCGCTTTAATATTTGAGTCATCTGCAGATAATAACACCATTCTGTTGTTACTTGTACTATTGAAAAGTGGATATAGTTTATATGAAGTATTAAGCACATCAAACTCTTTTGAATAAGCTGAAGGTTGTTCCATTAACCCATCATTAGTTATTGAAGTTGCCACTGGTAGCTTTACATATTTATATTCATTGCCTGAATTTACATATTTATTATATTGATCATTGTAAATCAAAGTAAGTTTATTATTTAAAATTCCGGTTGCGATAGCTAAATCCTGATACACATTGCGTGCGGAAAGATTTCGCGATAAAGGGATTTGAAACTTCTTTAAACCCCCTTCATCGAACGCAATTACGACAATATCACCATAGGTGAAATTAAAATTTTCTTCCCTCGCTAATACTTGCTGACTGGTAGGTGTTTCCCTTGATTTTGTATACTGCTCACCTATTAAATAATAGGTATTTCCATTTAATAACAGACTACTTGGAACAAGATTCTCAATTGGCTTTTCAAATGGTTCAGTTTTTACTTCAGCAGGTTTAGATGAGTTGAAGTTCCAGGTCCCGGAAATGCTGTTCCCTGACGATAATGTTTTTTTTGCCTGAGTATAGCCAGCTAGAACGACCTCCCCCTTGGTATTCATCACGGATTTATAGCCGATATTTTTTAAACCGGGATCCTCAATTTTAACTGGAACTATATTTGTTTCTGTTGAATTTATTTTAGCTTGATATATAACCGGATAAAGGTATGACTTGTCGTATTCTTGACTTAAAAGGTGAAAATCACCTTTATCTGAAGCTAGTAATTCGGTAATACCAATATTTTGTAGAACAGACGGAAAACTGAATTGACCGGTGCTAATCTGTTTAAAATTTTCATCCAGAAAATAATAAACAAATTGATCCGCCTTGTTTTTTTCATGAGGTAATTGACCAACAACTGCGACATGTTTCTTATCTGGTGTTACATTAATATACCAATCTCCGGGATTCGTCAGTTTCAGGAAAGGAATCTGACCAACTGATATGTCAGTAGAAGAGAAATCTCCCTTCTCATCAATCGTGCGAATGGATAATGTATTTTTTCCCTCCCCTTTATTATGGTTTGTAACAAATGCAGCAAGGGTATTTTTAACAACCCCCATGCTAATGATTTCGAGGCTATTGTTAAAAGTTCCAGGATTAAACTTCAATTCTTTCGCTGCAGTGATTTTTCCTGATTTATCGGCTACAACAATTCTTTGGCCGAAATTTACAGACATATTCATGTTTTTAAGGATAAAATAATCTGCGTTTTCGGTGGTATAGGTAGCATTTTCAGTTTTTTTATCAATCAACTTAAATTCTTGAGGGACACTGTGACTCACCTTAATTTGTGAAAAAGAATTTTCAATGCAAACAAGTAATAATACTGCTAAAAGTAATTTCATAATTATAGATTATTTTGTTGACGTGTTTTAAGATCAGTAAATAGTGCTTCGAAATCATTCTTCATCTTACGTTCGGTAAAAGACAGACTAAAAGAACTCATTTTATCAAGTAAAGCTTTTCCTTCCCTTACATTTCCAGTTGCAAAATAGGCTTCAAGCAAATTACTACAAATACCAAGGGTTATATCTTTATCAATACGAGCTTTTTTATTGTTCATATCAGATTGTGATAATGCAGTGTTCCATGTACTACAAGCTTTATCGAGCTTTTCTTTTGCTGTATTTGAGTCTTGTTGTAGCATAGGGAGGGCTGCCGATACCTCATTAAAGGCAGTAGTAAGATCTGCATACTCGTCTCCACCCTTTTTAACAAAGAAAATTTTTGCTGTTCTGCTTGGGGAAGAGAACCCGAACCTATCGTTCAGGAGGTTATTTATATATGTAAGATTATCCTGTAATACCTTTTCCTCCATATTTTTTACAAGTAAGTCCCTGTTAATTGTTAGGCCCCTATCTGTATTAGGAGATTTGTAAATCTTATATAGATTGAGTTCTGGTGGTGTTATACTTAATAACTCTTTCCCATCCGGAGCAGTTACTTTAATAGCCATCGGATGTCTGTAAGAAAATTCGGTATGATATAGTGTTGCTTTATAAGTATTAGTAGGACTCGTTGTTCCTGTACTAATTCGGCTTTCCTGTACATCTATTGTTCTGGGTTGGGTATAATCAAATCCGTACAACAACACAGTAATTTTCAAGGCATTTGAAGGAGCATTTTGATATCCTTCAAGTTTAAGGTATGTGCTTGCTAATACCTTATAATCATATGAGCTTTGTAAGATAGGTTTTTCAATTTCATTGAGGTAGGGTTTAGGGGGCAAGATTTTTACAGGTTTAGTGCTTTCCTCAAGTAACTGTTTTTCCAGCAATTTTTTACCGAAAGATTTTTTATTATACTCCGCAAGTTCTTTTTCATAATTTTCTTGCGCTGCCTTTAGAAGGCCAGGATACAATGCCATTTCTTTTTTGTATCTGTCAGCTTCAGCTAGTCTGGCTTCTTTATACTCCTTTAACAAAGCTTCATTTTTAGCTTCATAGGAAGCTTCAAATGTAACCATGTAATTTTTGATGCTTTTGTTTAAAGCTATCATGGGTAAGCGACTATAGCTATACTTTATTTCTTCGGATGTGATTTTTTGAGCATAGCTTATAGAACCAATTAATGATAGAATGCTTAAAAAGCAGATTTTCAGTATTTTCAAAATAGATGGGATTAGTAAAATTTTATTTATAATTTTTTAGGACGTGCAGGTGCTTACGGAAACATGAAACAAAAGTTGCATAGAATAATAGAGGACCTACCTATCCCTTAAATGATACTCGCTTCATGTGGATTAAACAATTTTGGTAGGATTTTGAGAGTTGGGACCTGACCTCTTATTTATGAATACCGCTCGTCGGATTTGTAATCCCGTTGTAACAAGGGATATTGTATCCTAAAGCCGCTGATTGAACTTCCCCTAAGCCCGTTCACGTTCATGAAAAAATAATCAATTTAATTATTCGAAACAAACGAAAGTGCCGATATGGCATTCTTAAAAAGCCAGACTTCGTTCCTGCTTCGCAGGTCTATCACAAGCTCTTTCTAAGCTATCAGAAATATAGATTATTCCGCAACCTCAACCCTTATCCCTACATCTCTCACCTCTCTCAACGGATTATCCCTCATGTTCTGCTCAAATTCAAAAATATAGTTCCCATTAGACGGGAATTTATACTTTTCTCTGAATAGTAGTCGGTATGAATAAATGTTTCCGGCACCGCTTCCAAGCCATTCCCCATCGGGGTAAGCTAATTGAAATTCTTTGCGTTCGGTCGACTTTCTTCCGCCAGGCGAGATTTGGTGAATGCGAACAAAAATATTTGAATACCTATAATCTGCGGTGTGTCGTAAATTCATGTACAGGTTATAAGCTTTGCCAGAATCGTCGATTTTCACCGGAATGCTTACCTTTTTTATATAACTCCAATTCCTGCTGCTGATCTCTTTATAAACGTCGACTATCGAATTATCCGCACAACTCGTACTAGTTACCACGATTAACAGAATTAAAAACGGCTTTAATCTGGTAAAGAGATTACTCATTAGGTTTTGGCTTGTTATTATTGAACCGGCGTTTATTACGATTACGGTTTTTGTTGGCCTGATCTGGATTTGCCTGATTGGGTTTTTCACCTTCAGGAGTTACAGCGGTTGTGGTAACTACAGCTTCTGAAGAAACAGAAGCTGTTTCCGCCGATCTCCCTTCACCTGGTGGTCTGCCGTTATTATTGTTCTTTTTCTTTTTCCTCTTGCTATTGTTTGATCTTCGCTCATCTAAACGCGTGATGCTATCCTGCCCAACAACATTTTCGTAATCGAGTACTTTTGGAACCGGTGCCGCCGATAATTCTACAGCCTCATCTCTCAAATCTTCGGGCTTTTTACCATCTCTATTGAGCTTTTGGATTTCTTTAACACGGCTAATAGCCACAGGTATCCAATTTTCATCTTTTGGATAACTAAACCACATCAGGCGTTTAAAAATATCTGTTTTCTGAAGTCTGGCCGTTCCTTTAATTGTTTCGAGTCTTTCAACTTCATCGGGAATGTCTTTTAAGGCATCCATATAAGTATCGAGCTCATAGTTAAGGCAGCACTTCAATTTTCCGCATTGCCCCGCAAGCTTTAAGGTATTTAAAGAAAGGTTTTGATATCGGGCCGCCGAAGTCGAAACCGTTTTAAAATCAGTAAGCCACGTCGAACAACATAATTCTCGGCCGCAAGAGCCAATCCCACCTAAACGGCTGGCTTCCTGGCGCATTCCAATCTGGCGCATTTCAATCCGGATACGGAAGGTCTCGGCCATTTTTTTGATTAGTTCCCGAAAATCTACACGCCCTTCGGCAGTATAATAAAACGTTGCCTTTGTCTTATCGCCCTGGTAATCTACATCACTCAGTTTCATAGATAAACCAAGCGCTATGGCCAGCGTACGGGCCTTGTGCATGGTTTCCCATTCCAAGTCCTTTGCTGCCTTCCATTTGTCTACATCGGCAGGAGTTGCGCGGCGGATAATCTTTTTGGTGATGTCTTCCAATCGCATATGCTTCTTTTTAATCTGCATACGCACCAGCTCTCCTGTTAAGGAGATATGGCCAACATCATACCCTCCGGTAATAGTTTCAGTCACTACCAGTTCGCCATTTTCGAGATAATGGTTTTCGTAATTGATATAAAAATCTTTACGCGACCCTTTAAACTTTACTTCGACAATGTTAAAAGCTTTATAATTTGATGGCATGTCCATATGCGACAGCCAGTCGTAAACATCTAATTTGCTGCAACCGTTAGTAAGGCACGAACCATTACTTTTGCAGCCTGCAGGCGTACATCCGCCTGTTGAACATGAACCACATCCCATTTAATTATATATATGTTGAGTTCCGCTAGCTAGCGGAAGCGTATTAAACTTTAATATTTTTATAAACTGCAAAGATACATCTAAAAACAAAATTTTAGGATTTGCATTCCGTTCGATATGGTAGTGAGCTTTTTCAAGCTCGTTTATAATAGCTTCGGCCTTTGCCAGGTTTAAGGTTTTGCTAAAGTTAGTAACAAATTCTTTCTCATTTCCAGGAAGATGAACAAGATGATGAGCTCCTGATAAAACCAGCGTTACTTCCCGCATTATCTTAAGACCATATTTTACAAGGTTTTTTTGGTTTTCGCGTCCGTAACGGGAAGCATTTTCAGAAAACTCTACTACTTGTAACCCCCGGTTAGTGAAACACATTCTCAACCAGTCTGAGAAAATTCCAAAGTTATTGTTACTCTCTTCATTACTAAGCGTTAAAGCGTTCTGAATATTGCCCTCGCTTAGGTAAGCAATGCGGCTGGCCTGATCTTCAGACAAACCTTTTTTAGAAATCAAAAAGCTAGCTACTTCTTTATCTGATAGCCTGTGAACCTTAATCAATTGCGTTCTTGAAAGTATGGTATTTAAAATTTGATCCTGATTTTGCGCAACCAGCAGAAATAACGTTTTTTGCGCAGGTTCTTCAATCAGCTTAAGCAAGGTATTTCCTGCTTTGTCTAAGTATTCGGGCAGCCACATTATTAAAACTTTGTATTCGGCTTCAAATTGCTTCATACTTAGTTTCTTGATAATTTGATGGCATTCTGAGATATTGATATTCGCTTGCTTATTTTCAGCTTCGAGCTGATTTCTCCACTCGTCTAAACTTAAATACGGATTAGATAAAAAAGCTTCCCGCCACTCTTCAATGAAATTGATGGCACAGTCGTCTTTATGCTTTGCAAAAAAAGGGTATGAGAAATGTAAATCGGGATGAATCAGTTTTTTGTATTTCCGGCAGGAAGAGCATTCTCCACAGCTGTCGTTTGGCAAGCGGTTATCGCATGAAATATATTGAGCATAAGCCAGGGCAAGTGCTAAGCCTCCTGAACCTTCAGGCGCTAGAAACAGTTGAGCATGACTTACCCGGTTTTCTATAACGGATTGAATAAGGTGTTGCTTTACGGCGGTTTGTCCTACAATTTCAGAAAACTGCATAGGTTGCAAAATAGTGATTAGAAGTGAGATTGGAAGAACCAAGATGAAAGAGACAGGAGGCAAGATGAAAGAAACAAGAAGCCAGAAATTGAATGTAAGATTTTGATGAGAAGATGGTATTTTTGATAAATGCC